>DYEQ01000029.1 GCA_020725645.1 Candidatus Fermentithermobacillaceae bacterium | reverse complement strand
GCCGCCCACCCAGCTTTCTCCGCCACCTCCGGCTCTTTTGAGCCCAGCTTTTGCCCAACCAAAGCGGTGCTGGCGGTTTGAAATGCCATGCCTATGTTAAAAGATAAACCTTCTATGTTGAGGGCGATTTGATGAGCAGCATACACCGTTGTTCCGAAGCTCGACACTATCCGGGCGAACGCGATCTGCCCTGCCCTCATCAACATCTGCTCGCCCGCGGCGGGCAAGCCGATCTTCAGGATGCGCCTGATCAACCCGAAATCGGGCAGGAAGGAATCTTTGAGGGATATGTGCAGGCGCCCATCCCCTCGCATTACTTTTCCCAGGATTATGAGACACGCCACCCCTCTCGACACGGCGGTGGCGATCCCAGCTCCCAGCACCTCTAATCGGGGAAATCCGAGATAACCGTGGATGAGCAGTAGGTTTCCGAGAAGATTGGTCACGTTAGCTGCGGCGTTGGCGATGGCAGGGGTGGTGGTATCTCCCGCCCCACGCAAGGTGGCGGATAAGCTCATGGCAGAAGCTTGAAAAACAAATCCGACGCAGATGACTTTGAGATAACCGGTGCCCGGACCGATGACGTCTTCCCTGGCACCCATCAGCAAGAGGATTTCCCTGGCGTTGGTAAATCCCAGAACTCCCAGGATAACCCCAAGGAATACCCCTACGGTGAGGGCCTGCCTCGCGACGGCGGATGCACCTTCCCGGTCACCTGCTCCCGTGAATCTCGCTACCAGAGCGGTAGCACCTACGTTAAACGACATGAATACGGACATGGCGAGGAACATGGGCTGGTTGGAAAGGCCTACAGAGGTGATGGCCCACGTACCGAGAGCTCCTACCATTATCATGTCAAGCCAGGATACGAGGGTCATGAGGCTCATCTCCCCGAGAACGGGAAGGGCGAGCTCCATCACCGCTTTTCGGGCGTCGAAGGATATGGCGACTTCGTCACGGGCAGGTTCGCCGGACCGGACTACGCCCTCAGCTTGCGTTGCCACCTCACCGGCTTCTTCGAGTTCACCAGCTCCGTCGTCGCCCGCGTAGTTCTCCAGCAACGGACTATCTCCAACCGGTCGCCGGGAGGCGCACCCGGGTTTTACATCCTTTAAGCTTCGAGCTTGTCGTTGAAACTGAGTCTGTGGACAAAGGTCACACTGGTAGGGAGCTTCGGATTCAGATTCGTACTCCGACCTGGAACCGGGTACGGCCCTGAAGCTTTTGCCGTTTTCTCCGGCCCGCGATTTGGGTTCTTTATTTTCGTAGTTCATTGTTCCTCCCGGTGCCCGTCAGATGAGATATTTCTGGTGCCTAATAATTTTAGCACAGAACTGCTTGACGCCCAACGTGCGAAAAGCCCCTGCGGAGTGCGGTTACCGCGTCGCCTCTCATTTCTACAAAAACCAGGTGTTTAGGCGGGTATCCGTCCGGCGGCCTCATGAAAAGACCCCTCTTATCCGGACTTAAACAGGAGGTTTTGAAGCATCCGGGCATTGAGGGCGGCCTGCCCCCGGTGACAGTTGTTGTACGCCACGTAGGTTTCCTCAGTCTTTGCCTCCATATCCCTGAGCTTGGGAATCCACTCGAGGAGCTCCTCCTCGCTGTACATGTAGTCGTACCTTTCCCAAGCTTCGTTGTGCTTGAACCACTTTTCCGCATTTCGACCGTGGAAACGGACGTAGCCGATGGGTCCCGTAGCTACGGCGACCGGAGGAAACAGCGACGGCAGACGCGGTTCGTCTACGCAGCAGAATCCTAAACCCGACCTGCGTAGTAACTCAAAGGTATCTTCTTGAGCCCATACCCTGTTTCTGAACTCCACAACCGTGGGGACGCCTTGAAGCCGCTCCTTCAAAGAAGCGACGTACTCCCGGTTCTCGGGGGATGGCTTAAAGGACCAGGGAAACTGCGCCAGTACACATCCTAACCGGCCCGATTGAACCAGCGGAGAAATCCCCTCGAGGAAGGTCTCGAACTCCTTCTCGACCCCCTGCCCCCCGTCGATTTGGTGAGTCATGGTTTTGTGGGCTTTTACACAGAATTTGAAACCCTCCGGGACCTTCTTTGCCATAGCCGCCAGGGTTTTAGCTCTTGGTTGGGTGTAGTAGGTAAAGTCCAGCTCCACGAAGGAAAACTCTCTGGAGTAATAAGCGAGAAACTCCCTTTCGTGCATCCCCTCCGGATAAAACACGCCTCGCCAGTCAGAATAGCTGAACCCGGCCGTACCGACGAGTATCATCCCGATTCCTCCCTTCCCGGTCCGGGCGTTACGAAGCACCGGGTGTCCGCTGAGTAAACCACACCAGGCACGTCCAGCTACGCCGTCACGAATTTCGTGCCTGTGTCCCCCTGTTCAGGCTATTTCCCCCGGATGAAGTCTTCGCCCGGCTGCTTCCAGTCGTAGAGCTCGGAGGGTTTGAAGAACACAGCTATCTCCTTTTCCGCGGAAGCTACCGAGTCCGAGCCATGGACGAGATTGTTGGAGATATCCAGGGCCAAATCGCCCCTGATCGTTCCGGGAGACGCTCTGGCCGGGTCCGTCGGGCCCATTACCGCCCTCACACTGGACACAGCGGACGGCCCCTCCCACACCATAGCTACGATGGGAAGAGACGTTATGTACTCGACGAGTCCCTCGAAGAAAGCTTTTCCCCGGTGAACGTCGTAGTGACGTTCGGCCATTTCCTTGTCCATCCAAACCATCTTCATGGCGACGAGCTTCAGTCCTTTTCGCTCCAATCTCGAAACGATTTCTCCAACGAGCCCTCGAGCTACCGCATCCGGTTTTGCCAGTACCAGCGTTCTCTCCAAGGAAGACTCCTCCTGTCAGTTCTTAACCTGTATATACTCTTTCCGTTGCATAGTCTCACGCCTAAACGAAAGCCCTGCGGCCATCTTCCGGACGCAGGGCTTTACTCAAACCTGGTTCCGTCGCAAGTTTGACGGGATAGAATAAGACATCACCTTTCCCCGGATTCCTTGCTCAATCCGCACACGCAAGGGGCTTTTGGAAGACGCCCCGCTTGACCTCAGAAGCTGTTACCGACTTAGCGCCGAAGTCTTTAAAGATCTTGTTCATCGCCACCCAAGGGTCAACATGGTCGCCGCAAGTGAAAACGTCCACGGCCGCGTAGCCGTATTCGGGCCACGTGTGTATGGCGATGTGGGACTCGGAAATCACCACCACTCCGCTGACACCCTGAGGGGAAAACCTGTGAAACGCTTTCTCCCTGACTTCCGCTCCAGCGGACAGAGCCGCACTGACCAAGATCTCCCGGATCCTATCGAGGTCGTTCAGGATGTCAAAATCGCATCCGTAGACCTCAGCCAGAATGTGACGGCCCAGCCCTTCCATTTCATTCCCAGCCCCCTTTAAGCGATTTTTCGACCCCCTTAAGACCATCAATGCAATTCTAGGTACGGGGTTCTCTCCTGTCAACAATATATCGCCGGGTCTTTAGCTGGCGCCACTTCGAGCTCCCCCGCAAACCCACATCCGTCCAAGGCGTCCCTGCACGACCGGATGGCCATTTCCGGCGTGTTGCAGTCGACGCTGAGATGAGCGAGGATGACTTTGCGTGTGTTTTTCGTTGCTATCCGCGACAGGGCCGCGCCAGCCTGGACGTTGGAGAGGTGGCCATAGTCGCCGAGGACCCGCGCCACCAGAGCATATGGCCTTCCCGAGGCTCTTTCCATCTCCACGTCGTGATTGGATTCGAGGACGAGGTATTCTACCCCGCGTAAGAGCGAGATTATGCGGGACGGGACGTGCCCAACATCAGTAAGGAGAGCTACTCTTCCGTCCTTTCCTTCGACCAAGAAACTCAACGGGTCTACCGAGTCATGCGGCTTCCAGAACGCACCGATCACGAAACCACCTGCTTTTACCCGCTCCCCGTCTTGTACGGTACGCACGAGCTCCCGGTCGAGACTGTACCCGCACCCGAAATACCACCTCCAAAAGAGCGGTGACGCGTACACCGGGATGGAGAACCGCTCGGGAAACGGTCGTTTCAGGCAAAGCGCCTGTATGTGGTCGTTGTGTTCGTGGCTTATGAACACGGCGCGGATATCTCCGGGCGAAAAACCCAGGGCCTCGAGCCCCCGCACAAGCTTCGTCAAGGGTGTCCCGCAATCGAAGAGCACCGGTCCGGATGAATCATCCCATACTACGTACGCGTTACCATGCACACTCGAACTTGATACGGACGCCAAATGAAGACCTGCCAGGTTGACCACCCCCGCCCGACGCCGACACGGATCCCGGTACTCCCCCGGTATTCACCACGGGTCCGGGCCCTTCCTTCAGCCGTCGACTCGTTCTCAGCCTTGATGCATCTCCTTTCGCGCGTTTCTTTTCTCCCAAAAATCGTAGAGGAAGGGACGAACCCCCGTAGAACCCCGGCTACTCGACTGGGCGGTCGTATCAAAGCCGTCCGTGTCCAGGCCGTCTAATCGTTTTCAGGCAAACCGCGTAAAGAAGCTAAAACCCGGCGGGACATTTTCCGATTTGTATACGTGGGTGATAAATGATGGAAGAAGTGCCCCGCCCGTCAACGCGCACGCGTCCCTCCGTGGAAGAAGACCCTCTGACCGGACTCCCGAACGTCTTCGCCTTCCTCCTTGAGGTGCCAGAACTGATGGAAGGCACGACCGGTACCGTCGTGGTCGTCGATGTAAAAGGCCTCGGTGAGGTGAATCTAGCTTACGGCGAATCCAAAGGAGACGAAGTCATCCGAAGGGTAGCTTCCCATCTTAAGGACATTACGTACCGGGCAAACCCGGAAGGACAGGTCTATCGTATCGGAGGCGATGAATTCGTGGCGGTAATCCCCTCCCCTCCTCCCCGTTTAAACTCCCACTCTGCACCCGAGTGGCTACAGCGCCCCGTCCTACATCCCTTCCAGCTCGTCGACGGCATCTCGGCCCGGGTATTCAAGCTCAACTATCCTTCGGACGTTAAGGATGTAATCGAAATCTTGGATGTCGCTGCCCATCGACTCCAGCCCGACAGCTCCTACTCTCCCCTCCGCGCTACGAAGACTTTGTCAAGGAGGATCCGGGAGACCATCGATCTCCTCCGGGAAGCCCTGCAACTCGCCTATACTGACGACATCTCCGGACTGCCCAATCACCGGGCTGCCCAGCACGCCATCCGTCGCGCCCTGCGGTATCAGACCCCGGAAAACCAGCATCTGAGCCTCCTCCTCGTCGACGGGGACCACCTTCGCGTGTACAACGATACCCTCGGCTACCAAGCTGGGCACGAAATGATCAGGAAACTCGGGTCGATCCTCGCTGGAGAAACCCTCCCCGGTGAAACGGTAGCTCGCTGGCTCTCGGGCGACGAGTTCATGATAGTGCTTCCCGGAGTAAGGAGAGCTGAAGCTTTCAGGCGAGCTCAAAAACTGTGTAAGAGCGTAGCCAAGGCGACCGCCCACTGGGTCTACCCCATAACGATCTCCGTAGGGGTAGCTTCCTTCCCCGAGGACGCCGGCGACGAAGACGAACTCATACGCAAAGCGGAGGAAGCCAACTCGCTGGCCAAGAGAGGGGGAAAAAACAGGGCCTGCTACCCGCCGTCTTGAGCTTCCATGAAGCTTCTCTCAGCTCCACCGTCGACTATCGAGGCGACTAGCATCATCCCGCAGTTAAGCCGAGTGCTGCCCGGACCGAGTTGCGAGTTCTTCCAAACGGCTTATAGATCCTGCCCCGCGCGCCGGGCAAAGCGGCGCTATCTGGTCCGACTGGTTTCCCCGTCGAGCAGGCCTCGCTTTGCCGCCGACAACACGCGTCTGTGAGCTTCCCAGGCGTGCACTACCAGGGCGCCCGCGATTATCCCGTATGCCACGAACACTCTAAAATACTCACCCACCTGCGGACTTCCCATGAGACTCTGTCCCGCGTAAGGGGAGACGATGAACAAGAGGTGAAAAAGTAGTGTGCCTGCGAGCGCCTGGCCGACGGTAGCTCTGGTGACCGTGGCACCGCCCAAGAGAAGCGACGCTATGGCAAACGTCGCCACTTGCTCATGGCTGTTATACGTGTTGAGAGTGCCTATATTCTGTAAGAATACCAGTTGCCCTAGGGAAGCTAAGACCGTGGCGATCACCACCGCCGAAAGCCTCGTTTTGTTCACGTCGATCCCGGCGACCGAGGCGACGTGCATGTCCTGGCCCACCGCTCTGAAGTCCTGTCCCAGCTTGGTCTTGTAGAGGCGATTCAGGCCCAGGCAAAGGAGCCCGATGAGAGCAAAAGTAGCTACCGGGATAACAAGTCCCGAGAGAGACACGGTCAGCAGGTTATCCAATGCATATTTCATGTATTTGAGCTCGACCGTGTTTCGCAGACCGAAACCCTGCGGGAGCATCAGATCCGGGTTTTTCATGGGGATGACCGTTCCGACCATGAAGAGGAAAACCAGCTGGTAGACACCATTCATAAAGAACCCCAGCATCATCCCGGCGATCATCTCTCGACCCTTCGCTCTGTTCATGATGTTCCCCGCGACGAAGCCCAGGACGATGGCGATGGGTAATGACACGATAAACGCTCCAAGAAGCCCCAGCATGCCGGGGACTTTCAAGTGGGTCATCACGATGATTCCCGTTTGCCCCGCCATAGCGCCCAGCACCATGCTGAAGTTGAGGCCGAGGCCTGCGGAAATGGGCACCAGTAAGGATAAAACCAGTATCGAGTTTCGAGCCAGTCTCGTCACTACCTCTTGCAACAGGAAGCTTAAGCTCTTACCGCTCACAGCCACGCCGAAGAGGCAAAGGATCCCGAAAACCAGCGGTATGGGGCTAATTCTTAACGGCTCTTGAATCTTGCGCCAGGACTTCATCGCTACGCCTCCTTGCGGGTAAGAGCGTACAGGATCATACCGTTGGAAATTATGAGTTTGGCGACTTCAGAGATGTCGCCCCCGATGACGCTCTGGGTAACCGGCAGGGAAATCGTGAGGAGGGTTTGAAACAAGGTCACTCCCGCTATCGCGTTGAACACCGTCGCCCGGCTGGTGCCGGCACCCCCCAGGAGGACAGCCGCTACCGCAGGGAACGCCATCATGAGAGGAGCTAGATAGAGCTGAACAAATCCGAGACTTTGGGCGTAAACTATTATTCCTATCGCGCCCAGAACGGTTGACTGCGTCGCCCCGAGGATCCTCATTTTTTCGACGTTCACGCCCGAAGCGCGGGCAAAGGCCGGATTCATGCCGGCAGCTTTCATCGCCATTCCCGTTCTGGTGAAAGAGAACAGGTACACCACGAGACAGAGAAATGCGAAAAACGCCAGAAGACCGACGGGCACCTCGATTCCGCCCACACTGAATTTCCCGAGGTTGTCCAGCACGCCTCCGAAGCGGTGACTTATGGGAATAGTCACGCGCAGGCCTCTGCCACCAACCACCCATATCATCTCAGGATTGTTGAATGGAGCGAGTAACCAGAACATGCACATGCCTGCGACCACAGAAAACCCTGTGTAGGTCCCAACCATCATCTCCTCCCCTTTTACCCGGTTTAAGAGGAGCCCGTACAGGTACCCGGCGGGTAGGGACAGAAGAATCCCTACAAGAAGCGCAAAGAAGAAACCGACCAGCCCGTTAAGGCGAAGTTCGAGGCTCACCAGCATTCCCACGATGCCCGTGATGACACCCAGAGGTAGCCCGAAATTCAAGCCAAGACCCGCTCTAATGCTCGGCAACATCGCCAGGACCAAAACGCCGTTCATCCCTATCCTCACGAGGGCGCTGGAGATGAGCATTTTCACGGGTAGTCGCTGAAAGCCGGCCAAAGCAAAGAGTATGAGCAGGAAAAGCCCCACAAGCAGCCTGGGGATGCCCACGCTTTCAATGAGTCGCTTCATGCTTCCCGCTCCTTTCAGTGCTCCTCTCCCCCGACATGGCGAGACCGAACTCGGCGTCAGACGCGTCGGGAGGAAGGATCCCGGCGATTTTCCCATCGTACATGATGATTATCCTGTGACAGATGCGCCTGAGCTCGCCCAGTTCCGAAGAGGTCATGATGATGGTTAAGCCTTTTTCCCTGTTGAGGCGGTACAGAATCTCGAGGACCTTTTGCTTTGCCCCCACATCGATGCCCCGCGTCGGTTCCGAAACCAGCAGTAGCTTGGGATCCAAGGAGATGGCCCTGGCGATGCATACCTTTTGCTGATTTCCTCCGCTCAGGCGCCGCACGACCTGTTTGGGACCGGTCGTTCTGATGTCGAATTCCTTTATGGTTTCAAGAGCGTGCCTCCAAATACTTCCAGCATCCCTCATCGTAAACGGTCCGGCCTTACGCAAGAACCGTCCGTGGACCTGCACGGCCGTAAGCACGAGGTTGTCCTCGAGTGTTTCATCGAGGAGGACACCTATATTCCGACGGTCTTCGGACACGAAGGCGAGCCCAGCCCTCAATGCCGAGACGGGATCGTTCAGCCGTATTTCCCTCCCCATGAACCTTACCGAACCGGACGCCGGTTGAAGGCCCATGATTCCGTTGGCTATCCCGAGTTTGCCGTGGCCGGCAAGTCCTCCGATGCCCAGGATCTCCCCGCGTTTTACGGTGAAACTCACTCCTTTCACTCTTTCTCCAGGCATGTTCACTATGAGATTCTCCACGACGAGAACATCTTCCCCTGCTTCGAGCAGTTTTGGCCCGTCCAGGCTACGGAGCCCGTCCATCTTCCGTCCTACCATCAGCTCGGCCAGTTCTATTACGGTCGTTTCCCCAGCCTTCCTCTCCGCCACGACTTCCCCATCCCGTAGGACGGTAACCCTGTCGCAGATGGCCAACACCTCGTCCAACCGGTGGCTGATGAAGAGGATGCCGATTCCGCGTAAAGCTAGCCGTTTTAGAGCGTCAAGCAGGATGGCCGCTTCGGACTCGGTCAAAACAGCGGTCGGCTCATCGAATACGAGAAGTCTTACGTTCTCTTTATCGATTTCCCGGGCGATTTCCACAAACTGTTTGTGGCCCACTGGCATTCCCGCGACGGAGGCCCACTCGTCGATGCCTTCGAAATCTAGTGCATCGATGGCCTTTCTAGAATGGGCGGCCATCGTGGTCATATCCAGAGTCTCGAGCTTCCTGGAGAAGAGTTTGCTCAGGAGGTTTTGTTTGGTGATCTCCCGGTTCAGTTTTATGTTCTCGGTGACTGAGAACCCGGGGATGAGCATGAACTCCTGGTGAACCATGCCGATGCCGGCCGTCATCGCCTGCCGGGGTTCCCGGGGCAGGAACTCCTTGCCGTCGAATACGATTTGGCCGGAAAACCCCCCTGTCTCGTGAATCACAGGCATACCGAAGAGAATGTTCATCAGGGTGGTCTTTCCGGCCCCGTTTTCCCCTACGAGCCCGTGAATTTCCCCTTGCTTCACATCGAGGTTTACCCTTTTCAGGACGGGGTTACCGTAAAACTCCTTGGTAATCCCCTTCATTTCGAGCACCGTCGCGGCCGATGGCAAAAGCTACCCATCTCCTTTCCAACGCATCGGGGCATACTGAACCGGGCGGGTGGTCTACCCGCCCGGTTCGATCTCCCGGGAGCGAAGCTACTTCTTTCCGAAGATGTACGATCCGGATACCACGAGGTACATGTTTTTGCCTTCTTCGTACCTCTTCATCTGAACGTCAACGCCGGCGACTTCCCTCATGGCTGCCTTGACGGCTTCCATGTCGTCGAGTTTGACCTTCCCTTCGACTGCTTTAAAGGCAAGCTCGACCGCGGTCTCGATGAATACCATGTTGATGGGAACCGGCCAAGTGGCAAACCTTCCGGCTCTGCCCCTGGCTACGATCTTCTGTTCGATAGCTGCCAGGATAGCTCTCATGTCCCCCGCCATTCCAGAAACGTCGATCTCGAGAGCTCCAGGATATCCGTGGGTCGGGCTGGGGCAACACTGCTCGGGGAAGATCGCGCCTGTCTCAAGACAAGCTTTGATCAGAGGTTCCTGCATCGCGCAGTTCGTGGAGAAAACGGCGATATCCTTACCGTGAGCTGCCACCTGCCGGGGTACGTCCTCCAATATGAACTTCTGAGCTCCGGGAATGCCTTCGGGCCCCATCGGGTCCGGCGCCGTGACAAAGATGAACTCCATGCCCAGCTTCTCGCATTCTTCCCTCATTATATCCCTGCGTCTGGCAAGGAGTTCCATGGACATGTGCCGCGGGAACGAGTAGTGAAGGAACTTCTTGGCTCCCATCTCCTTGGCCAGCCTTACAATGGTGCGCCCGCGCTCCAGGTTGTCCGTCTCAAATGCGAGGTTGGCCTTTTCCGCTATGATCTTGGGATCTTCGTGAGGTACCCCAACGAGGATGAGCACATCCTTCCGGGTCTGGCGTATCTTGTCTATCGCCGCCGCGGTGCCCGGAACCGCCTGGCAGATCACTATGGCCTTAACCGACTTGTCAGCGGCTAGACCGGTTATCTGGGCGATGGTGGTTTCCTGCTCCTGCATGAAGTTGTCGGGATAGGTCACGTGGATGATCCTGTCGCCGTACTTCGCCTTTACCCTTTCGGCCGCCCTGTACTCGTCTTCACCCTGAGACACCGTTCCGGTAACCACACCGATTTTGAACTCTTTTGGAGTCTTCTCCGTGCATCCCCCCAGACCCAGGAGAAGCACAAAGAGAACAAGTACCGACAACACCTTGACCGCTTGCTTTGACATTTGTTAACCCCTCCCAATGGACAGTCTAGGATGGCTATTTCGACGCATGAGTGTCTTTTCCTTCTGACAGTAGCGAGGGTATCGGCATATAACATTGGACAACGTCGGATTTTGCATCGAGCATCCAGGGCAAGGAGGACAAACCGGAACGCTCTATGGTAAACACCGATTCCCCGACGTCCCTCCGCATCCGACCGAAAAGGTCCACCTTGTGGTAAGTCCATGTTTGTATTGAGGATGCAGGAATCGACGGCGTTTCGGCGAATGAATAGAAAATACCCCGTATGCGGGTGAAAGCGGTGAAGGCACCCTGCGACCTGTGTTCACTCATTGCCTATTCGGGAGCTATAAGGAGTGAAAGATGCAACTCCCTGAGTACCTACTAAACCGGTCCTTCGACCTCATGCGCGAAGGCGTGATCATCGTGGACCGAACTGGCGTTGTGGTGTTCTCGAATCGAAGGGCCAAAGCCCTCCTCGGACTCGGTGAAAGCGTGGGTCCGGGTCACCCTGAGGGCCGGATCCGGGAAGGCGACATAGTGCTGATCGCCGACAGCTGCCTTGGCCTGGACGACGGAGGTCTTACCCCGAAGGATCTCAAACTACTCGGCGTCCGCTCCGACCTCGTGAAGGTCGGTGACGCTTTCGTTCTGATAGGGATATACAAAGGCATGCCGGGGAACGGTTCTATAGCTGTCCGGCACGAACCTCCTAAAGATCCTCTGGCCCTTTACCGGCTCTGGCCAGGAAAAGACGGAAAGACCCACAAGCTCTGGGTTAAGCTTTCCGAGCCGGACAGGCTTGCGTCAGCCGGCATCGATGACCAAGCGTTTTCCTTTGAATACCAGGTTGCAGTCGGACACATGGTGATCGTCGATCCGGAGACCCTCGAAGTGAGGTTCTACCAAACTCTCGGATACACTCCGCGCCGGGAGGATGTCCGCAGCATCCTCATGGGCTCGAAGTACAGGGCCAAACATCCGGGCAAGGAGTCCATGGACATAACGGGCGAGGCCATCTGGAAGATTTGCCCTGAGGGCCTCGATACCGCGGCAATCGCCCAGGCGTTATCCGGACTCAGGACGAGGTTTGGTCCTCATGAAGCTCACGTAAACGGCATTCCAATGCGCTACTCGATCCTGCCGGTAGGAGAAGGGCCGAAACCGGAATACGCCGTCATCATCCTGGACGACATCCTCGAGGTGACCGCTCTTTCCAGCCGGGCCGACGCCGCCTCCAAGTACGCCTCGTTTCTTCGCATGCGGCTGGGTAAGTCAGCGTCGTCGAACCCTGCTTTCGCAGGCATAGTCGGGCGGAGCAAGGCCATCAGGGAATGCGTGGCGCTTGCCGAGAAAGCTGCATATCTCCGATCCAATGTGCTTCTTCTAGGGGAAAGCGGCACGGGCAAGAGCGTGCTGGCCCGAGCTATCCACGATGCTTCTCCCCGGCGCGGAAAGCCCTTTGTGGTGGTGAACTGCGCCGCCGTTCCTCCCAACCTCATGGAAAGCGAACTCTTCGGCTACGCGGGAGGCGCCTTTACCGGCGCTCTCAAGACCGGAAAGAAAGGAAAGTTCCAGGAAGCTCACGAAGGCACTCTCCTCCTGGACGAGGTGGCTGACCTCGATCTGGCGTGCCAGGCCAAACTCCTACACGCCATCGAGGAAGGAGTTATCCAACCCTTGGGTAGCTCTCGCAACATCAAAGTGGATGTGAGGATCATCGCCGCTACAAACCAAGACCTCAAGGAGCTAGTTCAGGAGGGGAAATTCAGGCGCGACCTTTATTACCGGCTCAACGTCTTCCCCATTTGGGTGCCTCCTTTACGGGAAAGGCCCGAGGATATACTCGAGCTCGTCGAGGTCTTCCTCTGGACCTTTTCCGCCATGTACCGTAAAGACTTCAACATCACCCAGAAGTGCCTCACAGCACTTCTTTCCCACGACTGGCCCGGAAACGTCCGCGAGCTCGAGAACGTACTGGAGAGAGCTTGCGCCCTGGCGGAAGACGGATTCATAGACTTGGGTCACCTTCCGCCCGACATCTGCCCGGATGAACACTCCCCGCCGGTTTCCATACCCAAACGCTTACCGGTCACCCTCGACGAGGCGCGTAAAGAGGCGGAGAGAAACGCAATACTCCAAGCTATAGAGTTTTCCCACGGGAACTTCTCAGAGGCCGTGAGAATTCTCGGCATTTCCCGCACTACCTTCTATCAAAAACTGAAGGAGCTGGGGATTTCAACGGGATTTCCTTTCACGGTGTCCCGGTAGGTTCTTCTATCCCCAGCTCCCACTGATTACCTTACTCGAGCTTTACTTCTCCCCATCATCGCAAGACCGCGTCGCCGCAGCTTCCGCCGGATGCCTCTCGAACCAGATGGGGTCCGTCTTCTCGCCCCACGCACGCGCGTAAGAGTGAAGCGGCCTGCAAAGGTCCGCCGTGGAAATCCGGTTGTTTTGAGTGGAGTAAGCACCGGTTGAGGTCACGATCTCTTCCAGCGCCCACGGGTTATCAATGATGGGACAGGGTCTCATCAGATTGTGATTAAACGGCTGACGGTCTTGGTAGGAGCGAAACAGCGGACACCCGAGAGCTTCCACGAGACTTGTATTCTTGATATTCACGTTGGCGTAGTGTACGAAGGCGCAGGGTTCCACATCCCCCATGGCGTTGATATGGAAGTAGTTTCTTCCCCCAGCGATGCATCCACCTGCAAGTTCCCCGTCGTTCCAGAAGTCTATCACGAAAACCGGCTTTTCCTGTCGCCACCTGCGCACCTGGTTATACATGAACATTCTTTGGTCGACCGTGGCCATGTACTCGAGATCGGGCCCGCCACCGACGGGCACGTAAGTAAAATACCACCCGAGTACGCAGCCTTTGTCGATCATAAAGTCAATAAATGCGTCGCTGCCCACTTCTTCGGTATTGTCCCTGGTGTACGTCGCGGAGAACCCGAACACGACCCCTGCATTTTTGAGGTTATCCATCGCCCGCATCACTCGGGAGAAAACCCCTTTCCCTCTTCGGGTATCGGTGGCCTCCTCAAACCCGTCGACACTTATGGCGAACGTTACGTTGCCCAGTTCCCCGAATTTCCTGGCGGCAGCTTCGTCGATGAGGGTACCGTTGGTGAACACGTGAAAAACGGACTCATCGTGCTTTTCCGCCAGGGATACGAGATCATCCATCCTTACGGTGGGTTCGCCGCCCGACACTACTATGAAGTGAATGCCCAGGTCTTCTGCCTCACGGATGACGCGGTCCAGGGTGGCATAGTCCATATCGAGACTTCTATCGTATTCCGCGGCCCAACACCCCCTGCAGCGAAGGTTGCACCGACCTGTCGGGTCTATCAGCATCGCCCAGGGGACGTGGATTCCGTACTTCTTCCCCATTTCCCTCTGTTTGGGAATTCCCAGCATCCCAGCGTGGACAAAGAAGTTCACCCCGAGCTTCTCCCGGACCGCCGGCGAAACCTGCCGGAATATCCGCAGCGCCAACTTGCGCCAGGGATTATCCGGTTCCGAGAAAACGCGAAGGGCGTTTCTAGCGTACTCTTTGTGCTTGTCATCCCTGGCGACCGCTTCGGCCCACCTGGCCAGGTTTAACAGGTTTTTCTCAGGATCTCCGGCCAGGTAACGCAGACCCTGTCGGAGAGCAGCTTCACCTATGGCGGTCTTAGCCCATTCGAAAGCCATCCAAAACACCTCCGTGGAAGGATCATCCAGATTAACAGGCCATTTGACCAAAAAGACCAAAAAACCCTCGAAAAAAAGAGATGCAAAGAGACCGATCACCTCCCGAGATACCTATGCTAAAGTGGCCATTCCTAGGACTTCTCTTGTGAAACCCGCTAGCGCCCGCCTCTCTTCACCGCCGAAAGACCGGACCTCCTCGGCAAATCTTTCCAGAAGGGGTCCGATACCGGGCAGCTTTCGAGCAAGACCGCTTACCAGTAGACTACCTGCCACGAGCCCTACGAAAAGCAAAGGGGCCGATTCCAGATCGGCTCCCGTGCTCAACAAGCGCCCGGCAAGCACCAGATCAAGCCCTGCTCGCCTTGCTTCAACGATCAACGCGGTAACGACTGCGGCGCAGAACAGCGCAGGTGAATTCGAGGCCAGTTCCTTTCTGAAAAACTCAAACCCTTTCTTTTGCTCCAGGGCGACACCGAACTTCGATAGCATATTGTGTTTGAGTTTGGACCATTCCGTCGTGGTACTCGAGGCTTCCATTCGGGACTCGATCAAGCGGGCCCCTTTTTCGGTCGTTACAAATAGCACATGGGACCTCCCCGGATACCCGGGGTCAGACCGCGCGTACACCGCAGCGACCAGGCCGTCCTTGGCAAGTTCTCTCATCATATCGTAAGCGGTCCACCTCGAAACACCCATTTCCTTGGCCAGGTCGGCATAATGAACGGGACCACCACCGGAACGAGCCATACGGAAAAGGGTCTCGAGAAACGCGTACCGTCGCGCACTTAAACGCAACAAGATCCACTCCCAACAAACCAAAATATACTCCCGGCACGAGTATATGACCGGCTGGGACAAGCTGTCAACGGTTTGTACTAGTTCACGTCATGCGACACGCTAGTCCACGGCCTGCCTTGACCTCAGCATTCCGGCAAAACCAAAAATAGTTGACGTGTTAACTACTTAGGAATATAGTTTGGTTAACAGCTCAACTATCCAGACACGTTGGAACAGGTCTGGGGCGTTTTAAGAGCCTGCGGGGGTGCTAAAGATGGTAGTCGTCACGGGAGCTCCGGGGCACCTGGGAAATAACCTCGTAAGAGCTCTGCTGAGAGGAGGAGCCCGCGTCCGCGGGATGGCCCTCCCAGGCGAGAACCTTGTCTCGCTGGAGGGACTTAATGTCGAAGTCGTGGAGGGAGATGTAAGAGACATCTCGTTTCTCTGCCGGGCCTTCGAGGGGGCGGAAACCGTATATCACCTCGCGTCCGTGATAAGCCTAACCCCGGGCCATCGGAATCTTCTAGAGGAAGTCAACGTGAGAGGCACCCGCAATGTCGCCGAGGCCTGTCTCAAAGCCGGGGTGCGACGCCTTGTTTATACGAGCTCGATCCACGCCCTGGTGGAACCACCCCGTGGAACGGTGATCGATGAATCAACGCCCTGTGACCCGGCGAGAATACCCACGGAATATGGTAGGTCCAAGGCCAAAGCCACCCTTGAAGTCCTCGAGGCAACCTCAAAGGGTCTCGACGCCGTGGTCGTCCTTCCTACCGGCGTGATCGGTCCGTATGATTTCAGGCCCTCCGAGGCCGGCCAGTTCATCCTCGATTTCGCCCGCGGAAAGGTCCCCGTGCGACTGGAAGGAGGGTTTGACTTCGTCGATGTCCGGGACGCCGCACAGGGGCTCATCCTGGCTGCGGAAAGGGGCCGGACGGGTGAGAAGTATATCCTTGCGGGAGAGTGGATCTCCGTCGATCAGGTGATGGAGGAGCTTTCGCGGGCCACAGGGGTTCCGATGCCTCGCCTGCGACTCGGCGCCGGAGTCGCCAGCACGCTGGCCTCCCTCGCCACGCTTTACGGCCGGATCACGGGGAAGAAGCCTCTCATCACCAGGGAATCGGTGGATATCCTCAAAAGCAACTCCCTGGTTTCAAGCGAAAAAGCTGAGCGCGAACTGGGCTATTCGCCGAGGCCGATAAGAGATACCATCCGGGACACCGTCGAGTGGTTCAGAAAGGCCGGTCTCATTTAAAGGTAAAGGGCGGGACACGCCGGGGGCAATAGAAGTATTGTACCAAGTATTCGGAAGTGTTCTCGAAAGACCCATTCCTGCCGCCGCTGAGACTGGCTCTCCACGGTCTGGAGTCCTTCCTCGAGAAGCACCCGGACCTCAGGTGAAGGTATACACGCAGGGTGGAAATCGCCGGAAAGAGGATGGTTGATGGATGACTCGCTTTCGACTTCTCGTAAGTCTAGCAGGAAGAATAATACAATCTGGTCAGCTGTACCTCAACACCGCTCTCCGCGAAAAGCAGCTGCGTAGCGCAGAGGCTAACATCCTCATGTTCCTCTACACCCATGGCGATGGCATCCGCCAGGAAGACATCGTCGCCGGAGTCGATGTGAGTAAGCCAGCTGTATCCCGAACCATCATGTCCCTGGTGAAGAAAGGATACGTGAAACGGGTTCAAAACGAAGCTGACAAGCGATCGTATGTCATCTGGCTTACAGACAAGTCCCGCAGGGAAGAAGCCTTCATTCAGAAGCACTACGAGGACCTCGTGGTCGCCGCCTCCTCCGGAATACCCGAAGCAAAGATCGAAGAGTTCGTCGAAGTACTCAGGAAGGTTGCGGATAACCTGGATGCGTACCGCAAGTCAAAGTTTGCGAGATAAAAAACTATGCCGCGCGGCAAAATGCTTGCACACGGCCAGAATTCGTCCCCATCCCTCACACGAAAAGGGGTCTACATGCAAATCCACGATAGCGTCAAACCTGCACAGGTAGGAGGATACTTCCTCTGCCCTCTCACTCCCAAACGGCTCAATGCGTTTTCCGCACTCGGGGCAGGTAATATAGGCCATATTCTCGACAAATCCCAAGACAGAAACATCCAGGAGCTGGGCCATGGTCACAGCTTTCTTAACGATGCTGAGGGTAAGGAGCTGAGGCGTCGTCACTATTACTACACCGTCCACGGGAAGCAACTGCAACACCGTAAGAGGAGCGTCCCCAGTTCCCGGAGGAAGGTCTACCACAAGGTAGTCGAGATCGCCCCAGAGCACATCGGTCCAGAACTGCTTAATTGGACCGAGTGGGCGGACGCGAGGATCCTTTGAAAAGTGCTCTGAGCAACCTTCATCCTTCTCGCACCTACAGGGAATCCTAGAGTCCGGGGGTGACCGATGTGGACGAAGAGAAGGGTTTGTGCGCGAGGTTTTCCCTGGGATGGTGGCTTGGGCACATAGCTCTCGTAGTTTTAGCGATGTGGGCAGGTGCCCTGATAAGGGACTACCTGGGAAGGGCCGCAAAGGAGGAATGAGACGGGTATTGGCGTACGAGCGGGTTTGTGCTAGACTATTGGCTGCGCAAGGTGCCGAAGTGGTGGAAATGGCAGACACGCGGTGTTCAGGGCGCCGTAGGCTTACGCCTGTGTGGGTTCAACTCCCACCTTCGGCACCAGTTCTTTTTCCTCTGCGATTCCCCCGTTCGTCCCGGGTTCTCTTACAAAGTCGGGCGGTCCCATCCGTGGATAAGCGTTTTTCACTGTGTACACCCTACTCTCGCCAAACGCTTTTGCCGAGGAGGGAAAATCATGCTGGAAAGACGTAGGGACATAGAACCTTGGGGTCGGCCATGGCCTCACTGGGGACGCCTCTTCAACGACCTTTTGGACTGGAACCTCACAGGTGACTGGGGACGCTGGGGTTTCGGCAGGGGGCCCAGCATCGACCTGTACGAAACCGAGGACGACGTCGTGGTCGAAGCTGAAGTGCCTGGATACAGCCCCGAGGATATTACCGTGCAGGTGGGACCGCATGGACTTCACCTGAAAGGAAGGCGAACCGAGGAAGGAAACGTCCAGAGAGACGACTACTACCTGAGGGAACGGCAGGTCGGGGAATTCTCGAGAACCGTGAGTTTCCCCACACCCGTCGAAGCGGATAAAGCTAAAGCTTCTTTCAGGGACGGAGTTCTGAAGATCACGGCCCCGAAGCGTCTCGCGGAGGGTGACGGAATACGCCGGATTCCAGTACAGCGGGAGATGGGACCGGACCGGGGCGAACCCCGATCTTGACGCTGCTCGAGGCCGCCCGGGAGAGCCGCGATTATCACAGGAATCTATCTAGGACCCCCCGGGCGGTCTCTTCGGAGTAAACTTCGATCCCATGCTTCCGCAAGAGCGCCGCAAAAACCCCGTCCCCCGGACGGAGTGTGCGGGAAAAGGTGCCGTCGTAGATGGAACCCAACCCACACGAAGGACTTCTAGCTTTCAGTATCGCCGCTTTCGCCCCGGACTGCAAAGCGATTCCCAGAGAAATCCAGGCGCCCCTTAGATACTCCTCCGTTACGTCTCGTCCGGAGATATCCGAAACCCTCGCCTTACCGGCCAGCACGTCTTCGCCGTCACCTCCCTGGACCTCCGCAGGACGCCTCGGAATGCCCAGGCCACCCAGAACCTCCGGACAGACCGGGATCAAAAGCTCCCTGATGCCCTTTCTGGTGAGGAACTCGAAAGGACACGATCTCGCATCGTACCTGCACCGATATCCCAGGAGACACGAGGAGATGACGTACACCCCGATAATACGCTCCTTTGTCTTCTGTGTGCCATTTCATTTGGCTTTTGGCTTTGTGCTTTTTGCTTTCTACCTTTTGCGTTTTGCTTTTTGCTTTTGTTTCTCCGTCTTAATGATAATATTACCTGCGAAGATATGGAGGGGGTTTTTGATGCGCCGTGTCAACTATTCGGCGTTGACTTTAACGGTTGCTGTTGCCTTAAGCATCCTCAAACCCGGGTGTGGTCTGGCCCAGCCGGCACCGCCGGAGATTCCCGCTGACGCTTACATCGTCGCCGATCTCAGAACCGGCCGGATACTCGCCGAGAAAAACCCGGACGAGGCCTTAATCCCGGCCAGTCTGACGAAGATCATGACTCTGTATGTCCTGTTCGACGAAATCAAGGAAGGCAGAGTCTCTCTCACCGACGACGTAGAGATATCCGAAAGAGCTTGGTCCACTCAGGGATCCAAGATGTTCGTGCTGGTCGGCTCCAAGGTCAAACTGGAAGACCTCGTAAAGGGCATCACGGTGGCATCGGGAAACGACGCCTGCGTAGCTGTGGCGGAGCACGTGGCGGGCAGCGTAGAAAGTTTTGTAGCTAGGATGAACGAAAAAGCTAAGGCGCTGGGTCTTACCAAGACTCACTTCGTCGATCCCCACGGCCTATCCGAGGAGAACCGCATGAGTCCCAGGGACTTCTTCACCCTGGCCAGGGCATACTTGCGAGAGCATCCGGAAGCTAAGCAATTCCATTCGATAAAGGAGTTCAGGTACACCCCTCCGGGAGAACACGAAATCGTCCTCCTCAGTTACAATAAGCTCCTTTGGTCATACCCGGGTTGCTACGGCTTGAAAACAGGACACATCAGCGCTGCGGGATTCAACATCGGCGCCACCTGCGAACGGGATGGTTTTGACGTGATAGCTATGGTTATGGGAGCTGCCAAGGGAAAACCCAGGGAGATCGGAGAAACCGAAAGGGCTGACCTCGCCGCCACGCTCCTGGACTACGCTTATCGCAACTTCGCGTACGTCAAGGTCGCGGAGCCCGGAAGAGAAATGGGAAAAGCTAGAGTCTGGAAGGGTAGGGGCAAATATGCGACGGCTGTCGCCCCTTACGAGATAGGCGCAACGGTTGCGCGAGGCAAGGAGGGCGTACTCACCCATTCGGTAGTCTTCAGGAAAGACCTGGTCGCCCCGGTCAGGGCCGGCACGCTTCTGGGGGAAGTGGCTTTCTCGGTGGAAGGCCAGGAGGTCGGACGCGCTCCGCTGGTAGCTAAAGAAGATGTGCCGAAGGGGAATTTTCTGCGAGTCATATGGGACAGTCTCGCCCGAGCGCTGCTCAAAGCTTTCGGTCGGGCGTGATAAGACGATGACGAGCTCAAGCTGGCCTCGGACCCGCACCGACTGTTGAAGCTGGGCGCGTACGAGCTTGTACCGTATTCGGAGAAGGTATCTCCGGCATGTTCATCGAATATGCAAAAAGGAATATTCATCAATGAATGGACCTGTGAGGTGAATCTCGTGGCAACGCTCGTCGTCGCGCTGGGCGGAAACGCTATACTGCAGAGAGGCGAAAGAGGCACTGCCGAGGAGCAGAGAAAGAATGTGGACACCACGGCGCAGCAAATCGCCCTTCTGGTGAAACAGGGGCACAGAGTCGTCGTGACGCACGGAAACGGGCCTCAGGTGGGCAATATCATGATCCAAAACGAGGCGGCGCGGGACCAGGTGCCCGCAATGCCCATGGACATCGCCGGGGCGGAAAGTCAGGGCATGATCGGCTACATGATGCAAATGTACATACGAAACCGCCTGCGGGAAGTGGGGCTCGACATTCCGGTGGCGACGATAATCACCCAAACTGTCGTGGACTCGAAGGATCCCGCCTTTGCGAATCCTTCCAAGCCGGTAGGACCTTTTTACGATAAAGCTTGGGCGGAAAAGAGGATGAAAGAAGCGGGCGAGACGTGGATCGAAGACAGCGGGAGAGGCTGGCGCCGCGTCGTGCCCTCCCCCGACCCTAAGTTCATAGTCGAAGGCCCCTCGATAAAGGCCCTGGTCGAAGCAGGTCACCTGGTAGTAGCGTCCGGAGGCGGAGGTATCCCGGTGATCATGTCCCCCGACGGCAAACTCGCAGGGGTCGAGGCCGTCATAGACAAGGATCTCGCTGCGGAAAGGCTCGCCGCGTATATCGGCGCGGACACCTTACTCATTCTGACGGACGTACCGGGCGCCGCGGTGGACTTCGGCACCCCGTCCCAGCGGTGGCTCGGGAAGGTCTCCCTTGAGGAACTCGAGGGCTATCAGGCGGAAGGCCACTTCCGCAAAGGTAGTATGGGGCCGAAGGTTGAAGCGATAATCCGTTTCCTCCATAACGGCGGACGGACCGGCGTGATCGCTTCGCTGGACCGCGCGATCGAGGCCGCGTCCGGACAGGCCGGAACCGTAGTTATCAGGGTCTGACCCGAACGATATATCATCAACCTCAAGACAGTACGAAGGGCGGTCACCGACCTTCGTACTTCTTTTCGGCTCGGGACGGCTTTTTAGATGGCTTATTTGTATCTTTTACCTCCGGATTGTACCGCTGATTGTACCGCTATCTTCGGAAGCTCCTTAAACCATGGTCCTGACGACGGTCTCCTTGTCCTCCGGAAGAAGGTCGGCGGGAGCTATCTCCACAAGAGTATACGCTCCCGGTTGGAGCCTGGTGGACGCCCTGGCAGCAGATACCATCACCTGCGCCGTAGCTGAGGGGTTGGACAATCTCATCCTCAGCTCCAGCACCTGGTTTTGCGCCGTCCCCGAGCTTCCGAAACGCTGTAAAACGACACCGTGGCCCATGGCGGTCACTTCCTCAACCGATGGGACAGCGGTGATCCTGGTCTCGTCGTTGCGGAAATAAGGGTCTTCCTTAATCAACCTGGTGACTTCGGCGAGGTCAGCTCCGGGTTCGAGCTCGACGTATACATCCCTCCTGTGGTGACCGAAGCCCGCCGGAAGTGTCATCGATAGAGCTTCTTTGACGCCCGGTACCGCTTTGACCGCGACGGTATGACCCATGCTCATCCCCGGGCCGAAATTGGTGTACGTAACCCCCCGGGGAGCTATCGCCCGGAAGATGCATCTTACCATCGAATCCGTGCCCGGGTCCCAACCCGCCCCGATCACCGACACCCTCCCCATCTCCCTGGCGAGGGAATCGAGGGCGCTTTTGAGCTCGATCATGGAATCACCATGGATGTCGTAGCTGTCCACTGTGTTGATTCCCAGTTTCAGATAGTTCGGTGCTACTTCTGGCACCGACCGGGACGGAATCGTCAGGACAGCTACATCGACCGGCCCGAGTTTCGTGACGTCGTTGGCGACGGGAAACGGGTACCGCTCGGACCCTGGACTCCGCCGGACAACCCCGGCGAGTTCCATGTCAGGCGCCTCCAGTACGCACCTGCAAGCTTCCTGTCCCACGTTGCCGTAACCTACCACAGCGACCTTAATCTTTGCCACGTTAAAACCTCCGTCTCCTTGCTTTCCGCCTTCTAGCGGTACTTGACCAGGGATATATCCCTTACGATGTGAATCCAAATTTGCCCTTCTTCAAACGAAGCTGGCTCCTGCCCGATGAAGAACTCCACTGGTGAGCGAAGGGACTTTTTCCTCCAGGTACCTTCTCGCACCCTCCCTCCCGAGAAAAAGAGAGCTTTACCCTCCGAACAAAGGTGGAGTTTGAGTTCAATCGCCTCCCCTCTTACGAAATCCGTCTTCACTTCCATGAAGACGAGGTTTTCCGGCCCTACGCGGACCTCTGCGAAGTCGAAATGTTCTTTACCCGCCTGAGACCGCTTGTACTCGCCTCCTTCGAACACGTAGCTCACGACGTTCGGGTAACGAGGAAGCCACGAAAAGTCGTACTCTATGTAGGTAGCTTCTTTTCCCTGAGAAACCCCTCGCCGGAACTCCGGTAGCTTCGGCAACCGGTACCCCCTCGCTTGGGCGAATTTAACCAGGTCTTGCGTGGAGGTATAGAGGTTATCCGGGGGCTCGCCGCTTCTGTCCCTCCAAAAACACCCTCCAGCTGTTTTTATGTCGTCGAGGCTCGGCGCCGCCGTCTCCCGAATCAAGGCGTACGCATCGTTGGAAGCTCCGCAATGACCAAAGGGGGCGGCGTAACCCAATGCGATCTCCACCATAGCTTTCCTCGCGCTTCTCACGGGACCGATGCGATCCACCTGTCTCGTAAAACCCAGGAACAGTCTAGTTATGCCCCCTTCCGTGGGAACCTCGAACACCACCGCCGCTTCGTTGATTCCCGATTGGGGTCTGGCCTCTTCATTGTTTCCGACGGTTACCATGACCATCCCGGGAAGCTCCTGAGCTTTGCCGGAAGGACCAGAAGGTGGCGACCCCTGAGACCCGCCGGGCACCTCGCCTGAAGCCGGAGGCGAGTTTGGGCCTCCGGATTGGGTGGGTTCGCCTGCCAGCCTCTTACCGGCACATCCAGGCAGGGAAGCTAAAAACGCGAGGACCACTGAGACGGCAAAAACCGCACGAGGGGCTCTGCCGAACATCGACGGTAACGCCTCCGCATTGGGCTGAGTATCATTAATAAGGTAATTCTACCGCAGTTTCCTCTCAAAAACGAGGTGCTCGCCATGGCGAAGTGGGGGCTTTGCCTGGGCGGAGGCGGCGTATTGGGCTTTGCCCATCTTGGAGTCCTCGAGGCAATGGAGGAACACCGACTTCGTCCGTCTTGCATCGCCGGGACAAGCGCGGGCGCGATCGTCGCGGCGTTATACGCCTTGGACATTCCGCTACCCGATATCGCCTCGGCGATGGAAACCCTATCCCTCGAACAGGAAAAAGCGCTTTCTCCGTGTGTTCCCCGCTTTCACGCTCTGTCGCTGCCGAGGGTTAAAGGCCTCATCGGAGGCGAAATCATCGAGGCCATCCTCCACGAGGTCACGCGGGGAAAGAAGCTTGCCGAAGTCAACCTGCCCATTTCCATCGTCAGCGTCGACCTGGTCACCGGCGAGACGGTGGTCTTCACATCGGAATCTCCGCCATCCCCTTATTCCTCAAGACCGGGGCGATCGTATATCCTAGACGCCACGGTATCTCAGGCGGTACGGGCCAGCATCTCCATCCCGGTCGTTTTCGCTCCGAAAATCCTGGGAGAAAGGATTTTGGTGGACGGAGGCGTCAGAGAACTCGTTCCCGCCTACGAGGTAAGAAGGATGGGCGCCGAGGAAGTGGTCGCAGTGGACGTGTCATCGCAGTCGGATAAACCGCAGAAGGTCTCCGGCATGATCGGAGTGTTACTTCGGACCTTTGCCATCATGGAGAGAGATGCAACCGCAAGACATCTGGCGGAGTACGCTTCTCTGGTCATACAACCCGAGACAGGTCCCACCAGCTTTCCCACTCCAAAGGAGGTAAGGAGACTCATCGAGACCGGGAGGCAGGCAGCTCGCCTGAACATGGAGCGCTGGCTTGCAATCGACCGTTCTTAGGACCCGAGTGGCCCGCCTCTCGTCTTGCAAAGCTAGTGGGTCCGTTTGAACGTTTATGTGCGGCATTGGCGGAAACCAGCTCTGGGTACCTGCCCGGAGCCGGTGAACTGGTTCCTCCGGGGCCGGACGTTCCGCGGCGAACCGTCCGGCCTCCCGGTATCTCCCCTGTTAGAACATGGTGAAATACTGCTTAATCTCCCATTCATGAACTTGCTTCCGGTATATGTCCCATTCGAGCCGCTTGGCATCGAGGAAACGGAAGTAGATGTGGTCCCCCAGGGTCTCTCTGATAAGGGGATCATCCTCCATGGCGTCGAGAGCTTCCTTGAGACTCCCGGGAAGCACATCGATGCCCAGAGATTCCCTTTCCTCATCCTGCATGGAGTAAACGTTCTCGGATACGGGTGGAGGCGGAGCGATTCTGTTCTTCACTCCGTCGAGACCAGCCTTGAGTATCACCGCGAGAGCGAGATACGGGTTACAGGACGGGTCGGGGCTCCTCAGCTCTATCCTGGTCTTGTCGCCTCTGGCTGCCGGAACTCGTATGAGTGGGCTCCTGTTCTTCAGCGACCAGGCCACGTAGACGGGAGCTTCGTATCCCGGCACCAAGCGTTTATATGAGTTGACCACGGGGTTACAAATTGCCGTGAATCCCCGGGCGTGCTTCACGAGGCCCCCGATGAAGTAAAGGGCGGTGTCCGAAAGCTGGTATTCCCCGTCAGGATCCCAAAAGGCGTTTCCTTTTTCGTCGTAAAGGGAAAGATGTATGTGCATCCCCGAACCAGGGACACCAAAAATCGGCTTCGGCATGAAGGTAGCATGAAGGTTGTGCTCCATGGCGCACATTCTGACCACGAACCTGAAAGTGACGATGTTGTCGGCAGTGGTGAGGCAATCCGCGTACTTGAAATCGATTTCATGCTGTCCCGGCGCCACCTCGTGGTGGGAAGCCTCCACGTCGAATCCCATCGCAGTAAGAGCGAGCACCATATCGCGCCTAGCTTCTTCCCCCGTATCCACCGGGGAAAGGTCGAAGTAACTTGCCTGATCGTGGGTCACGAGAGACGGCTTTCCCTGGGCGTCCCGTTCGAAAAGGAAGAACTCGGGCTCCGGTCCGGCCATCATGGAGAACCCCATGCGCCGGGCCTCTTCCCTCGCCCTCGATAGAACACCTCTCGGGCATCCTTCAAAGGGCTTTCCCTCGGGCGTATATACGTCGCAGATAAGCCGCGCCGTCGTTCCTCCGTTGGTCCTCCACGGGTATACCGCGAAAGTGCCGGGGTCGGGGAGAAGCACCATATCGGACTCTTCGATTCTGACGAACCCCTCGATGGACGAACCGTCGAAAAAGACGTGTCCCGCGAGAGCTTCTCCCAGCCTCTCCACGGGGATGGCGACGTTCTTCACGATGCCCAGGATGTCAGAAAACTGAAGCATGACAAACTTTACGTCTTTTGCCCTCGCTTCGTTGAGAACTCTCTCGCAAACGTCTTTCTTTACATTGAGACAATTCATTTTCCCTTATCCTCCTGGTGACGGGTTTTCGCTTCCCGGGACGGATGCGGGCGTGGTCGTACTCTCTTCAGCACCTCCGGCCGCTTAATCACCGGAAACAGCGAAGACGGTTCGGAAATGGAGTTGAAGCGGAAACTTGCGTCCATCTCCGTCACAGGACGCCTCACCCGCGCCTCCTTCGCCGCTTGTCTTCTCCTCCCCATCTCCGCGCGGATTTCCGTCATGGAGTATCCCTTTTGTAAAAGGCCGCCGATGAAGAGCAGATCGTCGACATCTTGCTGGGAGTAAAGACGGTGTCCTCCTTTGCTTCGGAAAGGGGTTACGAGGCCGAGCTTGTCGTAGTAACGAATCTGCCGCGGAGACAAACCCGTCAGTCTGGAGACAGTCCCCATGGGATATACCGGAGTCGTCTTATCCCGCATCATCCACCAGCCCCGAGTCTAGCTATGCCAGCATTGTATCCCCGGTCGGACAGAGGGTCAATGTTTATGTAAGATTTTCTGACATGGCGCAATGATCAGCTCGCAGGCCCCTTCACAGCGGTGCGGAGCTTAGATTGACGCGCCTTCTCCCTTTTCCACCAGAGGGATCTCACCTGCGCAGAGAACACGGTCCTGACCAGTATCAAGAGAACGGCCACGGGGATGAACCAGGCCTCCATGGAAGCTTTCACTCGCAGGACATCTTCCTCGAAGTTGGGGGTTAGGGTAAGCTCCGTGATTCCAAGAGAGCCCATAAAGCTTTGAGCTATACCGTAGACCATCCCCGTCGCGCCGGGGTCACCCAGACCGAAATCCGCCTCGCCCCTGATTTTGAGATGAATTGCCCGGGACAGCGCTCGTAATGCGCGAATGACCTCGGCGCGGAAATCTTCTTTAGAAAGACTCTCGAAGACCTTGGAAAACGTTCCATGCCCTTTGGGCGACGGAACCTTGGGCGTCCGGCCCCGCTTCCGCTTAAGTTTGCCTGCCCTTTCGCCTGTTTCACCGGCCGGCCTCATGGCGTCCGTCGTTTTGGAAGGGACAGCTCCGGGTTTACCCGGCGACTTCCCCGGTCCTATCGTAAACAGCTTAAAGAGACGGATCTGGGTGTCGATCCCGCCCCGCGAAGGACTCGCATCTCTGTTTGTACCCGGTCCCGACACCCAAGCTTGGACAAGGCCTCCCAGCACCGATACCTCTCCCTCAAAGCGCCCCTCGCTTCGCACCCCTGACCCGGCATCTGGAAGGTCCTCTTCCAAAAGAGCTGCCCAACCGCGGAAGATTCCGGCTGCGGAGCATCCCAAGCGAACGGGGGCGACGAGCGCGAACAAGAACCCAACCAAAAGGAACAGGATTACTGTCCCCAGGACCTTACCCAGAAAGGCTAGGATGAAAACAACGTATTCCACGTCAGCTCACCTCCGGCGTCCCTACGCAAAGCTTCTTGAAAGCCCGGGCGAACAACTGCCCGCTGGACCATGCGATAAGAGCTACTTTGCCGAGGGGGCGACGGATGCGCTTCCCGAGGACGTGGAGCAGCCGGGGAAACCGCCTCGCCCGGAGGCATACCTGGAGAAGTGACCTCCGGCGGTGCGGCCGCATCTCGAAGTCAGACGGAGAACCCTGTGCAATGCAGCTTAGAATCCCGCTCTTTAATTGGCCGAGCTTCACCCTGACAGCTCTCCTCGTGTGTAGCTCGATGTCCGCCTTCAAGCGAACCATCTTCGCCTTCGATGGGCGCACGCCAGGAATACACGAGGTCCAGTGAATGGAAATGAGGTCGGAAAGCTTTGAGAGCACTACCTCTTCGAGGGTGGCGAGGTTGTCCGAAGGGTCCCCGGCCTCTTTGGACAGAGTCGGGGAAAGGTCCGAGAGAACCGAGATGACGTGCCAAAACTCGCGGGCATCTCGCCGGCAGCGGTCGCAGCGGCCGAGATGTCTCAAGACATCCACGAATTCGGCGGGACTCACCTCCCCGTCGAACGTTCGCGACAGGATCTCTTCATCCAGATGACTTTCCCCTAACCTTTCGCTGACCATGACATGACCCCCCGTTACCGGGGACCGCCCCGGAGATGAACCAGCTTTTGTTTCAATGATTGCCGTGCACGGTAGAGGTGGGTCTTAACCGTGCCGAGAGGCCAGCCCGTTACCGCCGCTATCTCCGCGTAATTGAGGCCTTCTTGGTGGCGCAAGACCAAAGCTAACCGTTCCTCGGGCGGAAGTTCCCGCAGAGCTTCACGCACCTCTTCCATGGTCTCGCGAAGTTCAACGTGCCTTTCGGGGTTCACATCCCGCGATATACCTCGGAAAGGCGGAGGAAGCTCCAGGTTCGGATTTCCCTCGAAATTCGCCTGGAGACTCACAGTTTGCGGGTACCTTTCCTTTTTCCGGCCATAATTGATACACACATTGATGGTTACCCGGCGGATCCACGGTTTGAGAGGCCGGTTTAAATCGAAATCCTTGAGCCCCCGAAAAACCCGGACGAAAGATTCCTGGCACAAGTCCAAAGCTTCTTCCCGATCCTGCGTAAACCCGAAGCATAGGGCATAGACATAGCGCTCGTACGCCCGGAAGAGCTTCCTCAACGCTTCCTCATCGCCACGGACGCATCGCCGCAGGGTCTCACCGTCTATTTCCTCCACGATTCCACTCCAGTCCAATGGGGAATAGACCCTGACTCACCCTTCTCCGTATGTACGCTGCAGGCCAACCGCTTCTGCCGTCTCCCGACGATACAGGTGGAACCGGGGTCCGCTAACAGGCCCAGCGAGGCTCTCATCACTAGTTTTGGATACGGCTTTGAGTACAGTTCCATGTCGGTTTGTCCTGCACCTCCCGGGTACTGTTCGGCTGGAAGCTCATTGTTCGGTCATGCTTTTCGTCAGAATGAACACTGTCAGCAATCGAACATTCCTCCCCGGATACGGCGGCCGGCCTCTAGCGGACCTAGAGGTCACGGTGGTGCTGAATCAACCAGTTTAAAACCGTGTCTTCGCCTTTCCGGTAGTCTTCCAGCGTCTGGCTGAAACAAGTGGTGAGGGACGACCGCGGGCAAGTATTCGGCCTCCCTATCCGGCCTCGTAAAAAACTTATACGAAACTGAGAACTTGAGCTTGAGACAGGGCGTTTCGAAGTCAATCTGGTCTCCGGGAACGGTGCCTCCTCCCCCCGTTGGCTCGCCGACGGTGTCCCTCCTGGGTAATCCCCTATTAGCTATTCTCGGCTTCGCCAGGTGAGCTTTCCCGCTCTTTCACCGTCTGCTTAGCTTTGCAGACCGCCTCGGGTATCAGGTCGATGAGGGCCTCGAGCATTCCTTTGCGCCCGAGCCCGTACACCTTTACGTCGTCGCCCTTAACCACTACGAGAGCTACAGGACGTAAGCTCGCTCCTGCGCCGGCGCCGCCGCCGGTCCCGGTGTTGTTGGCGGTCTTCCCTTCACCACCGCCGGAACCGAATCCGAAGCTCGCCGTTTGAAGGGGTACGATCGAAACGTTCCCGATGGTTATGGGCTCCCCTACCACCGTTTTTGTGGATATAAACTGCTCCAGTCTGGAAGTGACTTGACCCAGCATTTCTTGAAGATCCATAGCGGAACCTCCTTTTAGGTGTTCATTGACCTTCTTCCATCTGACCTATACAACGGAGCCGCCGAAAGGTTTCACGATCTGAAGGCTTCATTCTTGTCTTGAGCACCACCAGCAAATAGCATTCGATTCGACGTGAAGCCGTACCTACAGGCTGCCCGGAAGCTAATTCCTGCGGAAATTCGGATATGCCGGTGTTTCATATCGGGGCTGAGGATTACGAAGCTCACATTTCCGAAGTCGCAGAGGCACCAAAGCGGGAGGATGGAGGACGACCTTGTGGGACCGCGCTATAAATCCCCGCCGTGCCGTGAATCTCGGAGGACGTTGAACCCGCTCTCGCAGGTGGGTGCCCTCCCGCGGCTTATGTGCTTCCTCCTGCAGGACCAGGAGGCCTGCACGCCACGCAACGGAGCCCAGGCTCCCTTGTCAACGGTGTTGGCTCAAGCTCACCGTGACCCACGCACACAGCAGGGAAAGGTGCCTTTCGGCAACACGATCTTACCACCCCGCATTTAGAGTTCGCAAGTGCCACCCGTTGGAAAGGTCGGGGGAATCTCCTATCCGTCGCAGCTGTCCCGTGGCATCTTGGCTTCGGACGTCAGCTGATGTACAGTGAAAGGCGGGTTATTTGCCGGTAGCCCCGGAGCTTGTGTCTTTTGGGCGCGCCGGCAACCAGGTTTCCAGCCGCGAGAGGAGGACACGCATGACACGCTACGGTGAAAAGCCTACGCGCGAATCCCCGGGCCGCCACCGGGTACGAGACGTCGCCTTCGTCGCTATGACGGCAGCATTGTCCGTGGTGCTTACCAGATATGCTTCGATAAGGGTAGCTATCGGAGGGATTGAAGGGATCAGGATCGGTTTCGGGAGGATCCCCAATATCATCGCAGGGTTCGTGATTTCTCCGGTCGCAGGCGCCGTTTCGGGGGCCGTCGCCGACGTGGCGGGCTTTTTCTTAAGCCCGATGGGTCCTTATATGCCCCACTTCACGGTTACGGCAGCTTTGGCCGGTTTTATCCCCGGTGCCGTCTACCGGTTTCTCCGCAAAGAGCGCGGGGAAAAGCTGGAGGTCTGGGCCACGGTCCTGTCCGTCATGGCCGGACAGCTGACCGTCTCTCTGGGGTTGACGCCCTATTTCCTCCATTCCCTCTTCGGATTACCCTGGCCGGTACTCATTCCCCCTAGGATCATCTCTTTCGTCCTGGAGGTGCCCGTCTCGGTCTATCTCATCAAGTCCGTATCCGACCCGTTGTTCAGGTTGAGACAGACGGCCTGCCCGAGCGACGCTTAACCGGCCCGGCGCTACTCGGCCGGCAAAGCATATGCTGGTTGAGCGCTCGGAATTTTCGCAGAAAAGTGGTGCACAGTGCTCTTCGAGCTTTTAGAGGTTTTCTCCCTGTGAAAGGAAATCGAGGAGCGAAAGCTGGTCCGTTTCCCCCAGCCCTTCGAGACACCCATACTGCTTGAGGGTGTCTATGGCGCGTCTGGTCAGCCCGGCCCTCTTCCTCAGATCTTCGATGGAGGAAAACCGTCCCTGAGACCGGGCGACCGCTATCCCCTCGCAAGCTTTTGCACCCAAGCCAGGTATCGAAATAAGCGGAGGTATGAGTTTTTTACCTCGCGGCAGATACTTCGTCGGGTGCGAAGCGTATAGATCCAGTTCACCGAAGGATATGCCGCGGCTTTCCATCTCGAGGCAGACTTCGACAGCTCCGGAGATCTCTTCGTCCCTGGGGGAAGGTCCTTCCGAATTCGACACCCGCTCGATGAACCTCCTCCAGCCTTCGGGGCCCTGAACGATAATGTCCAGCGTAAGAGCGGATCCGTGAAATGTGAAGTACGCGGCGTAAAACGCTTCGGGGTAATGCCTCTTGTACCAGGCGATGCGGAAGGCCGTGGTCACGTAAGCGACGGCGTGAGCTTTCGGAAAGAGATAGGTGATCTTCCTGCAAGACTGGATGTACCAGTCGGGTACCCCCTTCTCGCGCATGAGGGAGATATCCTCCTCATCGAGAGGTTTGCCCTTTCGCACCTTTTCCGATATGCCAAATGCCCTTTCGGGAGGAAGGCCCATCTTCATGAGATAAAGGAAGATATCCTCTCGGGTTGCGATGACCTGGGAGAGTTTAGCTTTGCCCTCCCGTATCAGGTCCCTGGCGTTATTAGCCCAAACATCGGTCCCGTGAGAGAGCCCGGAAATGCGAACGAGGTCAGCAAAGGTGGCCGGCCTGGTTTCGGTGAGCATCGTCCGGACGAACCTAGTCCCGAATTCGGGAATGCCCAGGGCATCGTCAGGGTTTTCCCCGGAAAAGAGCTTCAAAGTCTCCGGGTCGTCCATGGGTATACTGCGCGGGTCGACCCCGGTGAGCTCCTGAAGCATCTTCAGGACGGTCGGGTCATCGTGTCCCAGGATATCCACCTTGATGAGATGCCCCTGAATGGATTCGTAGTCGAAATGGGTGGTTATTGCGCCCGCCTCCCTATCGTCCGCGGGATACTGAAGCGGCGTGAAATCCAGCACGTCTTCGCCCCGGGGGACCACCATCACACCGCCGGGATGCTGCCCCGTCGTCCTCTTGACGCCCTCTATCCCCTTGACCAGCCGGATTTCCTCGGCTCGTCTAAGCTTTCTACCCGTTTCTTCTGTAAAGTGTTTGACGAATCCAAACGCGGTCTTTCGCGCCACCGTGGATATGGTGCCAGCTCTGAACACGTTGCCTTCCCCGAGGAGCTCCGTAATGAACTTGAACATCTCCTGCTGTTCCTCTCCAGAGAAGTTCAGGTCGATATCGGGTACCTTGTCTCCGCCGAACCCCATGAACGTTTCGAATGGAATATCCTGACCATCCCTTATCAAATCTCGTCCGCACCGGGGGCAGTTTTTGGGAGGGAGATCGAAACCTGACCCGGCTCCTTCGGCGTTGGGCAACTCGCACCAGTAACAGTTAGGACATACGTAGTGGGGAGGCAACGGGTTTACCTCGGTGATCCCTACGGCCCTCGCTACGAGGGAGGAACCGACGGAGCCTCTTGACCCCACCATGTAACCGTCCCTTTCCGACTTGGCCACCATTCTGGCAGCTATGAGGTATATGGGAGCATATCCGTTTCCGATGATGGCCCGAAGCTCCCGTTCCAACCGCTCTTTTACAAGGGGAGACGGATCGGGCCCGTAAAGTTTCCGTACTCCTTCTTCGGCCATGCTCCGCAAGAGATCGTCCTGGTCATCTAGCCGCGGGCAGTGAAGGCCCGGGCGGACCGGAGTGACCGGAGCTACCTGCTCCGCGATGCGCCTGGGGTTTTCCACCACCACGAGCCTTGCCAGGTCAGGGTCTAAGTACGACCGGGCTTCATCCATGAGTTCGGCAGTGCTCCTGAAATGGAGGGGGGCGGGCCTTTCTCCTTGCTCCATACCTTTGACCGAGAGCAGAATCCTCCTGTAAATCTCGTCTTCCGGGTCGAGGTAGTGGGCATCCCCCGTCATGACCACGGGGATACCTAAAGCTAGGCCGAGTTCGACGATCTTCTTATTCAAAAGGCCGAGTTCCTCTCTGGACTTGACGCGACCGTCCGTTACGAGAAAAGCGTTCACGTCGCTAGGCTGAATTTCCAGGTAATCGTAAAACGAGGCCACGTCCTGGAGGGACCCCCGCCCCGACAGGACCGCCTGGAACACCTCGCCGGCCTCGCACGCCGACCCTACCAGGATTCCCTCTCTAAATTGAGACAGAAGCCCACGGGGAATGCGCGGGGTTCTGTAAAAGTGGTGAAGATGGGACTCGGTCACGATCCGGTAGAGATTCTTCAAGCCTACTTGATCTTTCACGAGAAGCGTGATGTGGTAACTGGGCCCGGTATCACCCCCGTCTTCCACCAAGTATCCCTCGAGCCCGTAAATCACCTTCACTCCGTATTTCCTTGCCAGATGCTCCGCCTCGGGAAACGCCTGCACCACGCCGTGGTCGGTGATGGCTAAAGCTCCGTGCCCCCAAAACGCGGCCCTTTCGATAGCTTTTTCGAGATCGAGTACGGAGTCGAGAGCACTCATTTTCGTGTGGAGGTGAAGCTCGACCCTCTTATCGGGGTAATCATCCCTTCTCATTTCCGGTTCGGCCAAGCAGATATCATGGCAGAGGATGAAAGGCTCCATGGAAAGCTTGTCCAAAGATGACCGGCCGCGTACCGTGACGGTAACGCCGGGGGACAGCTGCAGGAACTTCTCGTCAGAGAAAAACGCCCTGGCGAAAACAGAATCTTTCCTGTCGGTTATGACCATTTCGACGACGGTATCTCCCGAACGGCCCTTTCTCACGGATACGTCGCAAATGGTGCCCCTTACCGTCACGTTCTCCTTTTCTCCGCCCGTGAGCGACGATATATCTACCGGCGTTGAGCGAACCGGTCTGCCAAGGATCACGCCGTCTTCGTCAGCGCCGCCGGACGCTCCCTTCCGCTTGACCTCCCCGGGTTCCCTTGAGACTCCCTGAATCCTGAACCCGACCTCCAGGGCTTCCGGGACAAACCGCTCGAGCTTCACCGCAGCTTCTCTGAGCCGCCTGTCCAGCTCCTCTCTGGGCGTACCAGAAGGGAGCCGGCCATTATCCGCTTCAAGACAAAGGGTCCAGGTGCCGGCGGAGGTATCCACTTCGATTCCTACAACCAAAAGGCGGGAAATCATCTCGAGCCCCTTCCCAGCATCGCCCTCTCCGGGGATGCACGATAAAAGGTCGCCGAGGAAGACTTGAGTTTCGGGTGTCACGAATCTCACGCTCACCGGAAGTCCCCCCGCCTCCTGGCCTCGATTTCCTCCCTGCACAGAGCTACAAGGGCTTCGACCATCCCTTCCTTTTCCACCCGCCCGCGGGGCTCGCCTCTCTGGAAGAGGATTCCGCCGTCCCTGCCGCAGGCGATGCCCACATCAGCTTCTTTAGCTTCCCCGGGCCCGTTCACCGGGCAACCCATCACAGCTACTTTGAGCGGCTCTTTGACGCCCTCCAGGGCCTTTTTCACCCTGATCGCCACAACGGGAAGGTCCTCAACCTGACAGCGGGAACAGGTGGGACACGCGATCACGTCCGGCCCGAACGTGCGAAGTTCGAGAGATTGAAGGATATCCCGGGCTACTCTCACTTCTTCTTCGGGGGACGCCGAAAGAGATACCCTCACCGTATCACCGATTCCCTCCGCCAGCAGAGCACCGATACCCACAGCCGACTTCACCACGCCTGACATGCCCGGCCCCGCCTCCGTGACTCCGACGTGAAGAGGCCAGGAAGTCTTTTCGTGGATGAGCCGGTAAGCTTTTACCGTCTCCCACGCTGAGGACGATTTCAGGGAGATGACTATTCCGTCCACCCCGTGGTCTTCGAGGAAGCGCACATGACCGAGGGCGCTTTCCACCATAGCTTCGGCGGAGGGCCTGCCGTACCGGGCAAGGATCTCCCTTTCGACCGAACCCGAATTCACACCGATCCTTATGGCAGCTCCGCGCCTCCTCGCCTCCTTGGCCAGTTCGAGAAGGGCATCTTTCCCTCCGATGTTCCCCGGGTTGACCCTGATCTTGTCCACACCAGCTTCAAGAGCTTTGAGGCCGAGCTTCGGGTCGAAATGAATGTCAGCTACCAGGGGCACTTCTACCTCTCTCTTGAGACGCCCCAGTACCCGGCATGACTCCTCGTCGGGAATAGCTACCCGGACTATTTCCGCTCCCTCTTCAACCAGCGAGCGAATCTGGGCAAGGGTTGCTTCGAAATCCCTGGTGTCCGTCTTGGTCATCGCCTGGACGGAGATAGGAGCGTTTCCGCCGATGACGATGGAACCTACCCTCACGGGGGTTCTTACCTTCCTCATGAGTTTCCGCCTCCGGCCGGTTCACATGATAAGCCGCATGATATCCCTGTAGGTGATGATGACGAAAAGCGCCATGAGGATGGCAAATCCGATGAAGTGTATGAAATTCTCCTTTTCCGGATCCACCGGCTTTCCTCTGACACCCTCCACCGCCGCGAAAAGCAACCTCGACCCGTCCAGCGCGGGAATGGGAAGGAGGTTGATGAGCCCGAGGTTAGCTGAGATCGCCCCGAGGAAATAGAGGAAAGGAGCTATGCCCGCTGAAGCAGCTTCTCCTAAAATTTGACTGATCCCGACAGGCCCGGTGATCTCCGGGCGTACCTTCCCGGCAATGGTTTCAATGAGACCTTTCACCCAGAAGGTCACCACGTAAACGGTTTCTTTGAAAGCGCTGACCATGCCTTCGATCGGATGCAGCCGCGATCTCTCGAGCCGCGATTGTACCCCGATCATGCCGGTGCCGTTTACGTTTTCCGGTGTAATCACCATCTCCAGCTGCCGTCCATCCCGCTCCACTACAAATCTGGTGGGCAACCCCGGACGGCGGCGCACCACTGTAACCATATCTTCCCACTCTTTCACGGGATGTCCCTCTACTTCCACCACCCGATCCCCCGGAAGCATCCCCGCTTGGGCCGCTGGCTTTCCGGCAGTGACCTCGCCGATGAAAGGCGTGGTCCGATCGAGCCCGGTAACGGAAAACACAAGGAAAAACAAAAGGGCAGCCAGGATAAGATTCATGGTCGGACCGGCCGCCACGATCACAGCTTTTCCCAACGCCGGCTGGGAGTAAAACCGTCTTTCGACGGGAACCGCTGCGTCGTCGCCCACAGCGCCGCTTCCCGGTTCTCCCGCGAATCGGACGAATCCGCCAAGGGGAAAAAGCTTCAGCGAGTACCTGGTTTCGCCCACCCTAAAGGATACCAGCGACGGACCGAATCCCAGACCAAACTCGTGGACAAACACACCGAATCTCTTGCCCGCGAGAAAATGCCCGAGTTCGTGAAAAAACGCCATGATTCCTAAGAAGACGATGGCCACGGCTATCCGGAATGCCGGAGAATCGCCGGGCGCAACCAGCGATACAGCTACAGCGAACGTAACCGACCACATTGACAACGAGATCACCCTCAAACCCACGAGAATGCCAGGCCTTTATCGACGATCTCTCTGACCCTGAGTTTACCCCGGTGAGCTTCTTTCTCCAAAACTTCGAGGGATGATGCCTCGACCGGTTCGTATCCGGAGAGAGCCAGGTCGAGAACACGGTAGATGGCGGTAAACGGAATGACGCCCGACAAAAACAGCTTCACCGCCTCTTCATCCGCCGCCGAGATGAAGCAAGGCGCAGTTCCCCCCATCCTACCCGCCCGAAAGCCCAGGTCCAGGCAGGGAAAGCGCTCGGGGTCAGGCTGGGTGAAGGTGAGCGTCTTTCCTTTCAAATCCAGCTGGGAAGTGACAGCTTGACCCCGCTCCGGGTAATTAAGCGCATACGATATGGGAAGGCGCATGTCAGGATAGGACATGAGAGCTTTGATGCTCCCGTCCTTGAATACCACCATAGAGTGGACGATAGCTTCGCGATGAACAAGCACGGAAATTCGGTCGTAGCCCACTCCGAACAGGTAGTGAGCTTCGATAACCTCCAGCGCTTTGTTGAAAAAGGTGGCCGAATCCACAGTTATCTTCGGTCCCATGCGCCACGTCGGGTGCCGGAGAGCTTCCGCCGGCCCGACCGTCGCCATCTCCTCGATACTCAATTCCCAGAAGGGACCACCCGAGGCGGTCAGAATAATACCGGATATATCCTCCCTATCTTCCCCCGCCAGACACTGGAAGATTGCGTTATGCTCCGAATCTACTGGGACGATTTTCGCCCCCGTCCTTTCCCCCGTCCTCGTAACGAGATCTCCGGCGGACACCAGTGCCTCCTTTCCTGCGAAAGCTACGGTTTTGCCGGCCTCGAGAGCGGCCAGCAGGGAACGTAAACCTTCAAAGCCCGGTATCGCGTGGACCACGATGTCCGCTTCTTCCAGCGCCGCCAGTTTGCATACCCCTTCCTGGCCGTGGAAGATCTGAATACCGGGGCACCCCCGTTCGGAAAGGGCCTGAGCTAAGCGCCCCGAAGCTTGGGCGTTGACCATTGCAACGAAGGACGGACGGTGACGGACGGCAGCGTCGAGGAGCTCTTCCCAGCTCGAATCAGCAGCAAGTCCGATTACCGAAAAGCCGCTTTGATCCTGGATTACCTCAAGACACTGCCTGCCGATGGACCCTGTTGCGCCGAGAATGACGACTTTCCTCAATGATTCCCCTTCTCCTTCAGCGGGTTCAGCGGGGGATTCACCTCTCCCGCGGAATCACCCCGGATTTCCACAAACCCTTTACGAAGATAGCCACCAGAGGACCGTATGCGAGACCGATCGTACCGAAAACCTTGTAGCCCACGTAAAGGGAGACGAGAGTCTCCAGCGGGTGAAGCCCCAATTCCCTTCCAACCAGGTGAGTCTGGGCTATTTGCCTGAACACCGAAACGCCGCCGTACAGGCCCAGAAGGCCGATAGCTCTGGCGGGGCTTCCCCAGGTAAACTCATACACCACCCATGGTACGTACACAACCCCGGGTCCGACCACGGGAAGCAAGTCAAGGAGAGCGACCAGTATGCCCACGACCACGGCGTACCTCGCTCCCAGAAGACTGAGGCCCGCTACGTTCACCAGCATGCTGAGGGCTATGAGGACCGTTTGAACTCTTATGAAGCCGGCGACTCCCCGCAGGATGTCGAGTTCGACGTTCTTCACGGTTTGAAAGAGTCCGGCAGGGACCAGATCCCGCAAGAACTCACTTATGTGAGCGCGGTCGCGGATGACAAAATACGCGCTGAGAAGCGTGAAGATGGCGGAAACCGTCACCCCCGGAAGAGCTTTGATGACTCCCCCTGCGCCGCTCACCACCCTCGCCAGGACCTCGTAAACCCGGTTCCACTGGTCCTGGAGTATAGCTTGGAGAGGACGGGGAAGCCGCCCCGACACTTCTCCGGCGTAACTCAAAACGAGCTCCACGAGCTCCTGGATGTCCGCATAATACTGGGGAAAGTACTGATAAAGGTCAGCTATTTCGTTAAACAGCCTCGTAACTCCGAGCGAAACCAGGTAGGAGAAAATCGCCAGAACCACGATAATCGTAAGGAGCGCGCTCCACGAGCGTTTCAGTCGTAACCGGAAGACGAAAAACGACACTATCGGTTCCAGAAGAAATGCGAGAAAGACACCGAGGGCAAACGGCATCACGTAAGGAAGAACGAACCGAAGGAAAAGATATATGAGTATAAACAGCAATACCACGTAGGAAATCGTACGCGTGCTCAACAAGAACACCCCTAGACCGATTTACGCTGGATCACCGAATCCGTCCCAGGATGAGGATACGGTAAAGCAAGAACAAGAACAACCCGGTGGCGCCGCTAAACAAGAGGCTGTCAAATCTATCGAGCACACCTCCGTGACCGGGGATAATCTTGCCCGAATCTTTGACCCCCGCAAACCGCTTCAGAGCTGACTCCACGAGGTCACCGAGCTCCGCCGCTACACCCAGCAACGCCCCGGCCATGAGGGCGAACAGCGGGTCCATCCCCCAAAGCCGCGATAAACCATACGCCGCCCCGGACGCAGCTATCACTCCCGATACCGCGCCCTCCCAGGTCTTCCCGGGACTTATGCCCGGAGCTATCCGCCGCTTGCCCGCAAGCGACCCTACGAAGTAGGCGACGACGTCCGTGGCCCAAGTGGCGCCCAGGACTAGAAAGGCCCATTCCCTGCCGCCGGATGTCCCGCGAAGAACGCCCAAAAGCGCCGAAAAAGCTCCTAGGTACACCAGCCCGGCGAGCCCACCTCCGGCCGAAGCGAAACCGCCCTGCCACAACCCCAGCACCAAAACGATCATAGCTGCCCCGACCAAGGCCACGATGATGGCCCCCGGATGCCGGGCAGCGCTTGAGGTAGCTACGACGGCCACAAGGAACGGAAATGCCCCGTGTATCTCCACATCTTTCTTTCTGAGCATTTCCCGGTATTCCAACCCACCGAGAAACGCCATTACACCCAGAAAAACATAAAACGCCGCTCCGCCCAAATAAAAGGCAGCGACCATTATGGGAACGAACACAGCTGCGGACAACACCCGCTCCCTCAGCACACACCGTTCCCCCCATGGTAGTCTCCGGTCGTCCTGTCCGGAGAGTCAAGCCTCGATCCCGCCGAACCGCCGGCGCCGCCCGGCGTAATCCACAACCGCCTTGTAAAGATGAATAGGACGAAATTCCGGCCAGAGCACTTCGGTGAAGTAAAGTTCAGAGTAAGCTCCTTGCCATAGCAGGAAGTTGGAAAGCCTCATTTCCCCCGATGTCCTGATGATGAGGTCCGGATCGGGCTGTCCGGCGGTATAAAGATAGGCGGCAAACTGGGCCTCCGACAATTTCTCCAGGTCGATTTCACCGCCGACGAAAGACCTGGCTATCTCCTTTACAGCTCTCAGGATCTCCTGCCGGCTCCCGTAGTTCAGGGCCACGTTTACAGTAAGATTTCTGCCGCTAGAGGTCTCTCTTTCCAGCTCCCAAATAGCTGCTCTAACCGCTCTGGGTAGCTCGTCCACTTGGCCTATAGCTCGAAGCTTAACCCCTCGCTCCATCAATTCCCTGCGGTCTTCCTTCGAGTACTGGACCAGGAGATCGAACAAGAAGCGCACCTCTTCGGCGGGACGTTTCCAGTTTTCCGTAGAGAATGCATAGAAAGTGGCGAAAGGTACGCCCAGATTGACAAGAGCTGGGATCACAGCTCTTAAGCTCTCCACTCCTGCCCGGTGCCCTTCCGTGCGCGGAAGCCCCCTCTTTTGAGCCCACCGCCCGTTTCCATCCATAATGAAGGCGACATGGCGGGGAACGCTCCCCGCCCGAGCTCGTCGAAGCCAGATCTCTTCATCGCCGTCGTGAGAGTCCCGCGACTGGAACGATCCTTCCGTCACACTTCCATGACCTCTTTCTCTTTGGCCTCGAGCATCTCGTCGATGGTTTCTATATACTTATCCGTCAGCTTCTGGACCTTTTCCTGGGCCCGCCTGGATTCGTCCTCGGATAGTTCCCCGTCCTTCTCGCTCTTCTTGATTTCTTCATTGATCTCCCTTCGTATGTTCCTTATCGCAACCCTCTGCGTCTCCGCCATTTTCCTGAGCTGCTTCACGATCTCCTGCCGTCTTTCGCCTGAGGGCGAAGGGATACTCACCCGTACGACATTCCCATCGGAAACGGGTGGGCCACCCAGGTCAGCCTTTAAAATAGCTTTTTCGATAGCTCCCAGCATCTTCTTATCCCACGGTTGAACCACGAGGGTTCTCGGGGGTACGACGCCGATGGTGGCGACTTGGTTTACGGGAGTGGGGATTCCGTAGTAATCCACCATCACTTTTTCAAGTAAAGCTGGGCTGGCACGACCAGCTCTGACTCCGGCAAAGTCCTTCTTAAGGGTCTCGATGACTTTCTTCATACGCTCCTCAGCTCGCCGCATAACGCCGGTTTCGTCCATAACTAATCCCTCCCGACGAATGTACCGATCTCCTCTCCCATGACCGCGCGTTCAATGTTCCCGTAGATGTCGATATCGAACACGATCATGGGTATGCGATTATCCATGCAGAGCGTAGTGGCCGTAGCGTCCATAACTTTCAACCGTTTCTGAATCAAATCCATGTAGTCGAGCCTGGAAAACCTCCTGGCATCCGGGTTGAGATTGGGGTCCGAGTCGTAGACCCCGTCCGTTCCCCGTTTAGCCATGAGGATGATGTCCGCCCCTATTTCCGCGGCCCTCAACGCAGCGGTCGTATCGGTGGAAAAGTACGGGTTGCCGGAACCGGCGCCGAAGATGACTACCCGGCCCATGTCAAGGTGATGTATGGCCTTGCGCCGGATATACGGCTCGGCTACCTCTCTCATCTCGATGGATGTCATGAGTCTTGTCTCCAGGCCGAGTTTTTCCATCCTTTCTTGAAGAGCCATGCAGTTGATGACCGTAGCTAGCATCCCCATATAGTCGGAAGTAGCCCGGTCCATCCCGTAAGCTTCCCCTTTGGCCCCGCGCCAGAAATTCCCGCCGCCGACGACCATTGAAACCTGAACTTTCTTCTCGTGAACGTCCTTAACTTGCCTCGCTATGCTGTCCAGTACATTGAAGTCAATCCCGAACCCGGACGGTCCCGCCAGGGCTTCCCCGGATATCTTCAGGACTATCCTACGGTACTTCGGCTTCCTTTCTTCCATCGCCGTCATGCCCTCTATTCACCCAGCTCGAACCTGCAGAACCTCTTTACGACGATGTTTTCACCCAGTACCGCTATCTTCTCCGCGATGATCTCCGAAACCTTCCTGGAATCATCCTTGATAAAGGGCTGGTCCAGCAGACAGACGCTCGAGTAGAACTTTCCGAGCCTTCCTTCGACGATCTTATCCACTATATTGGCAGGCTTCCCCTCTTGCAAAGCGCGCTCCCTCTCGATCGCCCGCTCCCGCTCGAGGACATCCGCGGGGACCTCGTCCCTCGAAATGTACCGCGGATTGGCCCACGCGATGTGCATGGCGATTTCCCGCGCGAGCTCCAGGAACTGGTCGGTCCTGGCCACGAAGTCCGTCTCACACTTGAGTTCCACCAGGACTCCCACGCGGCGGTTATGATGAATGTAGGATTCGATTACTCCTTCTTCCGCCGCGCGTCCCGACTTCTTTTCGGCGGTCGCAAGTCCCTTCTTGCGGAGGTAGTCCACCGCCTTATCCATATCTCCTCCTGTCTCTTCCAGGGCTCTTTTGCAATCCATCATTCCCGAACCCGTCCGGGCCCGGAGTTCCTTTATCATCGCTGGAGTTATCGCGGCCATGCTTGCTACGCCTCCTCAACTACCTGAACTCCCTGTTTACCTTCGAGAACCGCATCGGCCATCTTCGATGTGATGAGCTTCACCGACCGTATGGCGTCGTCGTTTCCCGGAATGACGATGTCCACGTCATCGGGGTCGCAGTTAGTATCCACGATCGCTATGACAGGGATTCCCAAGCGCCTTCCCTCCAGCGCGGCAATTCTCTCTTTTCTGGGATCCACGATGAAGAGAGCGCTGGGAAGTTCGGTCATCCCTTTTATACCGCCGAAATACTTCTCGAGCTTTTCCCGCTCCCGCCTGAGCTTAGTAACTTCTTTCTTGGGTAGCCGCTCGATATAACCGGTTTCCTCCCATTCTTCGAGCTCCTGAAGCCGCTCGATTCTCTTTCTGATGGTCACGAAGTTGGTGAGGGTCCCGCCCAGCCAGCGCTGGTTTACGTAAAATTCCCCGCATCTCTTGGCTTCTTCCTCCACCGCTTCCTGGGCCTGCTTTTTTGTCCCCACGAAGACGATCCGACCCCCATTAAGAGCTACATTTCTGATGAAATCGTACGCTTCTTCTATGGCTTCGACAGTCTTCTGGAGGTCTATGATGTAGATTCCGTTTCTCTCGATGAAGATGTACGGCTTCATCTTGGGGTTCCAGCGGCGGGTCTGGTGTCCGAAGTGCACTCCAGCTTCCAAAAGCTGTTTCATGGAAACGATAGACAAAAACCCAACACCTCCTGTGGTTTTGCCGCCGCCGCCATCATCCGCCCCCGGTTCCCCGAAGGGGCACCTCCGGAAGCGTCCGGCGACGTGAGTATTCCCGGGCCTTTCAGCCCAAGGTAGTATATCCCTATGAACCTCTGATGTCCAGCATCTTCCCTTTAAACGGGTGCTCAGGTTTCTCTTCCGGGTTTTCTGCCCCTTTCTTCTGGCCCTTGCCCTTTCTCTCTCCGGCGCAACTTTCCCCCGCCCCGGCACTATCCCCCTCAATACGGGATCCAACCGTCTTCGGGGTATCGGGCACGTGCTCCATTTTCTGGGCCATTTCGCTGGAGAACGCCTGCGAAACCGCCTGTGCCTGCGATTCCTGGGCTCTTCCTTGCGCCTCAACCATACGGGCGATATCCGCCGATCTCGGCAGCGGGCTCACTGCGTCAATGGGTTTCAGAAGGCGCCACCCCCATCCTCACGAAGCGGCTCTCCTCGTTGAACTCGACCAGCTCGGTCCCCATCACTATGACAACCCCGGGCAGGATCAGGTCCGCCCAAAGGAAGCCTTTGCCCTCTTTGAACTCTTCCTTCATCGTCGCGATCCTTTGCAACAAGCCCTTTCTCTTTTCATCGAGTCTTGCCAGGTAACGATTCAGCCTCAAGACGTCCACAGATCCGCCCTTAGCTTTGGGGCTTATCATCCTTTTGACTTCATCTATTTCCTTCTCCACAGCTTTCAGGTCCCGCTCCACGGAATCGTAGATCCGGCGCTCCCTGGGACTCACGCCCAGTTCCACAACGGTTTTGACGCCCATGAGGGCGCCAAGGACCGGGACGATTACCCCGACGCCCGCCCTCGACTGACCTCCTACCAACCGCCCGCGCGGCTCGGTGATCGTTATCTGCCCTTCCGCCTCCACCCGGCTGTGGAGGATGGCGTGGCTCACCACGATGTTCCGCCGCGACCAAACAACCGAATTCTCGATGAATTTAGCTATTACGTCCCTTCCAGCTTCCACGGGAGTCCCCGGGCAGTTTATGCCTCCCTTGACTACCAGATCCTCGGTGCAGGAAACCGCCCCCGCGCAGGTGCCCTCAACGGCGACCGTCCCCCATGCTGAAACGCGATAGCCCCGGGAGACGTTCCCGGTGATTACCACATCGCCGGGGAAGTTTATGTCTCCGGTCTCGACGCCCACATCCCCATCAATGACCACGCGCCTGAGGACGCCCGGGATTCCGTCCTCCACATAAGGAACACCAGCTGTCCGGGCCAGTACTTTCGTCCTGTCTTCGGATATCTCCACATTCTCCCCGATGCTTTCCAGCGCGGGCGTGCGGGGTTCGTCCACTTCCCGCAGGAAACCCAAGACCGAGCCCGGGCTGCAGAACCCTCTGGCTAGAAGACCCGACCACGCATCCCTGAAACCCGGACCCACTTTGTAAGTGTCGGGAGGTTTCCCCAGGGAAACCCCGCCGAAACCCGGCACGAACACCACTCTCCGCTGCTGCCTCAAGCGAAAAACCTCCCGGCACTAACCGGACGTGAGGTGCGCCCTGAGGCGCATGACCGCCCTGGTATGTATCTGCGAGACCCTGGAGGGAGAAACCCCAAGCACCTGGGCGATCTCCTTCACGGTCAGGCCTTCGTAGTAATACAGGGTGACGACGATCCTCTCGCGTTCCGGCAGGTTTTGTATGGCCTGAGCTAGCTCCTCCTTTTTCGAGATCCATTCCGCCTCGTCCAGGGGATTCGCCGCCTTTTCGTCTTTCATATCCGGCGTGCCAAGCCCCGTTTGCTCCTCGGCGTTGGTCCAGATGTCTTCCACGGATAAGATGGAAGTTCCTGCGAGAGCGTTCATTCTCGAATAGAACTCGTCCATCGTCCACCCCAGCTCGGCTGCGATTTCTTCGTCGGTGGCACTTCTCCCGAGCCTGTTTTCCAGATCCCTCATGGCCTTTTCGACCTGTTTTGATTTTTGCCTGAGAGAAGCGGGAACCCAATCCATAGCTCTTAACCCGTCTATCATGGCGCCCCTTATCCGTGCGATGGCGTAAGTCTCGAAGCGGACGCCTCTCCAAGGGTCAAACCGCTGAATCGCGTCGATAAGACCGCAAGCTCCATAGCCTATCAGGTCGTCCTCCTCGACGCGCCGGGCAAGATGAATCGCCATCCTGCCGGCCACATACTTGACCAGCGGAGCGTATTTTACGATCAGTTCGTCTCTGGCGCCCTTGTCTCCGTTCACCTTATAGGCACGCCAGAGATCCTGGTCACCTCTGGAAACCTCCGCCACCCGGTTCCGTCTCCTCCCCGCATCCCGCACGCTTCGTTTGAACTTCAGCCTGCAATACAAATCTGGCGATCCTATCCTGATCCTTTTTTGCTACCGAAACGAACTGAAGGGCAAGGTACTCCTTTCCGTCCTGACCGGAAGCTTTCCTTGCCACCTTGCTCACCAGGAATACTTTTCCATCGGGAAGCCCCAGGTCCACCTCACATAAAGAACCTGGTTCGAAAGGAGCGGGGTCACCCCGGGCGACAACCATAAGGCACCCTCCGGCCGAGAGGTTATCGGTGTGCCCTTCCACCTTCCACCCCTTCTCCAGGTGCACGAGCCTTACGGGCACGAGGAGGCTAAACCGGAAATCTCTCCGCTTCTCTTCTTCTTCACGTTTCAACTCTTACCACCTTCACTCCCTCAATGCGCGCGGTTTCGTCGAGTTCCTCATAAGCCAGGCACACCACGTCCGGAACCACCCTCGACGCGATCTGGTAAACCTGACTCCTCACCGCCGACGAACTCAGGAACACGGGGCGTGAAGCCCTCGTCTGAAGTTCCCTTCCAGCTTCCACCATGGACTTCATTATCGCCGTCAGCCTTTCCGTAGGCATGGCCACATACGAGCCGCCGTCAACCCTCTTCGTCGCATCCAGGATTTCTTTCTCCAGGTCTGGGTCGATCGTGGCTACTGGATACGGGTCCCGGTTGGAAAGCCACTTGCGGGTGATGAGCCTCGACAGTCCTTGCCTCACCTTCGCCGTCACGTATTCCACATCCCGCGAGACCCTGGCCGCGTCTCCCATACTCTCAACTATGGATACCAGGTCCTTTATGGGTATTCCTTCCCTCAAAAGGTTCTGAAGGACTCGCTGCACCTCTCCCACGGTGAGGAGATTGGGAACGAGTTCGTCTACAGCTACCGCATCCTCGGACTTTACGAGATCGAGAAGACGTTGCGTTTCCTGACGGGTCAGAAGGTCGGCTGCATGTTTCTTCATGCTTTCGCTGAAGTGTGTGGCGATTACGGCAGAAGGTTCTATTACCGTATAACCCTTAAGTTCCGCTTCCTCCCGGGCCTCTCTGGGAATCCATACGGCGGGCAAACCAAACGTGGGGTCCTGACCTTTTATCCCGGATATCTCACCTTCGGTCGTCCCAAAGGCCATGGCCATGAGTCTGTCCGCGTACACCTCACCTTTGGCGATTTCGGCACCCCTTAAGTTGATCACGTAGGTATTGGGCCCGAGCTCGCCGAAGTTGTCTCTTACCCTGACCATGGGTACCAGGATGCCGAGCTCCGAGGCGATCTGTCTCCTCACCATCACGATCCTATCCATCAGGTCGCCGCCCTGGGAGGGGTCGGCCAGGGCGAGAAGTCCGATTCCGAACTCTATCTCCAAAGGATCGACCTTTATAAGCGCTCTAGCTGCTTCGGGACTTTTCGTTTCGTCCAGCTTCCTCTGGGACTCCGCCTCCCTCAAAGCTACCTCCTTCCTCATCCTCGCTCGCTCGACGGAAGATGACAGAAGAAGCCACAGACCGCCCAGGCACAGGAGGGGGATGGTGGGCAAGCCCGGGACGAGAGCTAATCCAATGAGAGCAAATCCCGTGATCTTCAGCACCCGGGGTTCCGATGTAATTTGCCTGGTCACGTCAACACCCAGGTTCTCCTGAGAGGCGCTTCTGGTCACGATTATACCGGTGGCCGCGGAAATCACCAGGGCCGGGAGCTGGGCCACGAGACCATCTCCCACCGTGAGAAGGGCGAAGCGATGCCAGGCTTCCTGGGCGCTCAGGCCGTGCTGGAGCATACCCACGGCGAAGCCCCCTACCAGGTTTATCACCGTGATGATGAGTCCAGCTACCGCGTCCCCTTTGACGAACTTGACCGCGCCGTCCATGGCACCATAAAAGTCAGCTTCCCTCTGAACTTCATCCCTTCTTTGCCTGGCCTCCTCTTCCGTAATAACGCCCGCGTTGAGGTCCGCGTCTATGGACATTTGCTTTCCGGGCATCCCGTCCAGGGTGAACCTGGCGGCGACTTCGGCTACCCGCTCCGCGCCCCTGGTTATGACCACGAACTGGATGATGACGAGAATGAGGAACACCACGATTCCTACAACCTCATTACCTCCCACGACGAACCGGCCGAAAGCTTCGATGATGCGCCCCGCGTGAGCCCGAAGCAGTATCAAACGGGTCGACGACACATTCAGGGCGAGCCTGTAGAGGGTCATAACCAGAAGAAGGGACGGGAAAACCGAGAAATCCAAGGGCTCCCTGGTATACATGGTGAGGAGTAAGATAGCGATGGAAAGACTGAAGTTCAGGGCGAGGAGGAGGTCCAGAACATACCAGGGCAACGGGATTACCATGATCGCCACGACGAACACTATCAGCACGGATGTAACCCCTTCCAGTCTCTTCAAATCTAGTCCCTCCTGGTGTTGCGAACGCTTCCGGCGCTATGCAAGCTTGCGGCCGCGCTTCCTGTATACGTAGGCAAGGATCTCGGCGACGGCCTGGTATAGCTCAGGTGGAACCTCCTCTCCAACGTCAGCAGCTCGATAGAGCGCCTGAGCCAGGGGAGGATTCTCCACGATTTCCACGCCGGACTTTCGGGCCAGGTCCCGTATGCGCTGGGCCAGATGATCAAGCCCCTTAGCCACGACCTCCGGCGCCCTCATGGTTTTCTCATCGTACTTCAAGGCCACCGCATAGTGAGTCGGGTTGGTCACGACCACATCGGCCTCGGGTACCCTTTTCATCATGCGTCGCCTGGCTATGGCGCGTTGCCGGGCCCGGATAGCTGATTTCACTTCCGGTTTCCCTTCGGTTTCCTTGAGTTCCTCTCTGAGCTCCCTCGGGCTCATCATAAGGCTGCGCTCGTTTTCCCACCACTGGTACGCGAAGTCAAACGCACCCACCAGGACGAGCAGCGCCGAACAGGTTAAGAGGACGTCTTTTATCCCGTCTATCGCCAAGAGCACCGAATCCCGTACGTCCCGGATAACGAGGGCTCCAACCTGTCCCCAGAGCCCCGATAGAGCTTTCCAGGCGCAGAACGCCACCAGCGCGACTTTCACTATCGAGCGCAAAGACGCCTCCAGTCCCCGCCTGGAAAAGAGCCTCCTCACCCCGGCCAGCGGATTTACTCTTTCGAAGTCCGGCATGACCAGGGAAAGACGGAAGTTGAGCCCGACCTGCAAAGCCGCCACCAGAGTTCCTATCACGACCGCAGCCAGCGCCACGGGGGCAGTTCCAACGAAAGCTGTTATGAAGCTCTCCCGCAAGCACCACAGGGCCCACGGTATGCCGGGTTCGGCCGGTACATCCATGGAAAAGAACGAAGTCATCTTCGCCGCCACGTATTTTAAGACCGGCATTCCCGCGGATATCAAGGCAAGTACTCCCGCCAGAAGACCCGCAGATTTCGTCAGGTCCTGGCTTGAGGGAATCTGACCTTTTTCCCTCGCCTGCTGCCGGCGCCTTTGCGTCGGGGGCTCTCTCTTTTCCTCGGCGAAGATTTGAAGATCGACATACAAAAGGTCGGCGGCCGTCACCGGGCGAACACCCCCAGGAGCAGGTCTACGAGTCTCGACATCTCCAGGACGATCCGCTGGCCGAATGCCCCGTAAAAAGCTACGGATGCGCTGAGGATTCCCAGACCTACCAGGATCTTGAGGGGTATTCCTACCACGAACACATTCATCTGGGGGATGCCGTGGGATATGACCCCCAGGGCTACGTCCGTCACCAGCATGGCGACCCATACGGGTGCCGACAACCCCAGAGCGACCCATAACATCTCCCTGGCACCCCCGAGACCTGCGTGGGCCCATTGGATGGGGACAAAAGCCCCTCCCGCCGGAACCAGATCGAACGACCGACCGAGTGCCCTCAAAAACAAGTGGTGACCATCGATTTCCAGAAAAACGAGAAGGACCAGAAGGTATTGGAGCGTCCCCAAAAGAGGCGCGGGCTGACCGTAATGAGGGTCTATCACGTTAGCTATACCGAATCCGATCTCCACATCGGCGATGTGCCCCGCCATCTCAATCGCCGCGAGCATCACGGTACCCATGAATCCGATTACGATTCCGAACAACACCTCACCCAAAGCGGCGACCGCAAGCCCGGGAAGGCCTTCCGGCACCGTTGCCCTGGGAACCACGTTCCACAAAAAGAACGCCGTCACCAGGCTGACCGTTACCTTTATGGTCCACGGTACATACCTGGTACCGAGAACGGGTGCGGTAACCAGAACGCCGCCCGTCCGCAGGACGATCCACAGAAAGGGCATGACCAGGGCCATGTACGACTCCATTTTCCAGACGTCTCCCCTTCCGGTGCTCCTCCCTCTGAGCTTTCATCCTATCCCCGGAATCCGTGCGAACACTCTGGCCGCGAATTCCACGACCATCCGGAGCATCCAGCCTCCAAAGACGAAGATGGCAATGAGGACAGCTACGATCTTCGGGACGAAAGTTAGGGTTTGCTCGTGTATCTGCGTTGTGGCTTGCAAAAAGGAGATGACGAGCCCCACCAACACCGATATGGAAAGTACGGGAGCCGAAACCAGCAGGGTTACGAAAAGAGCTTCCCGCCCGAGTTTCAGTACTTCTTCCAGGACCATGACGCCTTACCTCCCACTCTATCTGAAGCTCTTCATGAGCGATTGAGCTAGAAGCCCCCAACCATCAACGAGCACGAATAGAAGAATCTTGAAAGGCAGTGAGATCAAAATCGGAGGAAGCATCAGCATTCCCATGGACATCAGAGTGGACGCCACTATCATGTCTATTACGAGGAACGGCAAAAACAGCATGAACCCTATTTCGAAGGCGGTTTTCAGTTCGGAGATGACAAAGGCGGGGGCCACCACGAATATGGACAGGTCCTCGGGTCCGGCGGGGGGATTTCCCCCCTGCATGTCCAGGAACAGGGCGAGATCTTTCTGCCTCGTCTGCCTCAACATGAAATCCCGCACGGGCACTATGCCCCGTTGCCACGCTTCGGCCGCGGCGATCTCCCCCCGCACGTAAGGCTGAACGGCCACTGCGTTCACCTGATTCCACACGGGAGCCATGATCAGAAAGGTCATGAGGAGGGCAAGTCCGATGAGTATCTGATTCGCCGGGGTCTGCTGGGTGCCGAGCCCCGCCCTGAGAAAAGAGAACACCACGATTATCCTGGTAAACGAAGTAGTGAGTATCAGGATAGCCGGCGCCAGGGAAAGCACGGTGAGAACCGCGAGAATACCCAGAGCTGAGAGGAGCCCGCCGTCCCCCCCTTCTCCCCCGATCCTTATGTCAATGTTGGGGATGGGAAGGGGAACAGTTGGGGTAGGCTGGCACGCGCCGTAGCGGGGGAAAGCCGCCACCAGGAACATCGCCGCAAAAACGAGGAAGAAGGGTCCTTTTCGCCTGAGCCGTCTCCAGGAGGATCCGAATTCCCTGCGGAGGGTATCGAGAAAGGACGTCCCTGGAATACCCCTCTCGCCCGTTCCCTCCAAGCCGCCTGCGGAAGCCCCTTGATCCAGGCCGGCAGAACCGCGATCTCCCACGGAGTTCTCGTCCGGCCCGCCCGTTTCATCCGGATAACGGGATAAACAGGTGATAGAATGGTCCGTGACCCCAAGCAAGAGGCGCCTTCGGCCGAACTTGACAAGGCAGAGAAACCTCGGTCCACCCAGGCTGAGCGTCTCCAGGATGGTAAGTTCCTTTCCGGCTCCCCTCCGGGGTCTCGAGCGCCCCGATAGTCGCAGAAGCAGATAAGCTGCGGCAAAGAGAATCGCCAGAAACACCGCGATTTTAATAAGCTCCAAAGTCAGAGAATACGAGCTCATCTTTAACCGCCGTCTCCGGCGGGTCCCCCCCTTTTTCAGCTCGTCTCCAATATCGAGCTTCTTACCGGTTACCGGCCGCGCTCTTTTTGGGCTTTGCCGTTCCAGAAACTATCTCTTGAATCCTCACGCCGAAATTCTCGTCGAGGACAACTACCTCTCCCTTTGCGATGAGCTTTCCGTTAACCAGGACGTCCACCGGGTCGCCCGCGAGTTTCTCGAGTTCGATGACGGATCCAACGGTCAGGTTCAGAATGTCTCTGACGTAACACCGGGCTTTTCCGAGCTCCACCGTAACCGAGAGAGGCACATCCATCAAAAGATCCAACCCTCCGATGGTAGCTTGTGCTCCCGGCTCCGGTGTGAACTCCTCAAATACCGCGGGCCGAATCACCGGACCGGCGGATTCCTCCTCAGCTTTGGTCCCGGAAGTCTTGCCGGAGTCTCTGGGATCATCTCTCCCCGAAAGCAGGCTGGATATCAGCATGTCTGCCTCTTTTTGCTCCGAGGGAGAAAGCTTGAGCTGTTCAAGAACGGAGACAGCCGCTCCCCCAGCAACCTCTTCCGCCGCTCGGAAAGCTGGCGCCGCGCTATCACCAGCTTCCCCCTCCAGGCCCTTTCTGTGGGGCAGCCCGCCCCCGGAGGCCTCCGGGAGGTTTCCTGGGAGCGCGGAGCCTTCCTTTTCCTCCACCGTCCCGGCCTGCTCTTTGAGTTCCTCAACGACGGTATCGTTCGGGCCGCTCTCCGGTTCCGTGACCATTCCGGACTCGCCAGCAGGCTTCATCTTTTCATTTTCTTTTGAGTTACCTCTTTTCGTCATGGTCATCCGCCTCCTTCGGGCTGCCTATTCGCTCCACGATTTTCACCGCAAGGTGATTCTTGACCCGCCCCACCCTGGCTCTGAACCTGGGTTCTCCCAGGATGTAAACAACAGCTTCTTTACCGGGAACGGTGTCAAGTTCGATGGTGTCCCCGGGTTCCAGCGACATCACTTCCCTCACCGTGAGGAGCGCCTCCCCAAACCGTATTGAAAGGGGGATCTCTACGTCCTTGAAAGCTTCGAGCGCCCGGTCAGAATCCCCGGACGACTCCTCCGGCTGGTATCTGGCGAACCATTGCCGCTGCGATATTCTGGGCAGGATGGGTTCCAGCGTCACATAGGGCGTTATGAATTCGACCGTGCCGCTTTCGCCCCCGAAACTCAACTGGATGGACACGGACAGGACTATTTCGTTGGGAGCTATCGCCTGCTGTATGAAAAGGGGATTGGTTTCGATAGCCGATACGCTTATGGAGTACTTTCCAATGCCGAGGTCCTCGATAACCTGCCCGAAGAGGTCGAATATGGCACCCGCCACTTTTCTGAAAATGGTTGCTTCGATGTCGGTAAGCTGCCTCGAGAGCCCGAGTTTTCCCTCTCCCCCCAGGAGCCTGTCCACCATAGCTACGGCCATTTCGGGGCCGAGGTTCATGAGCACCGTGGAAGGCAGGGGCTTCCACTGGGCGGCAACTACGCAGCATGGATCGGAGAGCCCAGACGAAAACTCCCCGTAGGTGATCTGGTCCACCAGGCTCACGGTCGCGTGTACGGCCTTGCGGAAAAACGTGGATAAGAAGGCCGTAAGCTGGCGGGAAAAGTTATCGTATATGAGCTGCATTCCCCGAAGCTGGTCGCGGGAAAACTTATCCGGTCTCTTGAAGTCGTACACCCGCAACCTGGGCCTGGCTACGTGGGCGCCCCCGCCTGCCTCGGGCTTAGGCACCAAGCCCTTTATGAGCTCTTCGATCTCTTTCTGCGATAGAGCGCTCACACTATCCCCCCCTGTTCTCGCCGGTCTCGCCACCGGTCATTATTGAATAAGGAATTCCGAAAAGTAGACGTTTTTCACAAGTCCGGGAAACTTTTTGTTCAACCTCTCCAGTATCTCCGTTTGGAGGTTTCTGAGACCTGACTCGCCAGCGAGGTCGTCATATTTCTTGGCCCTTAGTAGCGCGTAGATGTCCGTTTTTATTTCGGAGACTCTTTGCGAAACCAGGGTCGATTTCGAACCGTCGTACAACTCGAGCTCGATTTGCACCCTTATGAACCTCCCGGGGTCATCCAGGTTCGTTATCATCAGGCCCAAGCTGTACATCCCGGGAACCGGTTCCGGGCTGCGCGGCGCAGGCAGCCCGAAAAAGGGAAATCCGTATACCCTCGAGGCGACGGCGTACCCGGCCACCGCCAGAGCTAAGAGCAGAACTACCACCAGCAAACGTCGACTCTTCATCATCCCCTACCTCCCGTCGTCTACTTCCCGGTCTTCGCTCTTGGCTCCTGACCGGCCAGCGACGGCCTCAGGAGCACCACGTCGACCCTCCTGTTCTGCCGTCTTCCCTGCTCCGTATCGTTCGGGGCAATCGGCCGGTACTCACCATATCCGGCCGCTTGCAGTCTCTCCGGGGAAATCCCGTGCTTTTCGATGAAATACCTGACTACCGTAGTAGCTCGGGCGGTGGAAAGCTCCCAGTTGGATGCGAACCGCTCGGTGTGAATGGGCAGATTGCAGGTATGCCCTTCCACGCGAATAGGGTTGGAGGTGGTCTTCAACAACAAAGCTACCTCATCCAGGACCTTTCTCGCGTCCGGCCTCAGATCCGCCTTGGCCAGGTCAAACAACACCGTATCGGCGAACCTGAATACGATGCCTCGTTCGTCCATCTCCACACTGACCCTGTTGCCCACGCCGGTCTTCGCTATCTCTTCCTGAAACCTCCTGAAGATGATCTCCATTTCTCTCATTTCCATCTGCATGAGCCGCTGCTGGAAGTCCTGAATATCCAGTTCCTCCAGGGGTTCCATAGGTCGAGGCAGAACGGCGCCCGGCATTATGCCCAGGGCGCCTTGCAAAGACCCGAGAGCTCTCTCGAACTTGTGCAAGTTCAGAGAAGACATGGCAAACAGAAGCACGAAGAAGCACAGGAGAAGCGTCATCATGTCCGCGTAGGTGACGAGCCAGGGTTGCACGTTTTCATCTTCATTTTCTACCCTGAGCTGCCGATTCACCGCCCATCACCTCCCCCATGCCCGAAGGGCTTCTCCGAATATCCCGGAGTTCGCTACGTTTTTTGGGCGATACGAAAGACATGAGTTTCTCCTGAACGATCCTGGGGTTATCCCCGGCCTGAATCGAGAGGACTCCTTCGATTATGGCCTCCTTAATCATGATCTCTTCCTCGCTGGCCTGCTTGAGCTTTTTGGCGATCGGCAAGAAACACAGGTTCGCCAGCACGGAGCCGTAGAACGTCGTCACCAGGGCGGTGGCCATCCCAGGGCCGATTTGCTCTGGCTTGTCCAGCACGGTGAGCATCTGGATGAGACCGATGAGCGTCCCCAGCATTCCAAAAGCTGGGGCGAAAGCTCCCATGGTTTCAAACAGTCTCTGGCCCACCTTGTGCCTGAAAGAGAGAAAGGCGAGCTCGGTCTCGAGGATGCTTTTCACCAGCTCCTGGGTGGTGCCGTCCACCACGAGCCTGATACCTTTCTGCATAAAAGGGTCCTCAAGTCTGTCCGCATCGGCGTCGAGCGCCAAAAGCCCCTCCCGCCTCGCCTTCTCGGCGAAGGAAACCAGGGTGGCGATGGTTTCCTTGATGTCTCCGTGCTTTCTAACGAACACGTTCTTCGCCACTTTCATCACATCAAGGAAAGTGGAAAGAGAAAAGCTCATGAGAGTCGCGGCGAGGGTACCTCCCATCGTAATGGCGACGGAAGGGGGATCCCAGAAAACCCGCAGATTCCCGCCTTGCGCCAGCGCCCATCCCAAGAGTATCACGCCGGTCAGTATCCCAGCTATAGTGGCTCTATCCAATTGGCCCACCTTCTCCCCGGTCTTCCGGCCGGGCCGGGGACCTCAAACCCGCCGGCCCGGCCCGTACCTGTAGGACTACCTCTTCAGATTCACGAGCTCCTGAAGCATCTCGTCGGACACCGTGATGATCCTGGAGTTAGCCTGAAAACCTCTTTGGGTGATGATCATCTGGGTGAACTCCTCGGCCAGGTCCACGTTGGACATCTCGAGGGCGCTGGGAGCTATCCTACCTCGCCCACCGGTGTCTGGCGCACCTATCTTGGCCTTGCCCGAGTTGTTCGACTCGATGAACAGGTTCTTGCCCACTTTCTGAAGGCCTCCGGGGTTGTCGAAGTCAGCCAGGGCGATTTGGCCCAGAATCCGCGACCTTCCGTTGGAGTAGAACCCGGAGATGACACCGTTGGTATCGAAAGCGAACGACTCCAGCGTGCCCGTGCTCGAGCCGTCGACCTCGCTGGGCTCAGCTGTGGTGGGGCCGGCAACCTGGGTCATCGCGCTGAAGTTGAAGGTAATGATCATCGCCGCCGCTCCAGGCGGGGTGAAGGAGTTAAGCGTCGCCGTGCCACCATTGGAGACGGTCCCGCTGGTGTCGAACTGTATGGTTCCGGATCCGATGTTCTGAGAGGGTGGCTGGTCCCAGTTGCACGACCACTGCCATTCATTGGCATTGGCCGTCTTCGTGAAGGTCACGAGGAGGTTCTGCACTCTTCCCAGCGAGTCGTAGACGGGAACGGCGATGGTCCTGGAAAATCCGGCCGCAGCTTCGGCGTCGAGGTTCTTGGACCAGACCACGTTAGCCGTGGCGGATGCGGGCATCATTTCGCCTACCTTGATCGAAATCGAAGCGAGGTTACCCGCCCCTCTATCCGGTGGCAGAACCCCGTTCACCGCAGCCCATCCCAGCACCTTTCGCCCTTCCGAATCCACCAGGGTCCCCCAAGCGTCCCTGTCGAAGTTACCAGCCCTGGTGTAGACGATGCGTTCCCCGTCTTTCACGACGAAGAAGCCGTTTCCTTCAATGGCCAAGTCGGTGCTCTTCCCAGTGGGCTGGAGGTTACCGGGAGTATGGATTGTGTCAATCGAAGCGAGGTTCACACCCAGGCCGACCTGAAGGGGGTTCGACCCGCCCCTGCCGGTCGCGCCGGCCGTGGGAGCTGTGGCGCCCCTCAGGGTCTGGGCGAATATCTCCTGGAACGTGACCCGGCTCGATTTGAAAGCCGCGGTGTTCACGTTGGCGATGTTGTTGCCGATTACGTCCATGCGCGTCTGGTGACTCCTGAGACCAGAAACCGCGCTGAAAAGCGACCGCATCATGGTCGTTTACACCCCTTTCTCGTTTTCCGGGTTCCGGCACGTCCTCAGTCGGTCGGACGCGCTCGAGCCTCCCCGAAAAGGGGTCCAGCTCATTCGGAAGCCCTACTTTCCCACGATGACCGCACTGTCTATCGAAGTGAACACGTTTTCCTTAAAGCGCTCCTCCGGAATGACCGTCACCACAGTCCTTGACTGGGGAGCGATCACGAAAGCTACACCCGGCATAAGCACCAGCGTTGACCTGGCCCCCTTCGCCTCCGCTTTAGCGCATGCTCTTTCGAGCTCCTCTATTTCGTCGGGCCGGATCGCGCGCTCGCTCCAAATGAGTCTCTCCGCAGCGTGCTTTGAGAACTTCAGCGAACTCGTCTCCAGGGTTTTCTGGAGGACGTTGCGGAAAGAACCGGGCGCCGCCCCCGGCGACGAGGGCAGCGGTTTCCGGGTCTGAACAGAGCCCGTGCGCTCCAGCGTCTGGGGGATTAGCAAAGCCGGGTCAATTCGTTCCGTCATCCGCTTAACCTCCGATCCAGGTCACCTTATCCAGAGGAACCTTGGATCCCCCGGATACCAGGTAAAGTGACCTGCTCTCGAGACCGACGCTTTCCACGATACCTCGGAACTCGCCATCCGCCAAGGCTGCCTTGAACTCGTGACCCAGGAGGTTCGACGCCGCCATCAAGAGGGAAGCGCTCCCCTGCGCGGTCAGAAGTTCGAGCGCCTTGTCCATCGTCTCTCTGAGGGAAACCGTCTCCTTCACCTGAGTGAACTGAGCAAGCTGAGTGAAAAACTCCCGGTCTTTCATGGGATCCGTCGGGTCCTGATACCTGAGCTCGGTGAGAAGCAGGGTCATGAAATGGTTCTGCAAGCTCTCGACCGCCGTCCGGGAAGAGATGGTCCCCGCCGGGATATTCATTACAGTACCGGTCGCACTAACCATCCTTCGCCTCCTCCTTTCTCCGTCCGCCGCCGTCAGGCGGAACTCTAGACAAGATAGTCCACCAATCCCCAACCCCGGGTTCGTAGAGCTGCCATAGGGTCGGCTTGTACCACCGGCCGGGATACCGTAACGGCCCTAGCCGCAACCCGGTCTCGTCCCTTCGGCGCGCCCCCCCCGGCGGAGCTCCATCCCGACTCAACAGTAAATCCGGCGAGGTTGAGCCCTCTCCCCGACATGGCGTCGTAAAGCTCGTACCTGGTTTCCCAGAGAACCTCCCTGACGCGGGCATCGGGCGAAAGGAAACGGATATTCAAGTCGCTTCCTCTTGACGTCAAGAGCACCGTGAGTTTGCCGAGCTCGGGCTCGACTATCTGCATCTCTAAAGCTTTCGGTCGAGCTCCTTCGCCGGACTGGGGCGACATGGCGCTCTCGGGAAGCTTCAGGGAAGGCTCTCCCGCCACCCTGCCGGGAACGGCGGGCGTCTTGTCCACAGGAAGTTCGGGACCCGTCCTGGTGATCCCGGGTTCTGCCGCCAGCACCTGTGGTGTCCCGCGGGACTTCTGCTTTTCCCCCGACAGGCTGGCTCCTCCGTCCCCACCGGCCTTTGCCCCGTTTCCATCGCTCACCGGCGTTGCCCCGGGGGCATTGGTACACCGTCCGTCGCCTATCGCTCCGGGAGTTTGGGCGCCTGGGGCGAGATCGGGAAGGCCGTCCATCGTGGCAGCGGGAACTTTATGCCCGGGGTTCTCGGGGGACTCGAGGACTTGGCCCGAAGCTCCTCTCGCTTGAGACCCGGTTCCGGTGACGGGGATTTCTCTGATCGTAAAAGCTCCGCCCCAACCTTCGCCAGGTGCTCTCGATCCCACTAGTCCGGCAAGCTTGTCCACGGTGGGAAGACCGACCTTGTCCATAGTGTCCGGAGATCCCCCTGACGCGTTACCGCCCGCCACCCCCACTTGTGCTGGCGTTAAGGCCCCCGAACCAGGAGCGGTGGACAAGCGCAAGAGCTTTCCACCCGTTTCCGCCGCCCGGGCAGTCTTTGTTCCGGACACGGTCAGGATAGGTCCGGACCCCGGTTGAGCGCTCTCGGGACGAGCTTCCCCCGTCTTTGAGCCGCCAAGCCCCTCGGCCCGGGACTCGCCCGGCGAACTGGAGAAAAGCCCTTCCGGTCCGGAATGCGCAGAAAGACGCGTCATCCCTTCCAAATTAACCCCGCCGGCAGTGCCACGGACCGCTTCGATCGAGGAGATAGCGGTGCCGAAAGCGTCGTCCGGGACACCCTCTACGACATCCGCCGCCGTACCGGGCAAACCCGGTGACCCCGCCAGTTCGACCCCTAGAAGGGCCATCACCAGCGCTTGAAAAGAAACTGGAACGTCCGCGAGGGTGCGGCCCAGCGCCGAACCCGCCCCGCGCCTGGTGAAGGACACCGCGGGCTTCGCCTCCACACCTTGGCCGGTTGCACTGGTTACCACAGATCCGTTCGTCTTCATCACCTCCCTTCTTTTCAAGATTCATGCCCGCTCGCGCGGTCCTCCCTATTGGGGGAGAACTTTTCGCGCCTGACATGTCGCAAGAGACCGGCTTCATCGAGGGTTTTGGAGTATTCCCACCAGTAAGCGTCCATATATCCCTCAAATCTGCGTTTTCTGAGTCTCACCATCACCTCATGCTCGGTGATGCGCTTCAAAGCTTCCTCCCTGGCGGACTCGAGCTTAGCTTCGGCCTGTTCGACGAGGTTCCGGCATCTTACAACATCTTCCTCGGCCCTGCTTCTGTACCTGAACGCGTAGATCACGAGAACCGTATCCACGATTCCCCGGGTCATGCCGGCGATCTCTTTGCGGACCCGTTCTTCCGCGGATAGGGCCCGTCCGAGCTCGCATTCCGCCCGGATCTTCTCCCCCAGAGCCAAGCCGAGCTTTTCCTCGGCCACGCGCCTTCTAAGCTCCCGCACGTCCGCTACTTTCTGGAGGTTGAACGAAAACCTTTTCATGACTCCTCCCTGGATCTAATCGACATTTTCCGCTTCGAAGATAGCTTGCAGGTCCGAAAGAGCTTCTTCCATCGAATAAGACTCGTATATTCCCTGCTTAAGGAAGGTGTTGATTCTATCGACATATTTCAAAGCTTCGTCTATTTTGGGATTCGAACCCCGGACATAAGCTCCGATGTTGATGAGGTCCTCCGATTTCCTGTATGTTGCGAGAATGCTCCGGATCCTTTGGGCAAGCGCCATTTGCTCGGGGGGCACGATGTCCGGCATTAACCTGGAGACCGATGCCAGCACGTCAATGGCGGGATAATGTCCCTGTTCGGCGAGATCCCTGGACAGAACGATATGACCGTCGAGGATGCCTCTGACCGCGTCAGCTACCGGCTCGTCCATGTCGTCCCCCTCCACGAGCACCGTATAGAAACCGGTGATGGAGCCCTTCCGGGTCTTGCCGGCGCGTTCGAGGAGCCTCGGAAGGTTCGCGAAGACGGAAGGAGTGTATCCCCTTGTTGTGGGGGGCTCCCCGATCGCCAGTCCCACCTCTCTTTGGGCCATGCACCATCTCGTCACCGAATCCATCATGAGGACCACCGAAAGGCCTTGTTCCCGGAAGTATTCGGCCACCGCTGTCGCCACCCAGGCGGCCCTTATCCTGACGAGCGCACCCTGGTCCGACGTGGCCACCACGACGCAGGACCTCTCCAAGCCCTTCGGGCCCAGGTCCTTTTCGAGGAAGTCCTTCACCTCCCGTCCTCTTTCACCAACCAGGGCGATGACGCTCACGTCGGCGCCGGTGTTTCTCGCGATCATGCCCATGAGGGTGGACTTGCCCACTCCCGAACCGGAGAATATGCCGACCCTCTGGCCCTCGCCGCACGTGAGCACCGCGTCTATACACCGTATCCCGGAGCTCACGGGTTTTTTGATCCTCTCTCTCTCCATGGCCTTGGGAGGAGGTGCTACCGCCGGGTAATAGGCTTCCACGGGCCACATCGGTTTTCCGTCGATGGGTCTTCCGAGACCATCGATTACCCGCCCCAGCATCTTCCGCCCAACCCGGACCTGAAGCTCCTTCCCGGTGGCCTCCACGAGAGCGCCGGGAGATATGCCGTCCATTCCGTTAAGGGGCATGAGGAGGACTTTTCCTTCGCGAAATCCAACCACCTCTGCGAGGACCGGGTTTTGAGCTCGAGGGAAGATCCTGCACAATTCGCCTAGTCTCGCCCTGGGACCCGAAGCTTCTATGGTGAGACCTATGACGTCGGTCACGGTCCCCCTGAAGGAAAGCGTCCGCGCGCGACGAACCGCCTCCAAGAGACTCTCTTCAGAAATGAAGCTCTTCGCCGGGTCAGACACCCTCATCCACTCCCTCCTCTTGAGCTTTAGCCTTTTGCCTGAGCTCGGCGATGGCCCGGGCGATGTTGGTGATTTGAGTCTCGATCCTCGCATCGATCAGTCCGTGGGGTGTTTTCACCACGACGCCGTCGGGGGGAATCTCTTCATCCCCAATTACCTCGAAACTCTTTGCGGAGAACTCCGCGATGAGTTCGTCTTTGGAACCGTCCAGAAGCGCAACGAGAGACGGGTTCACTCTGAGGGAAAACTCCCTTTCATCTTTCAGAGCTTTCAGGCCTTTCCTGGCCATGTCAAGGATGGTCTCGGGATCTTCCCGGAGCTCCCTTTCCAGCACTTTGCGACCTATCTCGAGACACAGAGCTAAGATCCTTGGTTCGAGCTCTTTCAGCATGACAGGTAAGCTGGACCTCGCATCTTCCAGCGCTTCCCTGGCCTGCAGGAGGAGACTTTCCCCTTCCGTCGCCGCGTCTTCAAGGCCCTCTTTGTAGCCGGCCTCGTAACCTTCCCGGTGCGCCCGTTGAAGAACCTCCTCCCGCTCTCTCGCGGCGCTTTCCAGGATGTTTTGGGCTTCTCTCCGGGCGCTTTCGATGATCTCATCCCGAGCTCTTTTCGCCTCCTCGAGCATGGCCCCGGCCGCCCGAGAAGCTTCTTCCAGATCTACTGCGGTCGGGATGTCCACCTGTTCTTCGACCGCCTCAAGCTGACCCGTCAGGGCTTTCTCCTCCAAGGCGTCCGTCAGGTCGCGGCTCTGAGGCGACGCGTGCACCGCAACAACGGGGATGAGAATCCCCGCCCGTTCGTCCCTTTTCAGGCGCAGAACCCTAGACAATTATCTCCTCCCCTCCTCTCCCTCTCCCGAGGATGATCTCGCCTTGCTCCTCCAGGCGGCGTATGAGCGAGACTATCCTTTGCTGAGCTTCGTCCACGTCCCTTAAACGCACAGGTCCGAGATACGCGATGTTTTCCTTGAGCATCTCGACGGCGCGGGAGGACATGTTCCTGAAGATCTTGGCTTTCACTTCCTCGGAAGCGTTTTTCAGGGCCAGAGGCAGGTCGCGCTGGAGGTCGACGTCTCTGAGGAACCTCTGGACGGACCTGTCGTCCAGGTAAACGATATCTTCGAACAGGAACATGCGCCGCTTGATTTCGTCGGCCAGCTCCGGGTTGTCCATTTCCAGCGAGTTTAAAATGGTCTTCTCGGTTTGACGGTCTACATGGTTCAAGATGTCCACGATGGCCTGGATTCCTCCGGCCTGGGCGTAATCCCGCCCTCCCACGGTCGAGACGATCCTCCGCTCCAAAACCCGCTCAACCTCTTTCACCAGGTCTGGAATGGTTCGATCCATCGTGGCGATGCGTCTTGCCACATCCACCTGAATTTCCGGCTCGAGCGCGGACATGACCTGCGCCGCCTGCGCCGGGTTCATGTAACTTAAAACCAGAGCTATGGTCTGAGGCGATTCGCCCGACAGGAAATTCACGAGCTGGCTCGGATCCGCTTTGCGGGTGAAGTCGAAGGGTCTTACCTCCAGCGACGCCGTGAGTCGCGCAAGGACGTCCGAGGCCTTCTGCGGTCCCAGGGCCTTTTCCAAGACCACTTTCGCGTACTCGATCCCACCCTCGTCTATGTACTCCTGGGCTATGCACATCTCGTAGAACTCTTGAAGCACCTGGTCTCTTATATCCTGGCTAACCCGGCGAGTCGCCGCTATTTCCAGGGTTAAAGCGTCGATGTCCGGTTCTCTCAGATGTTTCATCACGGCGGCGGACAGATCCGGACCGAGCGATATGAGGAGTATCGCAGCTTTCTCTCTACCCTTGAGGGGTCCCCTTCGCTCAAGCATCATCGCTCATCCTCCACAAGCCACGTTCTCAATATCCGCGCCACAAGCTCCGGATTCGTCCTGGCCAGCCTCTCCACGCCCTCCCTCGCCCTCTGCAATGCCATCATCTCCGGAGTGGCGGCCGGCGCCGCCTCGGTGGGAAGGGTTTCCGGAGCTACCACCTCCTCAGCTTCGAGCTCTTTCTCTCTCGCGAGCCGGCGCCTTCTCAGGAGGAGCAAGATGACCGTACCGGCCACGAGGGCAGCGGCCACCGCGGCCCCGTAGATGACGTACGTTCTCTGCCAGATCGGTACAGGCGCGGGCGCCTCCTCGAACGGACCCGAGCTGAACGGCATGTTTATGACGGATATCTGGTCCTGCCTCGCAGGGTCGAGCCCGAGCGCCATCGTCACGGTTTGCACGATGGAGTCGCGGAAATCTTCATCCATCTCCGCTTTGTTTAACACCACAGCTACCGACAGTCTCTTCACCGTCCCCGGCGCGACCGTGGTGGCCTCCCTCACTTCGCTCACCTCGTAGTTGTGGATGGTCTCGGTTCTCTGGTACTGCGATTCCTGAGTGCCGGGGGTTACGTAAGATGGAACGTCCAGCCCGCCGGCAGGTCCGCCCGACGGCGTGCCTGACCCCTGGAAGGTTTCGTGTACTTCCTGAGTGCTCCTCAACACAGGCTGCTGGTCCTGGCTGTAAGTTACAGTTTCGCGCTTAACCAAATCCAGGTTGAGCTCAGCTCTTACCTGGCAAACCACGTTGCCCGGTCCCAGGATAGGGTTGAGCAAGTTCGTCAACCGCTTTTCCAGGGTCCGCTCGAACTGGTAAGTTATTTCCAGAGAATCCAGAGATGAAAAGCCCTCTTCCAGGGCTCCCCCGGAGATATCCTGGGAAAGAAGTCTCCCGGTGGAGTCCACCACCGTGACGTTTTCCGGAGAAAGGCCCCGGACCGAGCTGGATACCAGCTTCACGATGGCCTTCACCTGGGCCTTCGTGAGTTCCTCCATGGGGCGGAGCTTCAGCATGACCGCGGCGGTCGCCGGTTTTTGCTGCGTGACGAAAACCGAAGGTTCGGGAAGGACGATATGGACCCTGGCATCTTCCACCGGGTCCATCGACTTGATGGTCCTGACGATCTCCCCCTGAAGCGCTCTCGTGTATTGAACCTGTCTTTCGAAGTCGGTGGACCACAGCTGATTTACCGAGATGGATTCGAAACCGACGACGCCCGACGCCGGAAGCCCCATGGAGGCAAAAGTAAGTCGCAATCTGTAGACCGAATCTTTAGGAACCTTTATGACCCGGCCGCCCGCCTCGAGTTTATAAGGCACCCCTTCTTTCTCCAATTCTTTGACGATAGCCCCTGCATCTTGAGAGCTCAAATCGGACCAGAGGATGTCGTACTCCGTTCCGCGCGAGCCGAAGATGGCAACGAGAAGCAGGGAAAGGAAAATCAGGGCCGTCACGCCAACGAGCACGATGCGCTGGATCCTGGAAAGCTTCCCTAAGACCTCTTTCACGCTCTCCAGAAGCCGCCTCGCCTGCGCCATCCGTATCACCATCCCTTTTCATACCCCGGCCCCACGGGACTAGATGGGCATCCTCATGATTTCCTGATAAGCTTCGATGGCCTTGTTCCGGATCGCGATGATGAGGTCAAGCGCGAGAGAAGCTTTTTCTGCGGCCAGAACTGCGGTGTGCATGTCCTTGGCCGTGCCCGCCACAAGCTCGATGTTGCTTTTCAAAAGCTCCTTATCCATCTGCTCAAGGGAGAAAACCGCCCTCCTCAAAGTGTCCTGAAAGCTCTCGGCGGGCGCCGCGGATGTCCTTGCAGAACGAGGCGGTGTAAGCGGAAGAGTTCCCAGCGTTTTAACTGTACCGACCGGCCTTATATACATTCCAAAGCCCCCCTGTTCTTGCCGGAAAACTGTGCTGGTGCATTAAACTCTGAGCATTTCCAATGCCCGGGTGGCCATCGCCTTGGCCGCTTCGATGGCCGTCACATTCGCTTCATAAGCCCTGGTAGCTGCCATCATATCGACCATTTCCGTAACCACGTTCACGTTGGGAAACGTGACGTATCCATCGTCGTCGGCATCGGGATGACCCGGCATGTACACCCTTCGGGGCGGCGTCGGGTCCCGCGCCACTGAAACCACCTCAACACCTACGGGAGAACCGTCCCCCGGAAGAGAGCCCCACTTCAGGGCGAGGAGTTCTCGAAAGGAGTACCTCGGGTTCCTGGGTGCGACGATAGCTACCTTGCGGACGTATGGTCCCCCCTCGGGAGTCCTCGTCGTTTCGGCGTTAGCCAGGTTGGACGCAATAAGGTCCAGGCGTAGCCTCTGGGCCGTCAGCCCGGAGGCGCTGGCTTCGATAGCTGAAAATAACCTCACGGTTACCTCCTCCCTTCGGTGATGGCTTTTCGCAGCAAGCTCATATGTTCGCCGAGCTGTCGCAGGACGGCGGTGTAATAGAGCGCGTTCGAGGATACCTCGGCCATTTCTCTATCAACGTCGACGTTGTTTCCATCCGGGGTAAGGCTGGAGGAATCCCTCGTGACGTACAGCGGCCGGGGTCCGGATGAGGAAATGTGCCGCGGATGGGTCGTACTGACGACAACGCCCGGGCTCAGAGCGGATCTAAGGTAGGATTGGAAATCCAAGTCCTGTCTCTTGAAACCCGGGGTCTCGGCGTTGGCCAGATTCGAAGCGAGGAATTCGTGCCTCGCCCAAGACGCGTCAAGAGCTTTTGCCAGCAAAGATGAAATGGACTGCACCTGTCATCCCCCCTGGACGACAAAAGCCCCCCGCGTTACCGCAGGAGGCTAAATAATAAGTAACCCCGTTCTTCGGCAGCCCGGCTATCATGGCCTTACGGCTTTAGACCCGCAGCTTTGCGTCCCCGCCTTTCGACGGGTTTGCCTTTATCGGTAACGCGGTATATATTCCTTGGCAAGGTCCTCCATTCGACATAACCCTACCAGATTCCTTCTTCTCAAAAAAGTGATCGAAAAAAGTGATCAAAAAATAAGTAACCGGGGACCCCCGTTTGGGGACAACCCCGGCCTTTTCCCAGTGGGTTTTGAAACCCGCTGCGTTTTCATGCCGGCGTGTAAAAAGGTTTCGTTACCTGAGCTTGCGAAGTTCTTCGAGGAGAAGCGGATTCAACACCCGAATATAGGTACCCTTCATCCCCAGGGACCTCGACTCGATGACCCCGGCGGATTCGAACTTTCTCAAGGCGTTGACGATGACCGACCTCGTTATGCCCACTCGATCCGCAACCTTGGATGCCACCAAGAATCCTTCTTCGCCTTTTAGCTCGGCGAAAACGTGCTTTACCGCGTTGAGCTCGGAGAAGGAGAGAGTTCCCAGGGCAACCTGAACGGCGGCGCGCTGCCGCGCCTCCTCTTCCCTGGCCTCTCCGGCGTGTCTTAGCATCTCCAAAGCTACGATGGCCGTGGCGTGTTCCGCTAAAACCAGGTCCTCCTCGGTAAAGCGTCCCTGGGTCCTGGCTAGAACCAGGGTGCCCAGACGCCGCCCGCCGCCAACCACCGGGACCACCGTGGTGATCTTCGACCGGTAGATGCACGGGGTTCCATCCTTAAAGACGCATACCCCTCTAGACTCTTCGATATTGGCAGCGGTTTCCCGGTAGGCGAGAAGATTCTGGTTGTAAGCTTCGGGGAATTCTTTGTCTTTTAGGAGCCCATCTTTGACTACCCGGCAATCGAAATCATCCTTGAGGGCGTACCCGAGGATCCGCCCTTCCCCGTCCAGAAGGTAAACGTTGGATTCGAGAACATCCATGAGAACTCTGGTGGTTTCGGAAAAATCGACCTCTCGAGCTGTATGTGCCAGCATTCTGTTGACATACCTTGTTTTATCCAAAAGAGTCTTCAAACCATATCTCTCCTTTCCCTTCGTCAGCCCCGTGGTGCGCCTCAGAGGATGTATCTCGACACGTCGGCGCTCTTGACGAGATCAGAAAGCTTTTCTCTTACATACTTGGAATCAACGATCACCTTCTTCTCGGACACCGCCGGCGCCTGGAAGAGCACATCTTCCAGAAGCTTCTCCATGACGGTATGGAGGCGCCTGGCGCCGATGTTCTCTGTCTCTTGATTCACCCTGTAAGCCATATCGGCCAGTTCCCTGATGCCGTCCTCGGTGAACTCCAGCTCTACTCCGTCCGTCTCAAGAAGCGCTTTATACTGGCGGGTGAGCGCGTTTTCGGGCTCCACGAGAATCCTCACAAAATCATCCCTGCTCAAAGCGTCGAGCTCCACCCGGATGGGAAACCGCCCTTGAAGCTCGGGGATGAGGTCGGAGGGTTTTGACACGTGAAAAGCGCCAGCGCCGATGAACAAAATGTGGTCTGTCTTCACCGGGCCGTATTTCGTCACCACGGTGGTGCCCTCGACTATCGGAAGGAGGTCCCTTTGAACGCCTTCTCTAGAGACGTCGGGACCGATGCCCTTTTCTCTCCCGGCGATTTTGTCCATTTCGTCGATAAACACTATCCCTACGTTTTCCGCTTTGGAGATAGCTTCTGCTGTGATAGCGTCCTGATCCAGGAGCTTCGAAGCTTCCTCCTGAGCTAGGATCCTCCTGGCTTCCCTTACCCTCACCCTGCGTCGCTTCTTCCTCTTGGGCAGTATACCGCCTAGAAGGTCTTGCATGTTGAGGCCCATTTCCTGCATCCCCGAACCGTCGAAAAACTCGATCATCGGAACAGAGGTGTCTTCCACCTCGATCTCCACATACTCGTCTTCGAGTTCGCCCGCTTCGAGCTTTTCCCGGATTTCCCGCCTATGAGCTTTCGCGGCGGAAAGCTTATCCTCGAAATCGTAGTCGGAAGTCTCATCCCGTTCTTCCTGCTGCGGGCCGAACAGCATCTCAAACGGGTTCCGCATGGGTCTCGGTCGCTTGGGAAGGGGCGCGAGTACGTCGACGAGCCTATCCTGGGCCAGCGCCAGCGCTTTCGGTTCAACTTCCGCGAACTTCTCGTTCCGAACCATCCTGACGGAAGTTTCGACCAGATCCCTTATGATGGAGTCGACGTCTCGCCCAACGTAGCCGACTTCGGTAAACTTAGAGGCTTCGACCTTAACGAAGGGAGCGTTAACGAGCTTGGCCAGACGTCTTGCGATTTCCGTCTTTCCGACTCCCGTGGGACCTATCATGAGGATGTTCTTAGGGACGATCTCCTCTTGAAGTTCCGGAGCGACCCTCTGCCGGCGTATTCTGTTCCGCAGCGCAACGGCGACCGCCCGTTTAGCTCGTGCCTGTCCGACAATGTATTTATCCAGTTCTTCCACGATCTTTGCGGGGGTAAGCTCATCAAGATAACTCTTCGCGTCGGTCATAACGGTCAGATTTCCTCCACAGTTATGTTGTCATTGGTATATATGCATATCTCAGCTGCCAGCTTCAAGGCCTCCCGGGCGATAGCAGGTCCGTCGAGATCCGTGTGACGCAAAAGAGCCCTCGCAGCTGCCAGCGCGTACGGTCCGCCCGATCCGATGGCCAGAACGGGCTCATCCGGTTCGATGACCTCCCCTGTACCCGAGACGAGCAAGATATGTTCCGCGTCCATACACAGGAGAACGGCCTGGAGCTGCCGGAGCACCCTGTCGGTCCTCCATTCTTTCGCCAGATTCACGGCGGCCCGCATCAGGTCGCCGCTGGATTCTTCCAGGTGCGAGCCGAGTTTGTCGAAGAGCGTGAAGGCGTCCCCCACGGAACCCGCAAATCCGCACAGAACCCTGTCGCCGTAGAGTTTGCGGACCTTTCGAGCGGAAGCTTTGATTACCGTAGGCGAAGAACCGGATTCCATCGTGACCTGACCGTCCCCGGCCATGGCCGACTTACCCTTCGCCCTTACCGCCACTATCGTGGTGCCGTAAAAGACTGGCACTCTACAATGACGAAACGAGTTCATCGTCACCGCCTCCGCTCTCTCGCTCCCCGTCGTCCCCGTTTCTTTTTCCCGACCGGGGATGAGCTTGGTCGTAAACCCGGCGAAGCCTGCCGGGCAAGACGTGGGTGTAAATTTGTGTAGTCCTGATGCTGGAATGTCCGAGCATCTCCTGGACGGACCTCAAATCAGCTCCGTTCGCCAAAAGGTGTGTAGCGAAGGAGTGCCGGAGGGTATGAGGAGAAGCATCTCTTTTTCCCAGTCCCGATTTTAGCAGATAAGCTTCGAGGATCCGCCGGACGCTCCTCGACGAAAGCCTGCCTCCCCACCTGTTGAGAAAGAGGGCGTTCGATCTTTTCCGGGCTTTGGAGAGGAGAACCGGTCGCCCTCGCTCCAAGTAATCTCCCAGGCGAGCTATGGCCTCCGAACCCAGAGGTACGATCCTCTGCTTCCCCCTCTTTCCGGTGACCTGGACAAAACCCAGAGAGTAGTCGATGTCTCCCAGGTTCAAACTCACCACTTCAGATACGCGCAACCCCGCACCATAGAGGGTCTCAAGAAGCGCTCTGTCCCGGAGACCCAGTGGAGAATCGGGACTTGGAATCTCCAGGAGGGAAGAAACGGCTCCCTCCGAAAGAACCCTGGGCAAGGTGAAGCTCGTCTTGCGGGGCGCGAGATCCTTTGCGGGATTAACCCGAAGGATACCCCGTCTGACGAGAAACCGGGCGAAGGACTTCACCGCCGATGCCTTCCTTGAAACCGATGACTGACGGAACCCTCGCCTGGATAAGCTCTGAATAAAGCCGCCGATCGCCCGGGCGCTCACGGAAGAACCTTCGAGGGGTAGCCCCGCTTCCCGGAGGTACTCGACGAAATCCTTGAGATCCCGGGCATAAGCGGTCCTGGTATGCAACGAGCCTGTCCTCGTGACCGCCAGTTCCTCGAGGAACCTGTCTATCATCTCGTCCAGTTCCGTCAAAACCTCTCGCCTCGTTTCCGCCAGGTTATCTTAACACCCGCCGCTGGGCTGGGGCAAGGCGAAGTTCTCAATTTTCTAGACTATTTACCGCATTTTCCTTCGGGGTTTCCGGGGCCGAGAGAGATTTTCCCACGAGAGCCTTTTCCCGGTAATCGCAACCCTTTCGGGAACATCGAACCGCATTGCCGGGCCCTTCCACCAGGGGCTCACCGCAAACCGGACAGTTTCTCCCCACCGGCCTGGACCAGCTCAGAAAGTCACAAGTGGGGTAATTCACGCAGGAGAAGAACTCCCTGCCCTTTTTCGACCTTCGACGGACCAAGTCACCACCGCATTTAGGACAGGGTACCCCGATCTTGTCCAGGAAAGGTTTGGTGTTCTTACACTCAGGATAACCGGAGCATGCTATGAATTTACCGAACCTTCCGGTCCTTATCACCATGGGCTTTCCGCAAACCTCGCAATTGACCCCGGCCGGTTCCGCCGGGAGCTCCTGACGCCCTAAGGACTCCTCAGCTTTATCCACGAGGGCCTTAAAGGGCTCCCAGAATTCCCTTACCACCGCCTGCCAATGTCCTTCGCCTGCCTCGATCTTGTCGAGTTTTTCCTCCATCTCCCTGGTGAAATCCAGGTCCAGGACGGAAGGGAAGTTCTCCACCAGGAGCTTGTCGACCACGCGTCCCAGCTCGGTCGGAACGAGCTTTTTCTTTTCTTTTGTAACGTAGTCCCTCTCGAGAAGCACTGAAATGGTGGGGGCGTATGTCGACGGACGACCTATTCCCCTCTCTTCCATCGCTTTCACGAGAGAAGCTTCGGTGTACCTGGACGGAGGCTCGGTAAAGTGCTGGGCGGCCAAAAGATCCCGCAGGATCAGAACTTCTCCTTCTTTAAGCGGTGGTAGCGGGGGTGTGTCTTTTTCGGGATCATCGCTCCTTTCCGTGTACACCCTGGTAAATCCGTCGAACTTGAGCCTCTGGCCTCCGGCCTTGAATAAATGCCTACCCGCTTCGATCTCCGCCGAAATCGTGTCGTATACAGCGGGCGCCATCTGGCTCGCCACGAACCGCTTCCATATGAGGGAGTACAATCTGTACTGGTCCTGACTGAGGTATTGCTTTAACGATTCAGGGGTCCTCGAAACGTCTGTGGGCCTTATGGCCTCGTGAGCTCCTTGAACCCCGGGACCTTCTTTTGCTTGCCTCACGGGCCCGATATATTCCCGGCCGAATTTCTCCGAGATAAGAGCTCTCGCCTGTGCTTGAGACGCCTGGGACACTCTCGTCGAATCGGTCCTCATGTACGTTATGAGACCCCGGGGACCTTCCTTCCCCAGGTTGACTCCTTCATAGAGGGTTTGAGCTACCGCCATGGTTCGTTTCACCGAAAAACCGAGGTGTCTTGAAGCTTCTTGCTGCAAAGTGGAGGTCGTAAAGGGGAACGGAGCGTATCTTCGCTTTTCCTTCTGTTCCACTGATTTTACGACAAAGAGTTCGTTCTTCAAGGAGGCGACGATCTCATCTACATCCGTACGTGAACGAAGATCGACTTTCTTGCCCCCGGTTCCGTGGTACCTGGCGAGAAATACCTCGCCTGAGGACTCGAGCTTTGCGTCGAGAGTCCAGTATTCCTCTGGCTTAAACTCCTCGATCTCCTTTTCCCTCTGGCAAATCAGGCGTAGGGCAGCTGACTGCACCCTTCCCGCTGACAGACCTCTTTTCACCTTGTGCCACAAAAGCGGGCTCAAACTATAGCCCACGAGCCTGTCCAGGATTCTACGGGCCTGCTGAGCGTCGACCAGGTTCTGGTCGATGGGCCGGGGGTGCTTGAAAGCCTCGGTCACCGCCCCATCGGTTATCTCGTGGAACGTAACCCGCCGCGCCTCGGAGGGATCGAGTCCAAGTACATGACATAGATGCCATGAAATAGCTTCGCCCTCCCGGTCCGGGTCGGTGGCCAGGTACACCTGGGGGGCGGTCTTCGCCATCTCCCTGAGTTTCTTGATTACCTCGCCCTTACCCCTTATGTTGATGTACCTTGGCTTAAAGCCGTCGTCAACGTCCACGCCCATCTGGCTCTTGGGCAGATCCCGCACGTGCCCGAGGGACGCAGCTACGTCATACTTCCTCTTCATGAACCTCTGGATCGTCCTGGCCTTCGCCGGCGACTCGACGATTATCAGTGGCTTTCCTTTGCCCGTAGGGTCTCACCTCACAAAGGAGGATGCCGTTGGGCGACGGGTAAGTCGCCCGCCAGGCATCCGCTCGAGCAGTCCTTTTACTTCCAGCGCCGATATCAGGGCGCACGACTTTCCCGGGGGAAACGGCGATTTCCTCAGGATCTCATCGCGGGAAAGAACGTCGTCCCCGACGATTCTGAGGATCTCTCCTTCCTCCAAGGTAACCGAAACGCCTGAGTTCCGATTCTCTTTGAACTCGGGAACGTATTCAGTCTCATGCCTGAGAAAGCATAGCACATCCTTGGCGCAGGTAACCAGTCCCGCACCATCCGCCAGGAGCTTGTTGGTGCCTGCCGCCGACGGGTTTGTAACGCTTCCGGGGACCGCCATTACGGGACGCCCCTGAGCTATAGCGTACTCCACGGTGGAAAGAGCTCCGGACCTGGGACCCGCCTCGACCACCACCACACCTATGGACAATCCGCTGAGGAGGCGGTTACGTTCGAGAAAATGCCATTTAAGCGGCGGGGACCCCGGGGGGTATTCCGAGATGACCCAGCCACACTGCCGGACTTCCTCGAAAAGCCTCCTCTCCTCCGGGGGATAAATCACATCGAGACCCGAACCCAGCACAGCCCCGGTCCTGCCTCCAGCTCGGACGGCGCCGCGATGAGCTTGGGAATCAACTCCTCTCGCAAGACCCGAAACGACGGTTATCCCAGCGAGGGCAAGGTCCCTCCCCATTCGTTCCGCCGTCACAAGCCCTGCCACGCTGGGAGACCGCGTACCCACTACAGCTACGGCCAGTTGGTCCCGGGGCAGGATTTCCCCCTTTACGTAAAGGACTAGTGGTGGATCCGGGATCTGCCTGAGCCTTTCCGGGTACGAGGGATGGACCAAGCTCAAGACGTTCATTCCCTTCTTTGGAGCTAGGTCCAGGACTTCCCTGGCCTTCGGAATGTAATCTTTCCAATGAAGGGAACAAGCTCTTACGAGACCGGAGGGCAGAGCGCCGAAACGTCCGACCGGACTTCCCAGAGCTTTGAGGGGATCTGGAAACGTCTCGAGGAATCTCTCATAAACCGAGGGTCTCATCCCCGGCATAAGCGTCAGGGCGACCCACAATACCAGGTCATCCAATGGCGTTACACCTCGGACCTGCCGGCGCCCTGTGCCGATTTTATCATAAGATGTCATTGCATGCCAGATTCCGTCGCGCTTTTAAACCATTTCATTGATTCCCAAGTATCAAGCGTTTCGTAGCCGGCCCTCCACATGGCCACTCCAAGCAAGTTTTCACGCACCGCGATTTCCATCTTCCGTCGAAGACTCACGCCGTCCTCGTAGTACACCACGTACGTGCCGTCAGCTGCCTGGTACTGGTAGTGAGGAACGGCGCCTTTGTCCCGTAAAACCTCCGTCGCAAGAGTCGCGGCATTAGTCTGGGCTTTGTAGGCAGGAAGGGAACGACCCTTTCCGCCCGAAACGGGCCATTCGTATCCGTAGCTTGGAATCCCTAACAGCAGTTTCGCCCGAGGTATGCACGACAAGGCGTACGAGGTCACGCCCATCGTCCAGTCCAGCGCCGCGACAGGGCCAGGTTTGGAGGATGAGTAATGTTGGTCGTAGGCCATGATCACCACCGCATCGCACCACCGTCCGATCTCCTCGTAATCAAAGGCGCCGGACCATTGGCTTGATAAGTTTTCCTTAAGCTTGGCCGGAACCGACGCAGTGAGCAGGGCAGCCGGTCCCAGAGTAGTTGAAAGATCCCTTATAAAACGTCCGAGCTCCTCCCGGTGCGCCGGGTCCACGTTCTCCAGATCGAGGTTAATGCCGTCGTAGCCCAGGTCCATAAGACCTTTTATCGAAGCCAGTGCCTCTTTTCTTGAAGAGCTGCCGGTCAGCACCGCCGAAGCTATTCCCCTGTCGTGAGATGATCCGTTGGTGTTGGTGACGAGTGCCAGAACAAGTTTCCCTTTTCCTTTTGCCAGCGAAACCAGATCGGGATTGCCGCTTCCCCGAATTGTACCATCGCTTCTAAGCGAAAATCCGCAGTCTATTACGACGTCTATGTAGTCAAGCCAAGCTCTGACGCTCTCCAACGCCAAGGTGTCATCGGCTTTGTACTTCGGCGCAAACACCCAGACCTGCCGGGCGGAACTCAGGGGCGAAACGAGCCTTTGCCCCGGGTAGATCACGGCACTTTTAAGACCGTTGGCTTCCATAAGAGAACCCACGCTCGACCCCATAGCTTTCGCTATCGCCCACAGGGTATCACCCTTTTTTACGACGTACCGGGCGATCTGAGACCGGGGGTCGCCACCTTGCGCGGCTTCGAGGGCCTTCTCCAGGGCTTTTTTGGTTTTCGGGCCCACGACGCCGTCGGCGTAAAGACCCGACTTCCTTTGAAACTCTACCACCGCCGCCCGCGTCTTGCTTCCAAACCATCCGTCGGTGGGACCCGGCCTGAAGCCCAAGAAGGACAAAGCTTCCTGGAGAGCGAGAACGTCGCTTCCGCGGTCACCTTCCTTTAAGGCTCTTGTCCCGATGCGGGCGAGAAAGTCGGAGCTCGCACCTGCACCACCTGCGCTGACGAGCACTATGTACACCACCAGTAGAAAAGCTGCGGCAAATCGTCCGCCCCGTCCTGCCCGCTTCTTGGTATAAGCTTGTCCTCGGACGGCGCAAGCTCGATCCTTTGCCAACGACCACACCCCCGATGGATTTCCTCTCCCCGGAGCTTATGGCTGTGACAACGCCCTTGCTGAGGGACACCCGGCACACGTTCTCCCCATGATCTGTCCAGGGGAATCGTCCGGCGGCCACCCCGGCCCCGGGTCAAGGAGCGTCGCCTCCACACGAAACTACCCGGCCTGTCAGGAATCTTTCCGTGGAATCCACGGCAAGACCAGCGCATATACCATAATCCAGTCTAACAGAGCTTTCCCTCGAATATCAATCGCGAACTATCCGAGGAATCCGAATCCGGGAGATCTCGGCGAACCGCCGGCAATTCGGATAGGAAGCTTGGTTAAGCATAGAAGGGGGCAAAGAGCATCCGGTTGCAAAGAGTATAGAACCATGGAAACCATGGAAGGAATTTGATCCCGGATGGAGAATACCTCTCGTGTGGGAGAAGGTGAGGGGGATGCGCGATGTTGTCAAAGAAGCCGCCGAGACCTTCGGCGTGGTGCACTCGCTCAAGAACCACATCTCGTCCTTGAGAGTGCTCATGGGGCTTATAGAGCCCGGTCTGTCCGGCTCCGATTACGAGAAGTACCACCGTTTGATGAAGAGGGAGCTCGAGGACATATCCCAGCTCATGCTCTGTATCCAGAACGGCCGTGACCCGGACAGTCAGCAGGTGAACCTGAAGGATCTTCTCAAGGACCTTTATGCCCTGATGGCGCCGAGGAGCGAGCTCGCGGGAGTGGACACAGAACTGGAATTGCCCGGAGATCTCCCTGAAATCCCCGGAAACCTGCTGTTCCTCGCGGAAGCCTTTCGAAACGTCTGGGAAAACGCCATAGAGGCGATGGAGCGAGGAGGAAAACTCGAGATCACGGCGGCGAAATCTCAGGACCCCGAAGGACATCCTGTCATCGAGGTGACTTTCAAGGACAACGGCCCTGGCATTCCCGCAGAGGTACTCTCCCGCATCGCGACCCCTTTCGTCACCACAAAACAAGATGGGATGGGACTGGGACTCTCCACGGCCCGGTCCATCGCGGAGAAACACGGAGGCGAACTGGTCATATCTTCGGGTGCGTGGGGAACGAGCGTGACTTTCCGTCTTCCCGCCTGATTCGTTTTCACCCGCGTGATGTGGGAAGAATATAGTCCGGTGAGATAAAGGTGAGATTTCCCAACCTGTGGAAGAAAGCGTTATCCGTATTGTTTCCCGCCAGAGGCCGCTCGGAAAGGGTATCGTTTTCCCTGGGGGCAAGACCGCTTAAGGGCAAGACGCCACCCCAACCGTCCACGAACAAGCGACCCGGACGTCCCCTGTCCAAAAAGCTCGACGATAATTTGAGGACGCTCAAGGCTATTTTCCACGTCCCGAATTCTTCCGACATCGTTGTGCGGGAGATGACCATGGCCGAACCTCACCAGCGAGTCGCTCTCATGTACATCGAGGGACTGGCCAACTTCGACAAGCTCTACCGCTCCGTGCTCCAGCCCATTCTCATCTTCTCGGAACTCCGGAAGGAACGTGAGAAGGACCTCCTGGCGAGATTGAAAGAATCCGTCTTGACCTCGGGTCAGGTGACCGAAAGCAAGGACATTGAAGGCCTTGTGAAGCAAATCACCATGGGGGACACAGCTGTCCTCGTAGACGGGGAAGACACGGCCCTCGTCGTCGAGACCAAAGGCTGGGAACACCGGCAGGTTGAGCAGACTCTCACCGAACGGATCGTGCGGGGACCTCAGACCGGGTTTTCGGAGGTGATCCGTTCCAATACCGCCCTGATAAGGACCATAATTCATGACCCCGACCTCGTGATGGAAAGCATGACGGTGGGAGAGCGTTCACCGACCATGGTGGTACTGGCATACATACAGGGACTGGCCAACGATAAGGTCGTGCAGGAGCTCAAGCGGCGCCTGGGCTCCATCAGCGTAGACACGGTGCTGACCTCGGGTGACCTGGAGAAACTCATCGAGGACGCTCCTTCTCTGCTCCCCACGATTCTCAGCACCGAAAGACCCGACCGGGTGGCGAGTTTCCTCCTGGAAGGGGCTTGCGCAATCCTGGTGGCGGGGGACCCTTTTGTCCTCGTCTGCCCGGTAACTTTCTTCGCGTTCCTCCACAGCCCAGAAGATGCTTACCTGAGATGGCCTTACGGGAGCATACTTAGGCTTATCCGGGCTTTCTCCTTCGTCGTCGCCCTCTACTTCCTCGGCGTTTATGTAGCTATCGTTCTGTATCACGTCGAAATGATCCCGACGGTGCTTACAATGGCGCTGGCTTCGGCCAGGGAATTTGTGCCGCTACCGATGGTGCTCGAAGTCTTCATAATGTATGTGGGCTTCGAACTCATCAGAGAAGCGGGTATTCGCATTCCCTCCCCCATCGGAACCACCATCGGAATCGTAGGAGCCCTCCTCATCGGTGAAGCTGCTGTGAGAGCTTCCATAGTCAGCCCGATCATGGTGATCCTCATCGCCGTGACCGCGCTGGCGTCTCTCACCATACCCAGTCAGGAGCTTCAGATGTTCCTGCGCCTGGGCGCCCCCGTTTTCATTCTCGTGGGAGCGTCGTTCGGCCTTTACGGCATAGTGGCCGTCACCTTCGCGCTCCTTTGTTACTTCATGTCTCTTAAGAGCGTCGGGGTGCCTCTCTTCTCGCCTGTTTCGCCCATGAGGCCGTCGGCCCCCGATGTAATACTGAGAGGGCCTGCGTGGAAAATGAGTCTTCGGCCGTCCTTCTTTCGCCCCAAGGATCTTCGGAGGCAGCCCCGGGTATCGAAATTGTGGGACCGGGGTCAAAGTCTGAAACAGGAGGAACCCAAAAAAGGCCATGGCCGCCAGGAATGAGCGAAGCTCCTACTCCCAGAGCCCGTCCCTTGGTCACCTTGACTCGAAACAGGTCGTCATATTGCTCTTTTACCTTACAGTCTCTACCGCATTCCTGTCTTTCCCCGCTCTCGTAATGGCGAAGGCGGGCAATGCCGGGTGGCTCTCGATGGTGCTGTCGGCGGGATTTGGATACGCCGGCTTATGGGGGTGGATTCGCTGGTCCGAGACGACGACTAACAAAACTTTCGTGCCGGCGCTGAGGGAGACTCTGGGGCGTCTTTTCGGCGATTTCGTTGCGCTACTGGTGTTCTCGTATCTCATTTCCTCCGCCGCTTTCCTGGCCAGAGTATTCTCGGGTGGCACCGTCATCGGCCTCCTTCCCGAGGTTCCCATCGAGGTACTCCAGGGAACGCTGGTCATTGTGTCAGCTTTTGGAGCGTGGCTGGGGCTGGAGCCGGTGGCGAGAACCGGTGTGGTCCTGGCCCCCGTCATAGCGCTTTCGCTGGCCGTTGTCCTTCTAGCCTCGTATCGTCTGTTAGACGTAAGACACATCTTTCCTTTTTGGGGTCTGGGGCCTCTGGCCGTGGCGAAACAGGGCTTCCACGGAGCAGGGATATTCGCAAACATGGCAGCGCTCGTGATCCTGAAAGGATACACAAGGAACCCGGAGCTTCCCAGGGTCGCGGGGATGTGGGGAATGTCCCTGGGCGCCTTATTCATGATTCTCACCACTTTCGTCGTCGCCGCAGCTTTTCCTTACCCCGAAAGCGCAAGACATCTGTTTCCCCTGGGCGTCCTGGCGAGATCGATCATCCTGGGCAAGTTTCTTCAGCGGTTGGAGGCGCTGTTTACTTTCTCGTGGTTTTTGTCAATTGCCGTCTATCTCGCGATCGCCTTCGTCCTGTCCCTCATCGTCTTTTCTCAGCTTTCCGACAGCCAAACCGTGAGACCTTACGTTTTTCCCGTGTCATCGCTGGCATTCGGCCTGGGACTCATCCCATCGTCCATCGTTCATACAGTCGCGTTGCTTGATGCCGTCTACGCCTGGGGCGGCAACCCGGTACTGTGGCTTGGTTGGGTTCTCTACCTGATCTCGCGCCTGGTAAACAGAAAGCGGTCCGCTCACACCGGCGCTGAGGCCGACACCATACAGGACGGCAAGGGAAAAGGTGCGGGAGACGGGGGGAAACCGGCTGACCAGGGCCGTCCCGGACAGTGACGCAGGAGGCGATGCGCAGTGAGAAAGAGACCTTCTTCCAGGGTAGCTTTCAGGGTGGCCATGGTCTGGCTCCTCATCGTCTTCAGCGGCGTGGCGCTGGGAGGCTGCTACGGAATGCGGGAGCTGGAAGACCTGAGCTTGGTCACGCTGCTCGGAGTCGATAAGGGAAAGACAGACCCGATCCTGCTGACAGCGGTCATAGCGATTCCTCGCAGGATAAGACCAAGCGCTGGTGGAGGTGAAGGGGGCGGCGGGGGGAAACCCGTCATCGTAATGTCCCGGGAAGGAAAATCCATCATGCACGCTCTGGAGCGAATCGACGAGTCGCTGGCACGGGACGTCATCACCGTCGAAGCTACGTACGTAATTCTCGGCGAGGAACTCGCCCGGGAAGACGCCGGTTGTATCATGGATGTGTTCACGAGAAACCTGGAATTCCGCCATACCACGCTCATAGCGGTCTGCCAGGGTAAAGCTCAGGAATTCCTCTCGCGGCTTACCCCCGCCGTAGAAGTCGACCCCGCTACGTATCTCACGGGACTCACCACGGTGACGTATAATGAGCTCGGGACCTCCCCCTTCGCTACCGTGCACGAATTCGTTCTGGCCTCTACGATCGTGGAATCGGAACCTCTCGTACCATACCTGGTCTCAACCAGGAAAACTCAGGACAAGTTGCCTGCAAAGGAAGGAGAGGAAAAGAAGCAGGGAGAGAAAAGCGGGGAGCCGGGCCAGGGCGAGGGCGGCCAGGAAGGCGAAGAGGAGGTTGTAGCTGTGCAGGGAGCAGCTGTGTTCAGGGTTTCCGATGGGAAAGTCAAGATGGTGGGAACCCTGGACCCGAAAGAGACCATGGGCGCCCTCATCATGAAAGGGGAATTCCAACGGGGAAACATCGGAATTTCCTTCCCCGGCCCCCCGGGGAAACAGTCAGTGATTAGGTTTCACCACGTCTCCGCCCATCCGAGGGTGAAGAGAAATGACCGGGACATTCAGGTTACTTATAATGTACGGGTCACCGGATCCCTCGAAGAAGCGCAGGGTACAACTCAGGAGATGTCCCCCCAATTCCAGAGCGCGATCGCCCGAACCACCACGGAGGAACTACAGGCTCTTCTTGAAAGAACCATCGAGAAGCTGAAATCGTTGGGCTCTGATGCGGTCGCTCTGGGCCTGTCGGTGCACACAAAGTTCGCGACGTGGAAGGAATGGGAGGAGTTCGACTGGCCTTCGCGGTTCCCCGAAACCCGGGTATCCTTCGATGTCAAGGTGTTCGTCTTCACGACCGGATTCACGTCGAAGCCTCCGCTGCCCAGGTAAATCTCATTCAGCAGGGAACCGGCCACCGGGCAGCGAAATCGTAACGAGAGGCTCGCGATGTCCAACCAACATCACACATCCAATCGATTCGAGTCCCTGTGCCGGGACGAGAGGGAACTCAGGCGCCGGGGATACAGGTACATAGCGGGAGTGGACGAAGCGGGAAGAGGACCCATGGCCGGTCCCGTGGTGGCCGCCGCAGTGGTCCTCCGGCCCGACGCCTTCATCCCCCTCCTCGATGATTCGAAGAAACTCGCACCCGGTCTCCGGGAAACCCTTTTCCCCGACGTGCTGGCACAAGCGCTGGCCGTCGGAATAGGAATCAGGTCCGCCCGCTTCGTCGATACGAAGGGGATCGCCGAAGCTACCTACTCGGCGATGAGACAAGCTGTACTTACGCTCGAAGGGCGCGGGTATCCTCCTGAGCTCGTGCTTGTGGACGGCAACCGCGCCATACCTTCCCTCCCTTTTCCCCAAGAAACGCGGGTAAAGGGCGACTCTGCCGTCGCGTGCATAGCGGCGGCATCTATCGTGGCCAAAGTGATACGCGACCGCATGATGGTTTCTTATCAAGAGCTTTACCCGGAGTATGGTTTCGGGAAGCATAAGGGGTATTGTACCGGGGAACACCGCAAAAACCTCGACAGGCTGGGACCGTGTCCCATTCACCGGAAGAGCTTCTCGCCGGTTCAATTAGCTGATGATGTTTTCGACGAGCTTCATGTCCCGGCCGTCGATGAGGACGGCGTCGAGCCTCCACGGCGTGTCCATGGGAAGGCCCTTGGAAGCAATGTAGGCCGAGATTGAACCCCTGAGACGGCGAAGTTTCGTTCCGGTGAGGGAAACGGCGGCTTCGATCAGCGAACCTTTTCTCCTGTACCTCACCTCCACGAAAACCAGGATGTTCCCATCCCAAAAGACGAGGTCGATTTCGCCGAGTCTAGACCGCCAGTTTCGATCGATCAGCCGGTAGCCCTTCCCCTCGAGGAATTCACGGGCGCGATCCTCCCAGAAACCGCCGATCTGCTTCCGGGTACCCGGGTTTTCAGCTGAAACCACCGCTCCCTCTGGAGCCCGCGGCTTTCCAGTGCCTTGAGTCCCCCCGGTCATGACCCATTCCTCCAAGCTCGAGTTCACCTGGATGTTTCTACAGAAGAAAGCAATCTCTGTAAGCGAGAGCTTCCGCCACGTGCGCCTCCTCCACTCGAGGCGAGTCGTCCAAATCGGCGATGCTAAGGGCCACTTTGAGGATCTTGTGATATGCCCTGGCGGATAGACCTAGCTCGTTGAAGCTGCGGTGCAAAAGCTTCTTGGCGCCGGCTGAGAGGCTGACGTACCTGGATATATCTTTGACCGGAATCTGCGAGTTGGTGAGAAAACCTTTGCCCGAGAACCTCTCAACCTGTCGCATTCTAGCTCGCGTCACCCTCTTCCTCACGACGGCACTGGTCTCACCGGGAGAGCTTTCGAGGTCCCCTAGACTTAGAGGGGACATCTCCACGAACACGTCGAACCTGTCGAGCAGGGGGCCGGACAAGCGGGAGAGGTAATTCCGCCGAGCCCGTTCGTTACAGGTGCAGTCATCTGAGGGAAACTTTCCACAGGGGCACGGGTTAGCTGCCCCTACGAGAAAGCATCGGGCCGGAAAGAGTACCCTGGCCCTGGACCTCACGACGGTCGCGACTCCCTCCTCCAAAGGTTGCCTCAGAGCGTCCAGAGCTGCCCGGGAAAAGTGAGGCATCTCGTCGAGGAACAAGACTCCCCTGTGAGCGAGGGTCACTTCCCCCGGTTTCGGGACGATTCCGCCGCCCACCAGGGCCTGAGGTGTTACGGTGTGATGCGGTGCCCTAAAGGGTCTGCGTTTCATGAGCCCCGCTTCCGGGGGAAGGATTCCGGCAACGCTGTGAATCGCCGTCACCTCCACGGACTCGTCCGGGCCAAGATCCGGCATTATCCCTGGGATCGCCCGGGCCAGAAGAGTCTTACCCGAGCCGGGGCTCCCTATCATGAGGATGTTGTGGCCGCCGCTTACCGCCACCTCCAGAGCTCGTTTGGCGGCCTCCTGTCCCCGAATATCGGCCATATCCACTGTCGTATCCTCGCCCGAACCCTCAGGGGGCATCTTGTTTTCGGCAGCCGGCAAGTCGCCGGTGCCCGACAAAAACCGGACCACTTCTTCAAGTCTGGATGCGGTCCTCACCTCACCATCTTCAAGCCATCCCACTTCCGCCTGGTTAGCCTGGGGCGTCACCACTCGCCGCCGGCCGTTCTTGATCACGGAAAGTACCATGGGGAGGATGCCGGGAGTTCTCCTGATCTCGCCGTCCAGGGCAAGCTCGCCCAAAAGCACGTAGTCGGAACGGGGGATATCCAAGGGAAGCTTTCCTGACGCCCGGAGTATTCCCACCGCGATCCCCAGGTCAAGATGGGAACCCTCCTTGTGGATACCGGCCGGCGCGAGGTTTACCACGATGCGCCTGGCCGGAAGCTCGTAGCCCGAATTTCGAATGGCCGATCGCACTCTGTGTTTGGCCTCTCTCACCGAAGCGTCGCCGAGCCCGATGATTTCGATGCACGGAAGCCCACCGGCGATGTCGACCTCTACCGACACGGGAATACCTTCGATCCCGACAAGGGTTGCGCTGTATGCCCGCGCAAACACCATATCACCTCTGGTCGTTCGTGGCGTTGCTACCAGTATATGGCACCATCGTGAAATTGACAAGAGGCGCTGGAACATGACGGAAAGCGCAAAAACGTGCTTGTCTTCGACCAGAAATGTCCATGGGGTCCCCGGCGGTGAGACCCTATGAGGTAACGTGAGGCCTCACCGCCGTTGAAGCTTCGGACCCTTTGCCCCGGCTGCTGTCCGCCTCGCGCGTAGCCTGTCTAAAACGAAAGCCTGGAGGACAAGCCCACCTTCTCCTTGACTTCTCTCATCTTCGATGAGGAAATCACGTAAGCTCGCTCGGCCCCGTCCTTCAGGATCTTTTCGATTTCGCCGGAGCTTATGAGCTCCGAGTATTTCTCCCTTACGGGGCGGAGCTTTTCGGAGACGACCTCGGCCAGATCTGACTTGAAGGCGCCATACCCCTTCCCTTCGTAGGCATCACGGACCTCTTCGAGGGTCTTACCGGAAAAGAGCGAGTATATGGTCATCAAGTTCGACACAGCTGGCTTTCTTTCCGGGTCGTATAAGATTTCCCGTCCGGAGTCGGTCACAGCTTTCCTGAACTTCCTCGCTATCTCCTCGGGCGGGTCCAGGACTTCGATCCGGCTGTCCGGGTCCTCGTCCGATTTGGACATCTTCTTTTGGGGGTCGATCAGAGACATGATCCTGCCCCCTTGCTTCGGGATGAGCGGTTCCGGCACCTTGAAAGTGACGCCGAAGCGCTTGTTGAACCGCTCCGCGAGGTCCCTCGCGAGTTCGACGTGCTGTTTCTGATCCTCCCCTACCGGGACCACATCGGTGTCGTACAAAAGGATGTCCGCAGCCATCAGCACCGGGTAGGTGAAAAGCCCGGCCGTGACCGATTTCTTCCCGCGGGCTTTGTCTTTGAACTGGGTCATCCTTCCGAGTTCGCCGAAGGTCGAAACGCACTGAAGCACCCAGGCGAGCTCCGCATGGCTTGGGTTGTCCGACTGCACGAAGATGCAGGTTTTCCTGGGGTCCAAACCTGCGGCAATGAACAGCGCAGCCGTGGCCACCGTCCGCCTACGGAGTTCCACCGGATCCTGCGGAACCGTGATGGCGTGAAGATCCACCACCGAGTAAAAGCAGTCGTATCCCTCTTGAAACAGGGAAAAGCGGCCGATGGCTCCGAGATAGTTCCCGATGTGAAGCGACCCCGACGGCTGGACGCCGGAAAAAACCCTCTTTGTTTTATCTCTAGATTCCATTTCCGCGGAGGAAGGCATCATCCCCTCGAACCTCCTTTTCGCCCGGCCCTCCGATGGCCAGCGTGATACCGAGAACCGACACGCCAGCGACCGGGTGAAAACGAAAAACCGCCCCTCGACGGGACGGTGCTTCCGCGGTGCCACCCGGCTTCGCTTACGGCGCTCTCCACGCGGGTACTCCCCTTGCAGCAGATCATGTTTTGCGACGCGCTGGAGAATACCCTCTACCCGTTAACGGCGGAAGAAACCGCCGGGCTTAACGGCGCTTTTTCTTCTGTTTCTGCTGTCGCGCTTTCGCCCGGAAGCTCCCCGGCCCATTCACCGGTACCACCTTACCGGCACTCGCACCCCACCGCCGGCTCGCTGAAAGGTCCCCCGGCTACTATTCCGGTTCATTGCAAAGATCCGGTATCATCGATGTCTATTCAGTTCAGTATGTTCCCTCTTATACCGATTTTAGACGACCGGCAGCTCAAAAGCAACCGGGACCTAGACAACCCTGCACCACGGGCTTGAAGTCTGACTTTTCAGGCCGGAAGTAAAACTAAACCTCCAACAGCTGAGGAATTGGAGTTGCAGACGGGGAGCTGGAACCAGGTCATAATCCCGAGGAATATTAATCCCGGAAACAATGTGGGTTCAAATCAAAGCGTACGAGGAGGTTTGCGCATGCACATCGCCGGTATCCTGGTCACCGTAATCATTGGCATTTACACGCTGGGCTTTGCCAGGGACCTCTGGGCTAAAGGGAACAAACCGGGCGCCATATGGGCCATTTTCCTCGCCCTGGTTTCGACCGGGGTTACTCTGTATTACTATTACCAGCACGGATTCTACCCTTGACCGGAAGCATTGGGCCGCAAGCACTGCAGGTAGGCCCACCAGCTTCCGGCGTCCCGGCGTTTCCGGTCTACCGGGGAAGATTTCAAAAGGGCCTTGCAGCAAGGCGTGTTCTGAGCGGAATGAGTACGTCCACGAGCCTCTTCAAATTGGGTGGCTCAGGTGTCAAAACAAAATGACCGGGTCCGCAACGGACCCGGTACCAAGGAGTTGGGCCGCTGTCCAGGGGGGTAGACAGCCGGCCGTACTTCTATGCATACAATCGGCAGTACCGGGGAATTTGAGTATCAGTCTAAAGACTCATTTTTATGAGACTCTAGACTCATAGCGAACACGGCGGCCTGGGTTCTCCCCTGAACCCCGAGCTTTTTGAACATACGGTACAGGTGGTTTTTCACCGTCTTCTCGGTAATGAACAAAGCTTGCGCGATTTCCTTGTTGGCAAGTCCCCGGGTCAGAAGGTCAAGGATCTCTTTTTCCCGTTCGGTGAGCTTGTGCTGGGGGTTTGGAGAGTACTGCGCCTTGGGAAGCGTAAGGATCCCGGCTTCTTCGAGAAACGCCCGGGACATAAAGGCGTTACCCCGCGCAACGCACTTCACCGCGTCGACGAGTCCACCGTCGTCGGCCTCAGGCTGGATGAATCCCCGCACGCCTATTTCCAGCGCCAGCATGAGATCATCCTTCGTCGACCGGGGCAAGACCGCGACGAGCGCCGCTCCGGGACACTTTTTTTGAATTTCCAGTGCCTTTTCCACCCACCTGTCCCCATACGAAGCGGCATCGAATACGACGACGTCGAACTTTCCCTGGACCATCCCCTCTTGCCCGGATAGCGTGACGGTGGCTTCACCTGACTCTTCCAAAAGGCTTTTAATCCCCAGGCGCCAAACCGTCCGTCCGCCTACCAAGAGGATCCTCAGCATGTGCCTCCCCCATTTTGCGACGGACCCGCGCTGACCGCGCCGGCCCCAGTACCAATGAGATCATCGGAATTTCCTCCGGGATTATTGAGATGGGACGGAAGGGGTTGACCGAAGTAATCAGGTCGCAAGCCCGTTATGGCCGTGGAGACGTTCAAGTTTAAACCTACACATGATAAATAGAAGGCGACGGGAAACGCGAACGTAGGGGTACCGGGCAAGGGCGAGCGGTAAGCTCGAGAAAACACGGGAAAGGAAGGGGTAACCTTTGAGCGACCTTTCGACGATGCCGCGGCGGGGGCCGGTGCGGCTTCTCACCCCGTCATGGCGGGTGAAGAGCATATACGACATCGATCTCCGGTGGCTTAAAGCCAGGAGCATCCAGGGTATAATCAGCGACCTCGATAACACACTCGTTCCCTGGCGGGACTATTCCGTCGCCCGCGAGCTCAAGGATTGGTTTCGCCGGCTCCACGACGAAGGATTCCGGACGGTCATCCTGACCAACGCGAGACCTGCGCCGACCATCGAAAAGCTCGCTTCCGAACTGGGGACAGGGCTTGTCGTCGGAGCGCGGAAACCCATCGTCCGGTACTTTCGCTATGCCCTCGAGCTTCTTGGCACTCAACCCCATTCCACCTGCGTTATCGGAGACCAGGTCTTCACAGATGTGCTCGGTGGAAACCTCGTTGGATGTCACACGATCCTGGTGGACAGGATAGGAAACCGGGAATTCGTCGGCACCAGGTTCATGCGGTTCCTTGAAAAGCTCGTCCTCGCCCGCCTCGGCGAACGGTCGAGCTGTTCACGAAACGGCCGCTAGAGGACCTAGTTTTCAAAAACTTTCCCCAGTTTGGCGAGAGCCCTTTTCTCGATCCTGCTCACGTAGGACCTGGAGATTCCCAGCAGCTTCGCTATTTCCTTTTGGGTTTTGCGTTTGCCCGAAAGCCCGTATCTAAGCTCGAGAACGAGCCTTTCCCTCTCGTCCAGCACGCCGAAGCGTCTTACTATATCCCGGGCTTCCTCCTTGTCCGAAACTATCTCCGAAACGTCGGGTTCCTCGTCCTTGACAACGTCGATGTAAGATACCTCGCCGTCCCCACCGTCGGCGTTGACCGGGTCGAACAGGTAGACCTTGTTCTTGAGGGGCTTGGAGGCCCTGAGGTGCATGAGGATTTCATTTTCGATGCATTTAGATGCGTAAGTGGCCAGCCTGGTGCCTTTGTCCGTTTCATAAGTGTTGACAGCTTTACACAATCCGATGGTTCCTATGGAAATCAGATCTTCCACGTCCTGAGGAGATGGGTCGAATTTCTTAACGATGTGCGCGACAAGCCTCAAGTTGTGTTCGATCAGAGTGTTTCTGGCATTCCGGTCACCTTTTCGGCATGCCTCGATCTGTTTTCTCTCCTCCTCCTCGCTGAGGGGGTGGGGGAAGCGGTTGGCCGTAAAATAACCTACCGCGTGCTCGAGGATCTTCAGGAGTTCGGAGGCGAGTTCCGCAAGAGCGTTCCACATCGTCCTTCCCTCCGTTTGAGGACAAAGTATCCAGTCTAGACGGGGCGAAACCCTTCTATCGTATGCAGCTCCCGCGGAGAAGGTTCTCCCGCCACTGAGGGAAAGACTGAGAAGATAAATCTCGTGCCTTCCGCAGAAAAAGGTTTGGAGCAAATCTCCTGCCTTCAGGATGAGGCGTTCCCGCGGGACAGCGAAGGCTCTTCTTCCACCCTCAATATCACCACGGGAGTTCTTTGTTCCTGGTTGCCCGCGGGGTTCGATGACATGACTTCTTCAAGCCAGTCTTTGTTAAGACCACGGGAATATCCCACCGCCCAGGCGATGCCGGCGTCGTTTGCGTCGATCACCGCTGCGCCGCACCCCAAAGCGCGGCTAAGCTTTTCGCTGAACCGGAAGGAGTTTTCCGGCCCCATCACGCAGTAATAGTCGTAAGGAGGAAGACTCCCCGGGACGTCATCTATCAGGGCGGAATCAGGACCCGCGACCACGTAGAACCAGCCCTTTTGCCCGAACAATTTGCCTAAAGCCCCGGCTACGCCAGCAAAAAGAAGCCTCAACGTGCCGATCTCCTCGACGAGAAGTTGCATGGAAAGAGGGTTCGCCAGGGGAGCGGCGCCTCCGTAAGGAGGGTTCTTTTGGTCAACCAGCCCGGAAAAGAACCTTGCCAGGAATCCGGGCATCCATGATCCTTCCATCAAAAATCTGCCTTCCATTACCCCGGTAACGCAAGATGAGACCGTCACGATGTCTCCCGGAAGAACGTCCTTTACCACCGAGGACACGGCCTGGACCGGGTCGTCTACCTCTGTAAACAGCCTGGTCTTGACGGGCACGACAGCTACGCCGGGTGGCACCGGCTTACCTCTTTTCGGAACCGGAGGCAGGTCTTCCACGCCGCCCAAGCCCGATTCTTCCCAAGCTTTTCTCAGGTCTTTCGATGGAGGATAAGCCTTTATGCCTTCCTTCAACACCTCTCTTGCCTCGGAGACCCTTTCGAGCTTACGCAGTATGTTGTAGAGAGCTAAGAATTCAACGTCGTGGAAATTGGAGGCCCTGGTCAGCATGAACTCTTCGAGTATCTCGGCGGCTTCCTCGTAACGGCCCTCCTTTTCCAGGAAGGGATACACTCTCTTATAGGCGACCTTCAGCGCTTTTCGAGAATCCGGGGATTTCCGCGCCACCTCTAGTGCGTCGTAATAGATGGCCCTGGCCGTGTCTTCATCGTTCATGAAGAAGTAGTGTATGTCGCCCCACAGAAATCTCACCCACGGATTTTCAGGATGAGCTTTTACAAGCGTACGAGCTACCCCGGCAGCTTCGTTAGCTCTACCATCCCGCAGGAGGACGTTTATGAGGATCCTTCCCACCCGGATCGCCGGCCGGTACCGGAGATGCTCCCGACATAGTCTCTCGGCCTCAGCCGTCGCCCCGGATGTCACGAGCTTTCTCGCCGCCATGGATACGATATAATCGGGCGCCCCCGCCACCGCCACCTTTGACCATAAAAGCCGCGATAGCTTTTTCCACCCGACGATATCTATGACCCATATGATGAGGTAAACGACGAGCATGGCGCACGATCCCTTCCCAGATGGCTTCGAACGATCTCATCCTACCACAAATAACACCTGCACGGGATGGGGTTCGTTAGGTACGGGAACTCAGCGAGCAAGGATCCCCAGGGCGATTTCCCGGAACAACGGAGCTGCCACCGCCGGACCTTCCCCTCCGTTTTCCACGAAAACGCAGATCACATATTCCGGGGATACGAGAGGGTAGAACCCGACGAACCACGCATGGGGCAAACGGTCCTCTCCAACTTCCGCAGTGCCGGTTTTCCCCGCCGAACCGGATCTGGGAACCCAAGCGAGCTCGCCGGTACCGGTAGTGGTGCCGCAAAGCAGAGATTCCCTCAAAAGTTTCGAAGTCTCCAAAGATATGATCCTCGTGCCCTTCCGGGGCGCCGGGTTTCGGACGGAGGTTTCCGCCGCCCCTGGGCGCCCCACCTTTTGTTCCGGTTCTTCCCCGCTACCGGGTAAAAGAAGAGTGGGACGGTCAATCTCGCCAGTTACGATGGCCCGGAAAAACACGGCCATTTGGAGGGGAGTAACCCCCAGGTAGCCCTGACCTATGGCGAAATTGGCCACGTCACCCCCGAGCATCTCCCATACCCTCGGCAGGTAACCCGGGCTTTCCTCCAGAAGTTCGATTCCGGTGAGCTTTCCAAACCCGGCTCTCTCCGAAAACTCCAAGAGCTTCTCCCGCCCGGTTTTGAGAGCAATCTCTATCAAAGCGCAGTTGCATGAATGAGCGAGAGCCTCTTTGAGAGTGATCTCGCCGTGAGCTCTCGTACATTTGATCTCCCTATCCCCTACTTTGATCGATCCGTCGCACTGAAAGCGCTCGCCGGGACGGATAGCCCCGCTTTCAAGGGCTGCGGCGACGATCACCGTCTTGTATACCGATCCGGGCATGAAAGCGGATATCGCCCTGTTGACAAAGGGGGCGCTTTCCAGCCCGATGCTGGCCTCCGGCTTATCTTGCTGGAAATCCGGTCTTGAGGCCATAGCCAGCACCTCGCCTGTGTTTATATCGAGGACCACCACGGCGCCTTTTGAAACTCCGGAGTTGTCCATCGTCCTTTCGACGATCCGCTGAATGCGCCCGTCGATGGTGGTCCGTACATCTTTGGGCGGCAGAAGACCCGCGCCGATCCTTACCGACGAGCCGGGAAAGACGGAGCGGTCTCCGGCCAGTACCACGCCCACCCACGACGCATCTCCGCCTTTGAGCGCTTCGTCAAGGTACCTCTCCAGCCCCATCTGGCCGACGTTATCGGCGGGATCGAAGTATGCGTTACGGGGAACGTAGCCCACGACGTGGCGGGCTAATGACTCCGGACCGTACCTCCGTTCTTCCGGGACCACATATACTCCGTCAAGCCCCCTCCAGTTTAACGCGATGAGCGCCTGCGCAGTCTGACTGCTGAGGTCTCCAGCTATTCTTATGGGGCTCCCCTTCGACCACTGACTGCTTTCGGGCAAAACCAACCCTTTTCCGAAGACCTGCTCTAAAGCTTTTACGACCCTTTCTGAGTCGCCGGCGAGTTGAGGAAATACGACGCAAGCTGCCCCCCATCCCGGGTCGGTTAACGGCACACCATACCGGTCAAGGATGTTCCCCCGTGGTATCCCCGCGGAAATCCTCTCAAGACGCTGGTGCCGGGCGAGGGTTAGAAGACTTCTCCCTGCTACCCTACCGACGATTTGGTAGTTGAAACATACGATAAGAAGGCAAAAGATCGCTACGCCGGCCGAGGTTCTAAGGAGCTTGAGCCGGCCGGCGATGATCTCCGCTTCTTTCCGCTGAGCTCGTCTCTTGATCATTCCAGAGGTATTTTCCCCTCAAGCGGTTGGCTCGATGACCCGGCGGACGTGTTCCATCTCACGCTTGAGTCCGTTTGCGAATTCCGTGAGGTACTGGATCCTATCCACCTCGCCTTTGCCGAGCCATTCGTCGATCTGCTTGAGAAGAGCTTTCAAGTGATCCTCGAATTCGCCCGACTCGAATCTTCGACGCTGAAGCTCAGCTAGGAGGGCCTGCTTTTCCCGTTCGGTTTCCTCTATCCTGGTTCTGAGCTTTGCGCCCTCCTCAGCCAACGTGGCGAAGCGGGCAAGTCCCTTGACCAGGGGAAGGATATCAACCCCCGAGGCTTTGGACGCCCCGATGAACCGCTGAAGCGACTCGAGGAATTGCCCCTCGCCCTTAACCGCGCCTTGGCGCCGGACGCCGCGCCGGACCGGCTTGGCCGTTTCCGTCGCTGCCCGGGAGTCTTTCTTGCGTTGCATCTGATAATATTTCCACCGCGCGGTGAGCCAGGAGATGCCGTTCTCCTGGGCAAACGCTTTAAGAGCATCTGTGATGCTCATACCAGCGTCGATCCGGGCTTTCATGAATTCGGCCAGTTCCTGTTCTTTTCCATCTTTCCATCGTATTCTCTGTGACTGCTTTGAAAGGGCTTCCATGTGTACGACTCCTTTCTGCTGAATGTCACTATTTATTTTCCCTACACTGGCAGAGTTATGCAATATACGACTGAACCCCTGGGTGAACTTTCCCGTGTCCCGGCGGTGAAACTGTTTACCCCACCGGCGGAATGGTATTATTGGCAAGGTAGCTCGAAACGGAACAAGTCCGTGTGATATGGAGGTACCGGTATGGAAAAGCGACGCGAACAAAGTCCACGTAACGGAAGCGATCTCCTAGCATTGGGGATTCAGCGCATTTCCTGGGCGGAGAGCCGAATGCCCGTTTTGAGAAGGGTCAGGGAGATCTGGCGGGACAAAAAGCCGCTCTCGGGGTTGAGAATAGGGGCGTGCCTGCATGTGACCACCGAAACCGCTGCTTTAATGCTCACCCTCAAAGAAGGGGGCGCCAGCGTAGCTCTCTGTGCCTCAAACCCCCTGTCGACTCAGGATGACGTCGCATGTGCTCTGAATGAAGAGCTGGGAATACCCACCTTCGCCAGGCGAGGGGAACCCGAGGAAGAGTACTTGGCGAACATCGCCCGGGTGGCCGAAACCCGACCTCATATCATCATGGATGACGGCGGAGACCTGACCGCGTTCGTCCATACTGAGATCCCTCCTGCTGCGCTTGGGGACATCCTGGGTGGAACCGAGGAGACCACTACCGGCGTCATTCGTTTGCGGGCCATGGCCAGGGAATCTAAGCTCGCGTTTCCGGTTATCGCAGTAAACGACGCCAAGACAAAGAGTATGTTCGATAACAGGTACGGAACAGGGCAGTCAAGCTTGGACGGGATCATCAGGGCGACGAACAAGCTCCTTGCCGGCGCCTGCGTGGTGGTGGCGGGCTACGGTTGGTGCGGCAAAGGAGTATCCCAGAGAGCTAGGGGTCTCGGTGCGCGGGTGATAGTCACCGAGGCCGATCCGGTTCGGGCGTTGGAAGCGGTCATGGATGGATTCGAAGTGCTTACCATGAAGAGGGCGGCACCCGTGGGAGACATCTTCGTGACGGTTACGGGCAACATCAACGTCATTACGAAGGAGCACTTCCCGCTGCTGAGGGACGGAGCTATCCTGGCCAATGCCGGCCATTTCGATGTCGAAGTGGACGTGCGGTCCCTCGAAGAGACAGCTTCGTCCAAGCGCGAGGTCCGCCCCAACGTGACCGAATACGTCTTCCCGTGGGGGAAAAAGGCGTACCTCGTGGCCGAAGGCAGGCTCGTAAACCTGGGCGCTGCGGAAGGGCACCCCGCGGAAGTCATGGACATGAGCTTTGCAAACCAGGCTTTATCCGTGGACTACCTCGTGAAGGAAAGACCCGCCAAACCCGGAGTCTATCCCGTCCCGGAGGAAATCGACCGGCGGGTGGCGCGTCTGAAGCTCGAGAGCATGGGTTGCGAGACGGAGGAGCTCACGGGGGAGCAGCGCCGGTACCTCGAGTCCTGGAAACTTTGACCGCGGTCGGGGCATGTCCGGTTCGTCCGGGACGGTTTTTCGCGGATGGTTCATCCTCGACACGGCACACGGTCCGGATTTGCCCTGGAATTTCAACCTTTCGGGGGGGACGAGGGATAGTTGAGGATTTCCATGTGGAGCGATAGCTTTTATCCTTACGTGTCCGGGGTGACTCGTTCACTGGCCACTACCAGGGAATCTCTGAAAGGTCTCGGGCACGAGGTGTTGATCTTCGCTCCGAACTACCCCGGCGCTCCGCCCGAGGAAGACGTGTTCAGGTTCCCGTCGGCTCCGGCGCCGACCAATCCCGGGTTTTATCTCGCGTTGCCCTTCACCCCGCGACTGGGACAGTTCTTAAACCGTCGTCGTCCCGACATCGTCCACATCCATTCGCCCTTTACCACCGGAAAGCTGGGAATCCGCGTCGCGCGGAAGCTCGACTTGCCGGTGGTCTTCACGTACCATACCATGTACGCCTTATATACCCACTATTCCCCCGTAGCTGGTAATCTCCTCAAGAACGCCGTGGCGTCCTACACAACGGCCGTGGCAAACCAGGCTGACCTGGTGATAGCTCCGTCGACCGCGGTGAGAAAGTACCTCCTCGATTGGGGCGTGAGAAAACCCATCGAGGTACTTCCCAGCGGCATCAGACTCCAAGATTTTACGGTGGGGGACTCCGGATACTTGCGGCGCAACGGTTTTGTCCCTCCGGGCCATCCGGTGGTGCTGACCGCGGGAAGACTAGCTAAGGAGAAAAACCTGGGCGTGCTTCTACAAGCGTTTGCAGCTATGAAGGTAAAGGACACCGTTCTCGTCATGGCCGGCGACGGACCCATGCGCCCGGAGCTGGAAGCTAAGGCCGGAGCCCTGGGTATCCAGGACAGAGTTTTCTTTCTCGGAAAGGTCCCCCCCTCCACCATGCCCCACGTTTACGCTTCGGGGGATGTTTTCGTCTTCACCTCGATGACGGAAACCCAGGGACTGGTCGTCGCCGAAGCTAAGGCGTCGGGCTTGCCAGTGGTAGCTGTAGATGCCCTGGGCGTAACCGATGCCGTGAAAAACGAAGACGACGGGTTCCTCCTCCCCAACGACGCGCATGCCATCGCATCGGCCCTGGATCTCTTGTTGTCCGATGACGAACTAAGGCGGCGGATGTCGGATCGAGCCCGGGAAAATGCAAAGGACTTTGCCATGGACCGGATAGCTCGAAAACTCGTGAGCATCTACGAAAGTCTCCTGACCGGAAGAAGCGTCTGAATACGCAAGATCGCTGTAGCTTGGACCAGTTTGCGGCATTTGGAACGCGCGAGGACCGGCAGAAGCCTCCGAATCCGCAACATCGCAGCGCCCCAGCGCCTTCGCCTTTATTTATCCGGTATGGTTAAGCCGGTCTTTCAAGCCTTCCCTTCCTGCCCAAGGCCTCCGCGTAGATCTCCTGGTACTCCGCGGCGGATCTGTTCCAGGAGAAGTCCATTTGCATCGCGGAAGTCACCAGGTTATTCCATTCTTCGCGCCTGGAATACACCTCAAGCGCTCTCTCAATAGCTTTTTTCAACGCTCCAGCTTCGTACTCTTCAAACACAAAGCCGCTGCCGCTTTTCGACGCCGGGTCATAGTTCATCACCGTATCGTTGAGCCCCCCGGTCTTCCTAACCACCGGTATGGAGCCGTACCGCATCGCGATTAGCTGTCCCAGTCCACATGGCTCGAACCTGGACGGCATCAAGAATATATCCGAACCCGCGTAAATCCTCTGCGCCAGCACGCCGTTGAATGCTATGAAGACCCGGCATTTCGCCGGATGAGCTGCGGAAACGCGGGTGAAAGCTTCCTCGAGATACGGCCAACCGGTACCGAGCAGTACAAACTGGACGTCCCTTTCGGCGAGAAGCGAGTTCAAAGCTTCGAGGGCGATATCAAGACCCTTTTGCTCTACAAGCCTCGTGACCATCCCCAAAAGGGGGTTGTCGCCGACCGGAAGACCCACTTCTCTCTGAAGAGCATACTTGTTTTGTCTTCTGGACTCGAGATCCCGCCAGGAGTAGTTCTTATAGATCCTCTGGTCCGTCTCGGGATTGAACTCGTGATAGTTGATGCCGTTAACTATTCCGTACAGGTCTTTTCCCCGCTTCCTCAGAATGCCGTCCAACCCCTCGCCCAGCTCGGGGGTTTGGATTTCCCTTGCGTAAGTGGGGGAAACGGTGTTCACCACGTCTGCGTAAACGATCCCGGCTTTCATGAAGCTTACGTGCCCGTAAAACTCCACCCCCTCCACGTGGAAATGTTCCTTCCCTACTCCGATGAAGTCCAGAACCCAGGGAGGGAAATTCCCCTGGTACTTTAGGTTGTGTATGGTATAGACCGTAGCGGTACGTCTCCAAGCGGGGCTTTTCACGGCTTTTTCCTTCACCAAGAGAGGAAGAAAACCGGCCTCCCAGTCGTTGGCATGGAGGATGTCCGGCACAAACCCGATGGCCTCGCACATCTCAATGCAAGCTTTTTGAAAGAAGGAAAAGCGCTCGGCGTCGTCGGGAAAACCGTAGTATCCCGGCCTGTCGAAGTAGCCGTAGTTATCTACGAAGTAGCATGGGATGAGCGTTACCTCGCCGTTCGAATGCGCCTTGATGAAAGACTGCCTCAAGATGGCCGTCTCCTTGCGTCCCCCGACCTCGACGGGAAAGTCCGTGACGGTCTCCAGGTTACCTATTCCCCTGTACCGGGGCAGAACCACCCTCACGTCGAGCCCGGCGAGCTTGAGGGCCTTGGGTAATGACCCGGCCACGTCGGCAAGCCCTCCCGTCTTGGCGAAAGGAGCTACCTCCGACGACACCAAAAGAACGCTGGAAGCTACATCCGTCAGCATCGCCTAACCCCCCATCGTACCTTGTCCGGAACCGGTCTCCCCTTCCCGGTCCGCCCCGTCTCCCAAGAGACCCGCAGCTACCTCGGGGGACGTGGGGTTTATGAAAACACCGGTTCCCAGCTCCAGGCCGGCCATGGTCGTCAGCCGCGGAAATACGTGAATATGCCAGTGGTAATCGGGGTTCTCGCCTTTTCCGTCCGCGAGAGAATGCCATACCATGTTATAGGAGAGGGATGGGAATAACCTTTCGTACCTGGCGAAAAGCGTGGTCAGCGATGTCGCCAAGGCGTCGCACTCATCGTCGGAAATCATTCCGAAGCTCTCTTTATGAGCTCTGGGGATAATGAGGGTTTCGTAAGAGAATCTAGAAGCGAACGGCGCGATAACCCTGAAAGCATCCCCACTAAGGACAACCCTCTCATCCTTCTCCATCTCCCTCTCGGCGATGTCGCACAAAAGACATCTCCCCGTTTTCCTGGAGTATTCTTGAAGGCGGACTTTTTCCTCCATGACGGACTCGGGGAGGAAGGGAAGACCGATCACCTGAAAGTGAGGGTGGGCGAGGGACGCGCCTCCCTCGGGGCCCCAGTTTCGAAAAAGGTGGATGTAAGCTATTTCCGGCCTTAGAGAAAGGGCCCGGTGCCGGTCCCGCAGCATCTGGACTATGAGATCTGCCGTGTCCTGGGAGTATGTCCCCAGAGTACCGTTGTGCGCCGGGGAATCGATGATTACCTCGTGAGCACCTATTCCCGGAAGTTCCCAGTACATTGACGCGTCGGGACTCCCGATGACGTCCGCCATCTCCTCTAGACAATGCTTGAAAGCATCCTCCTCTTCCTCGCCGGATTGCTCTATGGGAACGAAGGCCGGGTACTTGTTGGGTACGACCCTGACGGACCAACCCGGGCCGTCCCGTTCGCCACCATCTCTGAACGCAGCCACCTCAGGGGGAGTCATCTTCTCGTTCCCGGGGCAAAAAGGGCAGTTTTCGACCCTGACCCTCCCCCGCTCCTGGTGTTTTTGAGCGCCGGGGAAATCCGATGGTCGTTTGGAACGTTCCTGAGCTATGACGCAAAAATTCCCCGAGAGCACGTCGTACCGTACCGTGGTCAAGTCCGAACTCCCTTTCTCCGATGGATCCAGCCGGCTCTCCGTCGTTCTCTCATATTGTCCCTTCGAAAAAGCGGTTTAACGCAGGCAATGTTTTCTTGCCGAATAAGCGGCTAGCGGGTTACACCCGGTCTCTCCGTTGTAGTTTTACAACGAGGAGGGCAGCCGCACGGGCATCCGCCTCCGGACGCCTTGTACGGCTGCCCCGCCACTTCCATCGCGCCATACTCCGGGGCTTCTTCAACCGGTCACGATCCCGAGAGTGAGGGCCAGAACCTGTATCTTTTTAGCCCCTATCCGAACCCAACTCCGGCCTGTCTTGCCTCGCCCAGTCCGGCAGGTTCACCTGGTATGAACCGCTCGGCCTGCCGTACCACGCCCCGGTTCCCACACCCTGACCGGAGCCGGTCCCAAACGCAGTCCCGAATCCGCCGCCGAACTGGCCGCCGGCCCAGTACTGTCCGCCACGCTGACCGATATCCGGTTGCTGCCAGGCGCCTCTTGCGCCGGCGCCCTGGAATGCGCCCTGGAACCCGCCTGCTCCGAATCCGGTCCCGCCTCCGGCGTATCCTGTGCCGCCGAACCCGGTCCAAGAAGGCTGTCCGCCCCACCTAGACCACTGAGCTACGCTGGACGGTCCCATACCTCCCTGGCCCTCGCCAGCTTCCGTTCCGGTCCACCGTCCGGCCTGCCAGGGGGCACCCTGGAAGCCTCCGGTCTGCCAGCCGGCCCCGGCGCCTCCCCAGCCGGTCGCACCTGTCCAGCCGGGGGGGTTACCGGCCTGCCACTGAGCTCCCGTCTGCCAACCGCCGCCCATCGGTTGCCATCCAGCTTGGGCTTGCGGGTTCATTCCGGCAGCCCCGGTTCCGGTTTGCCACGTCTGGCCTTGGTAGCCGATTCCCTGACCCTGCTGCATGCTCATAGCCGGAATCTGCCCTCCTGTCGTTCCGTGTGTAATCGCGCTGACGGTGCTACGTGACCGCTCAGCGACGTTTTTGAGTTCGGTCAAGTCCACGTTGTCCGCCGGCTTGACCGGGTACCACCCTTTGGCATTGAGGTAATCGAAGACCTGACGTGCCTGGGATTGGGTATCGCTGTGCACCTGCTGGAGCACAGATCTGAGTTCGGGGTTTTGTGACTCGAGGATGGCGGGCGCATAGTAGTAATTGGCCAGGTATTTATGGCCCGTCAGGATATCCTCGGCGATCTCCCTATCCGAGAATTGCCTGGCCATCTCAGACACCTTTCATACCTCCTTCTCAAAACCGGTCGTTCTCACATCTCGTTTCCCTCCCGGAACCTACCGGACGTGGCTAGCCAGGAGGTCCACATGACGCCTGCACGTCGAGAGAAGATCGTCTACGATCTGACGGAGTCCCGGGTCCTGTATCTGGTCCCGGTAGTTGGCGAGTTTCTTGCACATGAGGGTTTCTCCTTTGAGGCACTCGCCGAGGTACCAAGCTTCCGTTTGGCTCAGGGGCAATTTGCATCACCTCCTCCCGGTCGTACCTATGATTCCTCCCAGGTCACCGGGGTATTCCCTTTACAGCCGACCGGAGACCTGATGCCGTCGTGCACTTTTTGCCAGGAGTTTCACGTAAACCGGGCGGCATTCGCACGCCCCAGAAAACCTTCCCCGGAAAACGACGGAACCGGTCATGATGTAACGGCGCCCGAATCGCTCTCGATGACTCTCAGGATTGCTTCCTCTTTCCCGGTTTGAGCGTTGATGTAGACGAGGTACGTATCTTGGTCCTTTTGGACGCTGAACTCCCACGCGAGTATCTCCTGGCCGGAGGGTCTCGGAGCTACCACCAGCCGGGGTGACCCCACCTGCTTTAAGGAGGGGTCCAGAACCTTCGCGGCGTCTTCCGGTCCGTACAGGAGCGATGCCGGAAATTCCCGGGGCCTGTGATTGGCGAGGTACGGGGTTTGGTCGAAGGCTACGATCCGCCCGGTATCCAGAGTTACCTCCAGCCTGACCGTGTCCGGGTAGAGTATCACCTTTTGCCCTCTAAGCGTCGTCGTAGGGGCGAACGCCAGGACCACTCTGGAGGAAGCAGGCGTCCCCTTGCGCCAGCCGGTCTCCACCACCTCCCCGAAGCCTTTGGATGCGAGGAAGCTTTTGGCTCTCTCCCTTGCCGCATCCAGCGTCAACCGGGGAGTCCCGGGAAGTCGTGAATCCTGAACCCAAAGCACGTGCCCACCAGACCTTGAGACAGCTGCGCTGACCTCGGTTCCGTCCCGGCGTTTACCTGTGACCATATAGCAGGGAATTGCGCCGTCGATCCGCTCGACCCGGACGCTATCCCACGAGTCGTCAGTGGCCACAAAAGACAGCCCTACCTCCTTGGCCCGCTCCTGGGTGATCTCCTGGCCCGCGAACGCAGGGGCAAGCGGTTTCTGCTTCAGGTTTTGCTCGGAAAACGGACCGTCGTAGGTGGGTGACGGTACGCTCTGCAAAAGCTCATCGATCTCGGAGAATCCCCGGAAGAGCGCGTCGTCGGCGGGGCTAGCTCCGAAGGGTACCGCCGGCAGGAGGGCGCCGAACCTGGAACCTGTAACCGCCACTCTCGTGCCGGTATCCGCGAGCATCGCAGCAAGGTCCCGTACGCTCCCTTCCAGGCGGTTGAGTTCCGTCCACTCGTTTGGGGTAACCACATCACCTCTGGCGATTTTCTGAGACAGTACCAGAGCGTAATCCCCGACGACGCCGAAAAACTGCTTCAGGCGAGTGAGATCGACCGAACCGATGGGGGCCAGAGATACAGCTTCCTGGGCGGCACCCGCGTGATACCAGCAGTTGGTGAGAAAGGTGATTTTCTGCCCGGAGCTCGACGCGCCCCGGGCCTTGGCCATCGCAGCTTCCATGTTCTCCACGTGATTTATGAGGCTGAACAACGCCCGTTGCCTCATGGCGGTCACTTCCAGACGGCTTGACCTCGCCGCCCGGTACTGGGATACGCCGAATCCGGCCGCCAGGAGCGCCGCGACGGCGAGGACATACAAAGCTATCCTTCCTCTTCGGCCACCGTTCACGCTTCTTCACCATCCTCTATTTAACGAGCGAAGACGTGACTTCCGATCTGTGTGATTATCATCCGCGTCCAGATCCAGGGACTCACCGGTTTCGCCGGATTCCAGAAAAACAGGGCGCCGTACGTCGGGTCCCAGCCGTTCAGGGCGAGCTCCGCCGCGCGATAATTCACGGCCGAAGGTGGCCTGGACCATATCAGACCGTTTGATACCGACTCGAAGGCGCCGGGTTCATAAATGACCCCTGGAACGGTGTTGGGGAACTGAGGATGCCTCGTCCTGTTGAGGACGACCGCACCCACGCCGACCTGACCCGCAAAGGGTTCCCCCGTAGCTTCTCCCATGATGAGTCGGGATATCAGACTGACCTCGTCCCACCAGCTTTCGGGAGCTGCCAGGACGTGGTCGGGAGCGGCGAAGATCACGGGGATATCCGAGGACAAAAGGGCCGCAAAGCCGACTGGCAGCAAAATGAGCAGGGGAAAAAGCCACCGGTTCATGGTCTTCCTGTCCTCCCTCCTCAAACGGGTATCGAAGATAGGATGTCTTGGGAGGGAAGGTGGCTATTCCCGGAGAGCTAGTGTCCCTGGTACTTCCTGACGTTTCTGAGGTGCTCTTCGTAGGTCCGGGCGAAGGCGTGGGTCCCGTCGTTCTTGGATACGAAGTAAAGGTAATCAACGGAAGCGGGATTGATCACCGCTTCCAGAGCAGCCTTCCCGAAGCTGGCAATAGGGCCAGGGGGTAGGCCGGGGTATTTATAAGTGTTATAGGGGGAATCAAACGCCAGGTCCCTGTAGAGCGGAATTCCCGAAGTCTTCCCCACGGCGTAAAGAACCGTAGGGTCCGCGTCGAGTTTCATACCGATGCTCAACCGGTTTAAAAACACTCGGGCAATAACCGGCCTCTCCTCGGGGTTAACAGCTTCCTTTTCAACGATAGATGCGAGGGTTGCAATCTGGTGCGTAGAAAGACCGTGCTTGCCCGCGTTCTTCTCGAGAAGCCCCCCTGCTACCTGCGAAAACCTTTTGATCATCATGATCACTAGGTCCCGCTCGGTAAGGCCCCTTCTTATGTAGTAAGTGTCCGGGAATAGGTACCCTTCCACGGGGTACCTGGTTTTCTCTAATTCCGCGGGAGTCGCCCATTTCCTTACCAGTTCTGGGTCTTCGCACACCCGGAGAAAAGCTTCTTTGGAACCGAAACCTCTCTCCTCGATCACCATAGCTATTTGCTCGACCGACAATCCCTCGCGTATGGTAAGCCTGTAATGGATGACCCTACCTTCGGAAATGCTGGACATCACGTCGAAGAGGGTCATCCCAGGTTCGAAAACGTACTCCCCCGCCTGAAGACGACCCTGGGTCCCGAGAATTCTCGCAAACATCCGGAACAGGAAAGGACTTTTTATTACCCCTTTGGAGTAAAGCTCCGAAGCTATTTCGGAGGTACTGGACCCTTCCCGAACCACCACTACGACGCCGGAGCTGTCGGGGGGAAGGGGGGATGCGGTGAAAAAAGCTATCAGCGATGTCACAGCGAGAGCAGCCAACAAGAAAATACCCACGCCGTATCGCTTCCAAAGGCTCCTCGTCAGAGCTACATCCCCCGATTTCATTCCGGCTTATCCCAACTTCCTCGAGAGGTGGGTTAGAACTGCGGTTTAAGTACGATCGCCGGGATTTTCAGCGTCTTCGTCACCTTCATCGTCTTCGTCGTCTTCGTCGTCTTCCTCGTCGTGTTCGTCTTCTTCGTATTCATCGTACTCGTCTTCGCCGGAATCTTCCTCGTCTTCTTCGAGCTCCTCTTCATCATCGGAAAGCAGTTCTTCCATCTCCACCTCTTCCCACGCCTTCGACACGAGTTCCCATTCATCGTCGTCGGTGATGTTGTGGAGGACGTACTCCTCGTTTTCCCGGTCCAGCCTCAAGATGACCACAAGGGGCTCATCCGAGTCCCGCTCCTCTTCGGGTAAGAGCACGACGTACTGCTTTCCGCCGGCCATCAAATGGTCGTAAACCATGAAGAACCTGTGAACCTGGCCGTTTTCATCCTCGAGTTCGATGAGGGAATCGGAGTCGTTCCAATCTTCCATCGGAGTTCACCCTTTCAGTGGGGTCTTCCCGGAAGCTCGTCGTCCTCCATCTCTCCGGAGCGAACCTTTTCCCCCGACCTGAGACTTTGCATGTATCCCTCGAGAATGAGAACGGCGGCCACCTGGTCGATCTTCAACCTTCTTTTCCGTCTCGACTTATCCAAGGCTATCATTTCTTTGTTCGCCTGTGAAGTGGTCAACCTTTCATCCCAGGTAACGACGGTTTTTCCGGTCCTCGAAGCGAGCTTCCTCGAAAAACGCAGAGCGGCGCGGGAACGGTCGCCGAAACTACCGTCCATGTTCCTGGGTATGCCCACCACCGCCAGATCAGCGCCGTGCTCCTCCATTAGACCGGCAATCTTCTCCACCAATTGGTCCCAGCCGGCGAACTGAATGGTGGTAAGCGGGTGGGCGAACATCCCCGCATCATCGCTTACCGAGATCCCCACCCGCCTGTCACCCAGGTCTATCCCGATGATCCGGCCCATTTTTCAAAGCACCTTTATGGAGAAATCCGGGCAAGTTCTTGCGCAGTAACCGCAAAGCATACACTTGGCGGGGTCCACTGCAGCTTTGCCGGCCACGAGGGTGATCGCGCCGAAACCGCACACTTTCGCACACTCACCGCAGCCGGCGCACCAGTCCTCCACTACGACCCTCCTGGGAGCACTGCGGGTCTCGGCTTCCACAGCCCGCGGAACCTCCCCGCCGGACAAGACGGAACAGGCAAAAAGGACTTCCGCCCGGGACTTCACACCCACGGCGACGCTAGAAACGAAGGGAAGGTCCCTAACGTACTCCAGCGCCTCCCTGGCCCTTGCGTAAAGATGTCCTCCTCCAAGAGCTTTCATGATGTAGACGCCCTTGCCGCACGAGCTCGCAAACGCCAGCGCTTCTTCCATGTCCTGCCTGGTTCCGTCCCTGATCCCGAGACCTTCCAGGTTTAAAATGGCAAAAATCACGTCCACCTCATCCATGAGGGACACGGCGCGTACACAGGCCACATGATGGGTCGAAACCATGATCGCCCTTATCCATCCCCGGAACTTAGCTTCGGCAAGGAACTCGATGGCATCCCGGTGCCCCTTAAGAGTGAGACCAGACTCCTGCTGGTGAAGGCCGAAAACATCTACCACATCTCTGTGCATGGATTTTCTGGCCAGGTCAAGGCTCTTCGCCATGTCCTTGCGGGTCGCAGCGAAGCTTCGCGAAGCGATCACCGCCCCGTCCAACCCGGGCAACGCCCGGGAATCGAGGTACTCGTAAGTGCCGTAGAGCTCCGCCGTATCGAAGAAATTAACGCCGCATTCGAGGGCGAAGGCGATGAGATCCCGGCCGTCTTTCAAAGAGAGATTGGCCTGGCCGGGACCCATGGTCAGAGTCCCGAAGCAGAAGGGCGACACCGGAATGCCCGTTTTTCCCAGTACCCTGTTTCGCATCATCTGTTTCGGATCATCCCGTCGTTAACAGCGGCCGTCCCCGCAGGCCGGCGACCGCTCTATCGAGCCTCAGTCAATGGGCATGAACCTGTCCTTGAGTTTCTTCATCACGTCGGGCATGGTAGTATATTCGAGCTCATCCAGCGGCAATCTGTGCGGCTCGAAGGGCCCAAGCGACCTCATGTAGTCGGCGATCTGGTTTGCCAGCCTGCGCGCTTCATCGAAAGCACGGTCTTTGAAGAAATCCTGAGGTCCAACCAGTTTTCCTCCGGCGAGCTGAAAGCCCAGAGCTATAACTCTGGGCGGCCCATCGAACCTAGTTGGACGCGACTCATCCATTCCCGACGGCATGAGGGGACCGTAGTGGGACCCCCTCATCCAACCGGCCACCAGGTGCGGACGGGCAAAAGGCTCGAGCACCTCCCCCACGGCCGGCATGCCGCTCTGGGCTCTAACGATGAGCACCGGATCATCCTTTCCAACATACCTTCCGGCCATTAGGTTCAACCGCTGGGTGGTGGAACAAGCGCAGATCTCTCCCCCCAGAGTTTTGGAATAGACCGCCTTCACACAGTAACGGCCCGGCGCGCCTATGAACACAAGGAGGTCGTATATCTCTTCAGGGCAATGGAAAACCACTTTCTTGTGCTCGATGAGATCGTGGACCTCGAAATCGAAACCCAGGTGCATCTTAGGGTCTATGACCAGGCCTACGGTGTTGAAGGGGTCGGCGAACATCTTGTACAGCGGGAAATTCCACGCGCCCGGTTCGGTCTTATCGGCCATGAAGATGACGACGGGCTCGGACGGCCTCTCTTCGAACTCCATCTCGGCCACACCGGGTCCCATACCTTTGACGTTTCCGCTGAAGGTGTCGGCCAAGAGATCCTGCCCCGCTCCGTAAAGCTTCAGCTTTTTGGCCACACCGGTACACTCCACGAAGGTGTCCCAGGCCAACCGATGGATTTCGGCGTTATCCACGCCACGTTGATGGGTCATTATGAGCTCGATGTCGTCTCCGGCGTGGGTCACGAAGAAGTCGATGAGGAGGTCTTTGCCTCTTTGGGCCAGTGTCTCACGGGCCTTCTTCAAAAGCTCTTCGTGGACGCCGGAATGGCCCACAAACCCACCTACGTCCGCCTTGATCACGGAAAGAGTTACGCGTCCCAAGAAATCATCCCTCCGGTTAGTGATGAAAGACGAATACGAATTCGTCTGCGGGCCCCCGTTTCCCTTCCAGCCGGGAAAACCTCATCTCAAGCGCCGCGCACCTCAGCTCCCAGACGTTTTACCCCGCAGGCAATCTCCTACGTCTGAACACGAGGGAAAAGACCATGCCCGTGACAAATCCTCCGACATGAGCCCACCAGGCGACCCCGCCCTGAGCAGCTACACCAAGGGACGCGGCCCCTGACAAGAGATTCGTTACGAACCACAGGAACAGGAAGATGATGGCGGGCACCTCAACCACCGGGATGAAAACCCCAAGAGGTATAGCGGCCAGCACCCGGGAACGGGGGAAATTGAGGAAATACGCGCCGAGCACCCCCGCCACCGCCCCGCTGGCCCCTACGGTCGGGACCCTGGAAAGCGGCGCGGAAATTACATGGGCAACCCCGGCCGCAACTCCAGCTGTGAGGTAAAACAGCAGGTACCTGCCATGTCCCAAAAGGTCCTCGACGTTGTCTCCGAAAATGAACAAGTACAGCATATTGCCGAGGATGTGTACCCAACCCACATGTATGAACATAGATGTGATCAGCGACGCGGGCCCGGAAGTGTGAGCGAGAACCGCGGGGGAAAAAGCGCCCGGGTTGGTTATGACCCTGGGTATGACTCCCCACTTGGTTATGAACCAATTGAGTTCCGCTTCGGTCAGGGACAATTCGTACGCGAAGACCATGAGGTTGAGGATGATGAGGATCCAGTTGACGAACGGTCTCGACCTGGGCCTTTGAGTGTCTCTTATCGGGATCACAGCCCGATTCCCCTTTCCAAGCTTTTGATTACGAATTCTACTCCGTGTCCGGAGGCGCCTCCAGGTATTCCCGGAAGGACTTTTACCCCCATTTTTAGAAGATCGTTGGCCAAACCGAAGAAAAGGATGACCCGACATGCTTGAGAAAATCATCGACGAAATTAAGGGAGAACTTTCCGGTACCGTCGCCAGGCGGCACGTGGAGCAGATATCGAGCTTCCACAGGATTCAAGCTAGCCCCGGATTCAGGAAAGCTGCCCATTACGTGAGAAGCTCCCTGGCCGGTGCTGGCCTCGAAGCCCGGATCTTGCAGTACCCCGCAAAAAAGGGCCCGAGTTTCTGGTCTGAGCGGAGTTTTATGGAATGGGACGTGGAAGAAGCTCTGCTCGTGCTCTATCCCCCCGAAGGGCAGCCGGAGATACTGTGTTCGTTCAGGGAAAACCCGGTCTCCCTCGTTCAGAGGTCGGGCGCTACGCCCCCTGAGGGTGTCAGGTGCCAGCTGGCTTGCGTGGAGAAGGGAGATGACCCGTCCTCCTACGAGGGCATCGACGTCAAGGGCAAAGTGGTGTTTTCCTCGGGCGACGCCAACAGAATCCGGCAACTGGCCGTGGAGGAACGGGGCGCCCTGGGAATCGTCCTGGACAACATGAACGAATTTCCTCCGGTGAGACACAGAATGGACATCCCCGATGCTGTTCAATACGTCTCCTTTTGGCCCGAAGAGGTGACGGACCCCTCAAGCTTCGGATTCGGCTTCGTCATATCCCCCAAGAAGGGCGAGGATTTGAGGAAGCTCTTGAAGTCCGCCAAAGCTCCCGTGGAAGTTTTCGCCAAGGTACGAACCAGATTCTATGAGGGCACCATCGAAGTTGTGGAGGCCTTCATCCCGGGGAACACCGGTGACGAAGTTGTAGCCATGGCCCACCTTTGCCACCCTTCTCCCAGCGCCAATGACAACGCCTCGGGCGCGGGAGCTCTTATCGAAGTAGCTGCCGTTTTACAGCGCCTCATCTCTACGGGAAAGCTTCCTAGGCCGCCCCGGGGAATGCGCTTTCTGTGGGTCCCCGAGATGACGGGGACTTACGCTTACCTGGCCGCAAACGAGGACAAGATCCCCCGGGCAAAAGCTGCCATCAACCTCGACATGGTGGGGGAAAACCAGGAACTGTGCGAGTCGGTTCTGACGGTCGAAAGGCCTCCCAGGGCCACCGCCACCTTCGCCGGGGACGTCGCCTGGTCCGTCCTGAAGCGGCTGGCTTTCGAAGCGCAAAACCTCGCCGGCACCGCTTCGTATCCTCTTTTCCGGTGGGCCGTATCGCCTTTTTCGGGCGGAAGCGACCATTATATTTGGTCCGATCCCTCCGTGGGCGTAGGATGCCCCATGCTCATTCAGTGGCCGGACAAGTTTTATCACACGAGCCACGACACACCCGACAAGGTCGACCCCCACATGCTTCATGTGGTCGGCGTAGCTTCAGCAGCTTACCTTTACTTCCTGGCCTCGGCCGGCCCGGCCCAAGCTTCGTTTATAGCTGGGGAAATGGCCGCCCACTACCACCACGAGGCCAACGAACTCGTCGAGGAGATCCTCCGGGCCGTCACCGCCAAGACCTCTTCGGTACCGGGAAAAGAGGGGGTATCTCCGGAAAGAGCCTCGCGCCTCCTCGCCTTGAGACTCGCTTTCATCCAGGAGCGCAAGATCCTCGATGTCGAAAGCCTTCGGGAGCTCGGCGCATCGCCTGATCTCGAACGCCATATTCGCGAAGCGAAAGAGGAAATCCGTCGTACTACCGAGTCCGTATGGAAAAGAGGGCTATCCACCCTTGCACTTCTCGAAGCGGAAAGCCCGCAGAACCGGGGCAACCAAACCGGCGCCGGGGAAAAGGCCTTGCCTAGCCTGGAAGACCTCTTGGGTACCCCCGTTTCCGGAGAACTTCCGGAGCTGGTGTCCGAAGCTCGCTCCATTATCCCCGAGCGCGTATTCCGCGGGCCCGTGTCCATACGGGGTTCGTCGGGTATTCCCCGGGAGCATCTTGAAGCTTGGGAATCCTTCAACAGGAAATGGGAGAAGCGAAGAAGGCTCCTTCCGTACATCGGCTACTGGAGCGATGGCAGGAGGAATGCTCTTCAGGTATCCGCGCTCATCGAGGCGGAAACTGGCTTGCGTGGGACCGAGCTCGTCGTGGAATACGTGAAGCTCATGGAGAAACTGGGGTATTTCCGGGTACGCCGTTCGACCTGACCGCACGCGCGGAACGGGATCTTCGGGCCGCCGAAGCTGAACAATAAGCCTCAACCGGCGGCCCAATGCCATCCCGCCAAAGGCACCCACCCCTTCCCTGCGGAAACGTCCCGACCACCCGGCCGCAGATATTCTTGTAACCACGCAATATACATTCTATCAACACCGGTTCAGTACAGGTGCAAAAGAGAATCCACCGGGGCGTAGTCGTCGGTGAGGATGGGCACGTCGTCGAGGAAGATATCTTTCTCGTACAAGCTTGAGGCCATCTCCACGAAATTGCGGAATTTCACAACGTTCCCGGTCAGAGCGCGGGCTTGAGCCAGGATGTCCTGCTTTCTGAGCTTCGCCCCACCAATCCGGGTGGATCCCTCCGGGCCACCGGGAGAACCGCCCGACACGACGCCTATTACGATGATGTTCCTAAGAGTCTCTTCCCCTCCCTCCCGCCAGTTCACGGGGAACACGTAGAGTTCGGGGAAAACCGTCTTAAACGTCTTCAGCATGGACCGGAACAGCTTAGAACGGGGGCCCTCGAAAGCGCCGATCATGTTGTACGCCACCACGCCACCGGGATTGAGTTTGTCCCTGACGATCTCATAGAATTCCCGGGTCGTGAGATGAAAGGGGACCGCGTCAGCGAAATAGGCGTCCAGCAGGATCATGTCGTATTTGGAGGGGGTATCCCGGAGGAACATCCTTCCGTCCTTCACCTCGACCTGAAGACGCTCGTCTTTTGGAAGGTCGAAGTACCGGTAGCACACCTTCACCACCTCGGGGTCGAGCTCGGCCACCTGGATCCTGAGACCGGAATAGTCCCGCCAAAACCTCTTAGGCGCAAGCCCCGCGCCTAAGCCCACGGTAAGCATATCCCGGGGATGGGAGTTAAAGATCAGTGCCAAATGAAAGTAGTCGGCATAAGGAAATGCCGATTCGAAGGGATCGTCCTTTTTCATCCCGCCCTGTATGGACTTGTCGAATTTGAGCAGTCTCGAGTCACGGGTGTCCACTACGTAGATGTGATGGTATAAAGACCTCGCCTCGTAAACCACGTCACCTCCCGAGCTCGGGACGAGGTTCCCGAACAGAGACACTTGGAGCACCGCGGTCAGCACAGCGATGGCGAGCAAGCCGCGCCTGGACGGGACTCGAACCAGCGGAGGGACAATGGTGAGGCAGGCCAAAGTGAGGAGGACCAGCGAAAGACCGACTATTATCCAGTTTGTGCCCTGCCACGAAATCCAGAAAAACGAAGTGAAGAACGTCCCAGCTATGCTTCCCGCATTCGAAACGGCGTACATGAGCCCGACCGCTCTACCGGCCCGTTCCACCGACGACATACAAAGCCTCACCGCCCACGGGGAAACCATACCCATTAGAAAAGCGGGGGGGAAAAACAGCGCCCCGCAGGCCGCGAGAGATGGCCATCTTGCGGAGGCCCCGTAGTTTGCCAGTGCCGGCAATAGCTCCCGGGACAACGGCGGTATGACCGACGTGAAGAACGAGGCCCCCAGCAACACCCATCCCAATGCTTCGAGATTGGGCCATCTATCAGAAAGGAATCCTCCGAGATAATAACCGGCCGTCAAAGCGGCGAGGACTGTACCGATGAGGCTGCCCCAAACCAGGATCGAACTTCCGAAGTAGGGCGCCAAAATGCGCGAGCCGACCATCTCGAGGCTCATGAGAGAAGCTCCGGAAAGAAAAGCGACCAGGTACAGCAATATGTCCTCCCCCTCCGTTCATACTCATTTCCTCCCCCTATCGCGAAATCCCTTCGTCTTGATATTTGGATACTTGCTGCGACTTCGAGCGCGCTCGAGCAGTCGTGAGAGCTGGCGAGGGCGAACGATATCCCACCGGGAATGTGTTCGGTTTCCCGCCCCTTTCATACATAGCTGTATGTATTTCGCCTAGCGAGATTTGTGTATCCAGAAGAATATCTGATAGATTGATTCTGAATGCCCGCTCTTACATAGGAGCGAGGCCGGTAGACCGGACATCGTCTCATAAACAGAAAGGAGATGCCCAATGAGCGTTACCATCCCCGAGAATCTGGATAAAGACATCATTGATCAGAGCGTCACGATGAAGGTCAGGGTGGCACTTCGGGAGAACGAGAAGACCCACGACATATGTGGGTCTCTCAAGGTCGGCACCTATAAGAGGTGCGTGTACATTCAAGGGCAGGTGGACTCGCCCGAACTCAAGAATGCCATCACCGAGGTAGTAATAAGGGCGGACGGAGTAAACAAGGTAGTCAACCTTGTGGAAGTAAAAGCATAGAGAAAGCGTAGAGGCTGTAAAAGTCAAAGATCCTTAACGTATACTCAAGGGGCCGGTATCGAACTCATGAACCGGCCCCCAACTTTGTTTTTTACTTGTCCCCATACTGTTCCACATAAGCTCTAACCAGTTCTTCGAGGATCTCATCCCGTTCGATTTGTCTTACCAGGCTCCGCGCGTTACGATGGCTCGTAATGTAAGTGGGATCTCCCGAGATGAGGTAGCCAGCGATCTGACTCACCGGATTATGCCCTTTTTCCTTGAGCGCCCGGTATACTTCCAGGATGACCTCCCGCGCCGTGTTTTGCTTTTCCGTCTTAACCTTAAAAAACCTGGTCTCCTCGTACTCACCCATCTTCTTCATTCCCCCCGAAGGTCCTTTACTCATTCGCCGGCACAGCGAGACATACCTTCCGTCGCCCTCACCCGTCTTTGCCGTTCCCTGACGCAGTTTGGGCCAGCTCCCTGGCCCTGTTCACACATTGGGCGATGGCTTCATCCAAGCGGTCCACGGATTTTCCGCCGGCCTGCGCGAGGTCGGCACGCCCTCCCCCACTTCCGCCGAGCACCGCTGCTCCTGCTCTTACAATGCTCCTCGCATCCACTCCGGCCCGGGAATCATCCTTTCTCACCATGACCACCAGATGCGCCTTGTCCGAACTCCTGCTTCCCAGGATGACCACGGAGATCCCCTTCTCCTTGAGCTCATCCCCGATGGCCCTCATTTCGTCGGGTGCCATATTATCAAGACGATACGCTGCTATCTTCCTGTTCCCGGCGACGGGCAGTTCTTCTAAATTCCGGAGAATTTCGGCGACGATCTCGGAACCACGGGTCCCGGGTTTCTTAGCCTCCTCGCGCAGATGCGCCATCTCGGCCATGAGTGAATCGATTCTCGAAAGGATTTCGGCCCTGGGAACCTCAAGCCGTTCAGCCAATCCTTTGAGGATATCTTCGATTTCCACGGCGTAATCCTCATACGCCTTCCCCGCAACCGCCTCGACTCGTCTAAGACCAGCTCCCACCGCGCCCTCCGACACGATTTTGAAAAATCCGATCTCGCCGGTGCGCTTTAGGTGGGTGCCCCCGCAGAGCTCGAGAGAAACCCCAGGTACTTCTACCACTCTTACCACTTCTCCGTACTTCTCACCGAACAGGGCGATCGCCCCTTTTGCCCTAGCCTCCTCGAGTTTCATTTCCCGGATTCCCACGGGCAGGTCGGATCTTACCCAGCTGTTGACGGTCTTTTCGATTTCCCGGCGTTCCTCCGGGGTAAGCGCACGACCGTGAGCGAAGTCGAACCTGAGCTTGGACGGCAGGACCAAAGACCCGCTTTGAAGGGCGCCCGGTCCCAGGACTTTCCTCAAAGCGGCGTGTAGAAGGTGTGTGGCAGTATGATGGGTCTCAAGTCCCTTGCGCCTCTCTTCGTCAACCCGGGCTTTTAACGTCTGACCTTCCACCAGCGTCTCGCCGGAAGCTTTTACGGTGTGAAGGTATGCGCCGAGAGGGGATTTCCTCACGTCGGTCACCACTCCGGCAAGCCTTGACTCCTCCCCGGGCGAGGCCGGAAGGGTCAGCATCCCCTGGTCAGCCACCTGGCCACCGGCGGTCGCGTAAAAGGGGGATACATCGAAAACGAGCACACCCTCTTCATCCGCCTCAAGCTTTCGAACCTTCTCGCCATCCTTGAGCACCGCCAGAATCTTGACGTCCGCTTCGAGCTGGGAGTAACCGCAAAACCGCGTCGGGGGGACGTCCTTTAAGAGCTCCGCAAGCCGCTCCATTTCCTCGATTTCAGCTTTCCTCGAAGCTCTCGCCCTCTCCCTTTGCCTCTCGAGGGCGTCTTCAAAACCCTTTTCGTCCACGGTCATCCCGGCTTCCCTGGCCATATCCCGGGTGAGGTCGATGGGAAATCCGAACGTGTCGTACAGGACGAAAGCTCTTTCACCGCTCAGGACCTTCTCGCCATTGGCTTTAGCTTCCTCGATGAATTCCCTGGCCCGCGCGGTTCCATCTTCGAGGGTTTCCATGAAGCGAATCTCTTCGGTTTCCAGGATCTCGCCGATTTCGTTGCCACGGGCGAGGATTTCGGGGTAGGCATCTTGCATGATTGCGCCGACGACGGAGACCAGTTCGGCGGTGAAGGGCCGGCTTATCCCCAGCGCACGACCGAACCTCACCGCTCTCCGGAGAATCCTCCTCGTCACGTAGCCCCTTCCCTCGTTGGACGGAACAACCCCGTCACAAGCCAGGAAACTGCAAGCTCTTATGTGGTCAGCTATGACCCGGTACGGAAAAACCGGCTCGTCTTCCCCAGCTTTTTTCCCCGAAATCTCCTCGACTCTACGAATGATCGGAATGAACAGGTCCGTGTCGAAATTGGAGTCGGCGCCTTGCATCACCGAGGCGATCCTTTCCAGCCCCATACCCGTGTCGATGCTGGGCCTTGGAAGGGGAGTCAGGTTGCCCTGGGCGTCCCTGGAATACTGCATGAAAACGAGATTCCATAGCTCGAGCCACCTGTCGCAGTCACATGAACCGATTCCACACGAAGGACCACACGCGAGCTCCTCGCCCCTGTCCAGAATCAGTTCGGAGCACGGGCCGCAAGGACCGGTATCCCCCATCGCCCAGAAGTTGTCCTTCTCTCCCATTCTGACGATGCGGGACGAAGGAAGCCCTGCAACCTTCCGCCACAATCTCGCTGCCTCGTCATCCTCGCGGAATATCGTGACCCACAGCCGGTCCGGCGGAAGCTTCAAGACCCCCGTGAGGAATTCCCATGCATACCTCATCGCTTCTTCCTTGAAGTAATCACCGAAGGAGAAATTCCCCAGCATTTCGAAGAAGGTGTGGTGCCTCCGGGTAAAGCCCACGTTATCGAGGTCGTTATGCTTGCCCCCCGCGCGAACGCACTTCTGCGATGTGACAGCCCTCGTATACGAGCGCTTTTCGAGCCCCAGGAAGACGTCTTTGAACTGGACCATACCTGCGTTGGTGAAAAGAAGAGTTGGATCCCCCGCCGGAACCAGCGACGAACTGGGGACGACGGTGTGGCCCCGCTCCTCGAAAAACCGCAGGAACGACGAACGTATTTCCGAAGACCTGGTGGGAACGGATTCTTTACTGTCGGACGACTTCATCGGTGAACTACCCTCTTTCATTTCAGATACGGGGTGTGAATCTTCCGGTTTTCTTCAATAATCCGCCGCTGGGCGGGAAGCCCCGGGGGAGAACCTCTCAAACTCGGCGGCGACGAGCTGGTTTACCATTTCGTCGAGCTCGCCAAGACCGACCCTTCTCGGCGCCTCATCCCTGCGGAGCTTCACCTCAACCTGCTCGTCCCCGAGGGTTCGATCGGATATGAGGACCCTGATGGGCATGCCGAGGAGGTCGGCGTCTTTCAGCTTAACCCCCGCCGATTCATCCCTGTCGTCGTACAAAACTTCCTTTCCTTCGCGAATCCATCTCGCGTAAACGGCCTCGGCCGTCTCGCGAACCCGGGGACTTGCCCCGAGAGTCAGCAAGTGTATTTCATAAGGCGCCACGGTAATGGGCCAGATTATCCCCGAAGAATCCCTATTAGCTTCGACGACGCAAGCCAGAAGCCTTCCTACACCCATTCCGTAACAACCCATGACCATCGGCTTGTCCTTCCCGTCTTCGTCCCGGAAGGTGGCTCCCATTGAAGACGAGTACTTGAGGCCGAGTTTGAACGTGTTACCGACCTCGATACCCCTTTCCCATTTGAGAGGCTTCCCGCAACGAGGACACGGGTCTCCTTCTCTGGCGACGATCACATCACCCCGATAATCGACGGGAAAATCTCTGCCCGGGCGCACGCCGGTCAGATGGTATCCCTCTTCGTTGGCACCGGCGACATACTCCTCGTCTTCCCTGAGGCTCAGATCGGCGACTACTTTGAAACCTTTGAGCACCACCGGGGACATGTACCCCTGAACGAGACCAGCTTCCTTTATCTCTTCCGGCGAGGCGGGCTCTACCTCTCCGACTTTAAGGAGGTTTGCCAGTTTCCTTTCGTTGACCTCGAGATCGCCCCTCAGGACAACCAGGACGAGTTCGCGTTTCTTGGAGCCGGTCTTTTCCTTTCCCGCCTCCGCCCTCCCCTCCGTCCTCGGCGGGATGGCGTAAACCATCGTCTTTATGCTCTGTTTGGGCGAAACCCCGAGGTAACTGCAAACGAGGTCGATGGTGTTTTTCCCAGGGGTCGCGACTTTTTCAGGTTTCCCCTCGCTCACGCCGGTCGCGCCGGAGATCCCCTCACGCCCGCCCGGCCGCTCCGCGTTTTCAGCCCGAAGGTGCGACCGGTCACCCGATTCGTCCCGGGCCACGGTCGCTACTTCCCTGTTAGCTGCGTAACCGCATTCCTGGCACAGGACGAGGGTGTCTTCGCCCAGGGAAGTCACGTACATAAACTCGTGGGCCTGACTTCCTCCCATCATGCCGACGTCCGACAGGACCTGGACCACCGGCACGCCGCAGCGCTGACAGATATTCCGGTAAGCGGTACAGACGTCTTCGTAGTATCTATCGAGGTCCGATGCATCCCTGTGGAAGCTGTATGCGTCTTTCATCACGAACTCCCTGACCCTCACCAGCCCTCCCCGGGGACGCGGCTCATCTCTGAACTTCGTCTGTATCTGGTAAACCATGAAGGGAAGGTCCCTGTAGGAACCGGCGAACCGTCTGGCGAGGTCCGTAACGGTTTCTTCGTGGGTCATGGCGAGGACCATGTCTCTGCCGCTCCGGTCGCGAAACCTCACCATCTCGGGGCCGATATCGAAGTATCGTCCCGACTCTTTCCAAAGGTCAGCCGGATGAACCACGGGCATGTTTATCTCCTGGCCCCCGATGGCGTCCATCTCTTCCCTCATGATGTTTTCGATCTTGCGGACAACCCGCCAGGCCAGGGGCATGTAATTGTAAATCCCGGCGGCCAGTCTCGCTATCATGCCGGCCCGGAGCAAAAGCTCATGGGACGGCATCTCGGCCTCGGCCGGTTTCGACCTGAGAGTCTTTCCGAACATTCTCGAAGACCTCATATCTTCACCCTCTCGCAGAAGCTCATAGATGAAACGCACAACCAGCGAAGCCCGGCCCTTGACAGGTCATTTTTAAGGAGTAAACCGAGTTATACCTGGGCTATGCTGCCATTATATCCATGCCAGCGGTCGGAATCAAGGAACGAAAAGCCTTGCTGTCTGTCAAGCGGTTGTGGGTGAGAAGCCATGCCCCCATGTATTGGGAATTATGTTATGGCAGGATCTGGTAAGACGATACGCCTTAGGACTTTGGATAACCCGCCCGACCGGCTGGTTCCTACATTGAGCAGCGGCACCCCGCCGCGTTTGGCTTCGTAGATTTCGGTGGTCACTTTCGAGACGATCTCCTCCGTCGTTTTCTCGACTTTCTCCTCGCTTAGAAGGTTATGTAGCCGGCTCACATGCTCTGCACACCGGTCAAGCTTGTCCTCGAAATACTTCACCATCGAGTGAATCATCGCCTTGAGTCCTTCGGGGTTCCAACTCTGGCCGCGCTTTTTCAACCGCAAAGAAAACTTGTTCACGTTTGACTCCGTCGCTCCCATTCCCCTCATCCCTCGAATGTCGTAGCCCATCTCCGCAAGCCGCGCCCGGTAGTCTCTGAAGGCCTCGGGCATCTCTCGGATGGCAGCCAACAAATCGTCTATCTTTGCAACTCGAACGGGATCCTGCACCTCTCCTCGGACTTTCCTCAGCACTTCCGCGAGTTCCTGGACGTTGCTGCCGTCGACCGCAGCAAGCCCCTTTTCCAGATGCCGGGTATCACGTAGTAGATCCCTTAACTCCCTCTTCAGGTGGTACCGGTCTACCTGGTAGATGGCTTTGGGGAAGTACTCGACACCCTTGCGGATCCATTTCGCCCGGTCCCCGTTGATTATCACCAGAGTCTTCTCGTCTATGTCGTACACGCTGCAAAGATGGCGGCTGGCATTATCCCAGAAGTCCTCGCCTTGCATGTCTGTCTCCAGGTAGTGTGACTTGTTGACCAGTTCGTACTCATCGCTCCCGGGCGTCCTGGGTTGCCACCCTTCGTG
>DYEQ01000106.1 GCA_020725645.1 Candidatus Fermentithermobacillaceae bacterium | reverse complement strand
GTATGCCAGGCTGCCGCCGAGAAGGCCAAGAAAGATGGTTATTCTGCTGAATACGGAACGGACTGGGTTTACGTCGGTTGGAAGGCCGGCGGGACGACTACGTGGCGACAGATGCAGGTCGACTTCTGGAATGCCTGTGCTGAAACGGACCATCTCGGCAAGAAGTTCTCGGAGCTGCCGTTGATGGAGCGGGTGAAGCAGTGGACCCCCGACATGCCGGTCATGATTTTCTCGGCCGGTTCTCCTGGGGTTCCGACGTACACCAACTACTTCGTCGGATGGCCTCTGTACGTGGGCAACGTGGCGGTGCAAGCTGCCGAGATCGTTCCTCTGGTCCGATCCGGTCAGGTCAAAGGGAATCTTCTCGGTATGACCGGAGCTGCTCAGTATGAGGTCCTCCTCTGGGGCGGCGGTTCTACCGTAAAGAAGATGGACGCTCAGTCTCTGGGTCATTTGTGGATCATAGTCCTCATTGTGCTCGGGAACATCGGGTATGTCAGCAAGCTGCGGAAGAAGGGCCAAGCTTGAGGCCCGGATTGAACAAAGGAGGTGAAATTCGGTGCACGTGACCAGAGATCCTCAGGTTTGGCTCATGGCCATTTGTACGTTGGCCGTGTACTCGTACCTGTATAAGGAGAACCCCTTCTGGCGCCTGGCTGAGTTCTCCCTGGTCGCTCTGTATACGTCGTATTCGGTGGCGTATTATTGGCACGGCTACCTGATCCCCAGGATCAAGACGTATATCATCGAGCGACACCAGTACTACTATATCGTGTTCGGACTCCTGGGTCTCCTCTACTACTGCAGGTACTTGCCGGGCAAAGTGCAGTGGCTCGCCCGGTACCCAATCGCTCTTGAAGTCGGTTGGGGTCTTGGCGGTGTGATAGCGGTTTCTCCGAGGAGCCCCATGCAGCAGCTGGCTGACAGCATGAGGCCGCTGACGAACGTCAACGACGTGATCTTCTTCTTGCTACTGCTCACCGCTTTCATGTACTTCTTCTTCACCGTGGGCAAGAAATCCCCGGTGATCTCGGTGGGCGGCAAGGTCGGCCGGCTGGTTTTGATGGTGGCCCTCGGGACGGCGTTCGGCAATACGATACAGGGCCGTATCAGTTTGTTCCTGCAAAGGCTCTCGTTCCTGCTCTCAAATTGGTTGGGGATTCCTATCGGCTAGTGCCGGCATACAAGGTCGATCCGGGGCGCTCCGCGAGGAGCGCCCTGTTTTTATGTACTCGAAGAATGGAGCTCGTTGTCGCGCTTGGGATCCTCAACTGCTCCGCAGTCTTCGAGCGACCCCGTAAGACTCGCTAAACGTTCTGCCCACGGCACAGAGATGTCGAGTTTCGGGAATACTAGTGGCCGGGTCCCTGACGAGATCAAAGGACGCAACGAGGCGAAGCTCTACTATTCTGCTGCAGCAGAGGGGATAGATTCAGTGGTTTCGGTTGATACTAC
>DYEQ01000105.1 GCA_020725645.1 Candidatus Fermentithermobacillaceae bacterium | reverse complement strand
GGAAACAGGAACAAAAAGGCCACCATGAGTTCGACGAGTTTCTCGTCCTCGCCCGCCAGGGTCATTATCCTCGGGGTGTCGTGACTTCCCAAGAGGTTCACCAGGGTGGCGTTTACCGGGGAAGGATACCTCATCAAAAGCGAGGTCAGCGCCATTCCAAACTCCGCCGGACTTCGTTCCTTACGAACAAAGAACGACAGGACCAGCTCCCGCCAGGGGTAGTTCAGGACGGAGTCAAACTGATCCCCCGAAAGCCACGGCAGGGAGTCATGCCATATCTCCCCCAGGATAAAAGCTTCGGGATTTGCCCTCCGCACCGTCTTCCTGAACTCCCGCCAGAAATCGTGGTCCACCTCGTTAGCTACATCCAAACGCCAGCCGTCGACATCGAACTCCCTCGTCCACCGGTAGATCACATCGAGAAGGTAGCGCCTGACCTCCGGATTGGAGGTCCTGAGTTTCGGCATGGAACTCACCGTTCCGAAGGTCTCGTAATTGTGCTCAGGACCTGTTTTCACCGGGAAATCCCGGATTTCAAACCAATCGCGGTAGGCCGATCTTTCGCCCTTAGCTACAACGTCCTTAAAGGCGAAGAATTCCTTCCCCGAATGGTTAAAGGGCACATCCAGCATGAGCTTCATGCCTCTTTTGTGAAGCTCCCAGGAAAGCTTTTTGAGAGCTTCGTCTCCGCCGAAGCAGGGGTCGACGTGCTCGTAGTCGCTCACGTCGTACTTGTGGGAGGAAGGCGCCGTGAACACGGGTGTAAGGTATACAAGCCCTGCGCCGAGCTTTTCAACGTAGTCGAGCTTCTGAACGATGCCTTCGAGATCTCCACCGTAAAACACGCTTGCCCCCGGTCCGGTCCCGAGCTCTTCATCCCAGCGTCTTACCCCGGGTGGGTCGTTGGACGGGTCTCCGTTAAAGAATCTGTCGGGGAATATCTGGTATATAGTGACTCCTCCGAGCCACGATGGAGGTAAAAGCAGGTCCGCCTCGCAGATATAGGGGAACTGAAAGGGTCTTGTGCGTTCTTTGTTCTCAGATGTCCCCGATTCCCCGAACCATACAATCCCTTCAGGAAGCTCAACCCGGAAAAGGTACCTAACCCGCCGCGTATCCGAGGGGATGACGGCCCGGAAGTACCGGAAATCCGGGTCCTGTCCGGCGCACTCCATGGGCAACACGGATTCGCCCTGGGAATATCTATCTCCGTAGTGGACATAGGCTCCGGTGACCGGCGCATCGTGAACCCCGAGGACGACCTCCAGATTTTG
>DYEQ01000005.1 GCA_020725645.1 Candidatus Fermentithermobacillaceae bacterium | reverse complement strand
CTTTCGGCACCGCGCAAGAGCATCAGGTGCTCCACCGGACACTCTTTGATCACCCCGGTCTCGTCCTGCCGCAACCCCACGAGACGTACCTCCACGAGCTCCTCGCGGCCGAAAGCCTCGGGAAGCGTCGGGTCGGCCTGCCGTACCACCCGTAACAAGGCCACGTGGAAAAAATAGGGGCGCTGTGCATACGGGTCGACGAATACCCCGCCTCTTCGCGCCAAATCCGAAAATCGCCCGCGTACCAGCGAACAGTAACGATCGAAGAGCGGTTCGCCGGGATGCAGGAAGATTGCCGGCTCGCCCTCAGCCGGTTTATAAACGGTCAAACGCTCCCACGTCGCAGGGTCATAAATTTCCAGGACGGGCCACAGAGCGTCGAGTGCGCCGGGCCGCAGCGCTTTAAAGGAAAAGTAGCCTCCCAGGTCGCCTTCAATACCTATGTGTAACAGGGGCGCAGACCTCTCAAGGAAGCGCCGGACAAACCCTGGAAGCAAGCGACGGAGCGTTTCCTGTTCCAACTTTGCCCGTTGCTCAGGCAGGTGAAGAGCAACATCACCACCGGTGCCGAGTAGCTTCTCCCGCTGTTTGACGCGGGCTTTGAACTGTTCCGAGGTAAGACGGCTGTCAATCTCTTGAACTACCTCGTCTTCGCGTTCGTCGACCACTGCCTGGAGGATTAAATCCTTAAGCGATACCCCTTCCAACTGCATTCCGATGACATCAAATACTTTGTCCGACCCGAGTTCGCGCCGGATCTGCTGCAGTTTTTCGAGAAGCCTTTTGAGTACTTTACCCTCGCGGGTCTTTCCAGCTACCAGATTGAAGATCAGCACTGGGTCGTGCATTTGCTTATACCGGTGAATGCGCCCCATCCGTTGCTCTAAACGCGCAGGGTTCCACGGAATATCGTAGTTGACCATCAGCCAGCAGAACTGAAGGTTGATCCCCTCACCGGCAGCATCAGTAGCCACCATCAAGTCAGCACCACCCTCATGCGCCGGCTTTCTGAAGAACTCCACCTGCGCCTCGCGCTCCGCGTAGTCCATACCCCCGTGGATAAACGCGACCCTTCCCGCGTAACCCAAGGCCTCCAGACGCCGGACTAGGAAATCAAGGGTGTCACGGTGCTCTGTGAAAATCAGCATCTTCTCACCCTGGAAACGGTTGTCCTGCAATACTTCTTGCAGCTTTTCAAACTTCGCCTCTTCGCCGGCGGTGAGCACCTGGTGCGCAACCCCAAGTAGGTCTCTTACCTGCTCTCGTTCCACCAGTAGCTCCGCCAGCGATGTGGCTACCACCCCGCCCAGAAGCTGATCCTCAGCTACCTCGTTTTGCTCCCGCCCCTCTTCTGGGTCTTCCTCGTCGGCAGTCATCCGTTCAAAAACATCGCTCACCCTGTCGATTCTACCCTGAATGGCGATGAGTTCGTCTTCCCTGAGCCGGCCGCTCCGAATGTCTTCGATCAATCTGTCGACCTTCTCCAGTCTCCGCTCGAGCGAACGCAACAGGGCGTACGTGCTGCTGGCTAACCGGCGCTGGAAGACGCTCATGGCCAGCCGGGCGGCTGACCGGTTCAAAATCCGAGCGCGGTTGTAATACGTACGGATGTAGCTGGTAGCCTCGTCGTATAGGCGCTGCTCAGCCGGACTCAAGTCGTAGCTCAGGGTGTAGGACTCCCTCTTAGGATAGATTGGGGTGCCGTCAAAGCGCACCAGTTCCTCTTTGGTCCGCCGGATAAAGTGGCGCCGTCGCGCCTCCGGCGGGTAAGCGTTGAAGGCCTCCATGGTGCTTAGCGCCTCAGGCTCTAGCAGCCGCCACAAACAGAAGTAGGGGAAATCCTTACCCATATGGGGCGTGGCCGTAAGTAGCAGCAAGTGGTGACAACTCCAGGGAAGCATCCAGCCCGGATCATCCGAGGCTCCTGCGATGGCTTCCGCCAGGCGGTAGCGGTCGGTTTTACGCACGCTCAAGTCAGGACTACGCTCGGCCGATAGCTTGTGGGCTTCGTCGAAAACTGCAAGGTCATAGGGTTCTACGGCAGGATCACGCAGACGTGCCAAAGTCGGTGCACCACAGAGCGTGTCCACACTGACGATCACTAGGTCGCTACCCGGGCCGGTAAAGGGATTGCCAGCACGGGAGTCAGCCCCGGTCACTATTTTGAACGGTAGGTTGAACAGCTTGCCCAGTTCCCGCCACCAGTTTCCGACCAGGCCCGCCGGGGTAACAATCAACACGCGCCGGATCAGGCGCCGGGTGAGCATCTCGCGGATGTAAAGGCCGGCCATGACAGTCTTGCCAGCCCCGGCGTCGTCGGCCAGCAAAAACCGCAGGCGAGGCTGTGGGAGCATATAGTCGTAGACCGCAATGCGTTGGTGCGGTAGGGGGTCGATCAGCGATGTTTCGGCAGCGAACGCCGGGCTGAAAAGATGGCCATAGGCAAGCCGTTCCGCTTCGACCAGCAAACGAACCACCTCAGGCGGGGCTGTAAAATCGAGTTCACCCGGCTCACCTACCTCCGCCAGTCTGTCAGATAGCCGGTAAGCTGCTTTTTGTTCCGCCACGCGATACGGTTCCTCCGTCAAGTTACCGTTAATGGACGCGAACTTGCCCGAATCAGCTGCGGCTTGCATCTCCAGCTTCAAGATTTGGCCCCACACCAAGCGGTTGGGACGCGTCTGTCCGTTCTCCCAGCGGTTCACCGAGGCAAAAGAGACGCCTAGAAGCTCCGCGAACCGTTTTTGACTTAAACCTAACCTCGCCCGCAGCTGTCGGATGCGATCGCGGTAATTACTTGGTATACGCTGCACTTTTTCCTCCATCAGTATGAGTTAGCAATACAGGATAGCTTGTACAGGAGGATCATATATGGATCGCGTGTCAGGTGTCAATGCTATAACAGTTGTTATCAGTATCGTTCCTAATGGACGTAGCTCGCGTATGATAACCTGCGGTGTACGGGATAGCCTTAGGTGTTGCCTCTACCCCTTTATCCAGCCTAAGGAATTAACCGTCGGATGCTGCACGTCAAGCGCTTTGGAAACAAAGGTAAAGCACACCGGTCTTGTGCAGCCGCTTCGAGCTGAGGCGCAGCAGGAGTGTGACGCCAAGCTCGTGACCCTGGTATGTCAACTTTTGAGCGGGTAGAAGATCGCCCACAGGAGCAATGCCGGTGAGACCTCTGGAGCAGTTGCCTCCTGAAATGCAGGAATTCGCCCAGGAAGACTCTAAGCATAAAATGGACGAATTCACCGAGGAAGAGTCTAGCCAATTCGCCTTCCCTGCGCTCAGCCCGGCCAATGAGAAGGGACGACGCCAGCCCGGGGTCACGAGAACGACCTTGAAGCTGCGGATCGGCATATGGGAAACTCCGAGAAGGAGTTGAAATGGTGGAGAAAGAATCGTGAGAACCAAATGGAGAAACTGATATGAAAAAGAAGATTGTCCCTGAAAATGTTCTCCACTTGGAACTTTCCGGTGCTTTGGTGGAGGAAGGGCAGGTACCCGTACCTCTCTTGATAAATATCCTCCGCGGTATCCAAGATAGTGTATATGTACTGGCGTATGCGGAACTACAAGCTACTGGCCGAAAAAAGGGGCGAGTACCAACCTCAGTAAAGCGAGCCTATGAATTGGTCTGGTATCGTTAGCGGCAAATTAGTGAGGGTTCAACTGGACAATCGACGCGCTATGACCCCAGCCATTGTGTCCTTGAATTCAACTACAGTCCTCGTCACGAACGGTTTCTCAAAGATAATCTGGGGCATAACATTCATGTGGCTGGCTTAATAGAACTTCAGCCTGACGGTGAACCCAAGAGGATTATCACCGTAAGCGAGCTGAGAGTTATGGACCTCAATGCCGTTCGCATCGATAAGGTCGAGACAAAATACGGGTACCTTATTTTTGAGCAACCCATTGAACTGACCCCCAAGTTTGACGGGCATGAAGTATTGCTGGAAATTCCTGAGCTACATCTTTGCTGTTCCGGAGCCACGCGCGACCAAGCAATTGACGAACTTGCCGCAGATTTTATCTGGCTGTGGAAAGAATATGCGCTTGCGGATGATGACCAGCTTTCAAAAGATGCAATGGAACTCAAAAGACGTCTCAGAAGTATGGTCAGGGAGGCCCGGATCTACTAATGGCTCAACGTTCCCAAAGAGAAGTAGAGAACGCGCTGCAGCGTAAGGGTTTTCGTAGGTCCGATAACGACCATCGTAAGTTTATCTATCATTCCCTAAAGAGAAAGAAACCTCTGTTTTTACAAAGACAAGTCTCGGTAGGTCTGGTACCCTGAATGATTATTTACTGGGAAGGATGTCGAAACAGTGTTACTTGTCCAAGTCTGAATTCCTTAACCTGATAGATTGCCCGCTCTCCCGCCAGGATTACGAGGAATACCTAATAGCTCGAGGACTCATGGGACCTTAAATCACGCCCATCAGCGGCAGGCAGCGGACCAACTAAGCGCGTCCGTGGCAACTCTTAGGGGGCGATATTTCTGCCGGCCGCAATCTAGATTTCCTCCCTCGACCCAAGGACGATGCGACGCAAGACATATCCCACGGATATACTGCTCTGGTACGAACCGGTAATAGCCGGTACCCTGGCTGGAGCCCACGCTCCCTCAACTAGCCGAGCAAGGCCGTCATCCCTAACAAGGCAGTGTACATTGCAAAAGGCTTGCGGACAACGATGTAAAGCGCGTGAAGGGGTGTCTAAAAGAGGCGCAAAAGAGAGTTAGGGGGTCGAGCCGGCAAGAGGTTATCAACGTCAGACGGCACTTGCTAGCCAACTGGGACGGCATGAAGGAATCCGGGGAGATTGAAAGCCTTGGGGCTATAGATGGTCAGATCTACCATCACATGGCCAGGCGGATGGAGCGAGTGGGAGCGAGCTGGAGTGCAGAAGGGGCACGCAGGATGGCGAGACCGCTTGCGACGAAAGCGAACGGCGAGTTGAGCCGTTGGAAAGAGCGCAACCTGGGTGAGGAGCTGTATCCCTTGTGGCTGCCATTGTTATCCGGGTGCGAAGGGCGGCACGGTTCGTCTTTGCAGCGTGCTGGTCGCCACAGGAAGCAACCGGACGGTTATCGTGAGATGCTTGGCCTAGTGATCGGGGGCAGCGAGTCTTGAGATTGGAACGGCTGAACTAGGAAATCCGTCGGCGGCGGCGAGTGATTCGCATCTTTTCCAACTGAGACTCCGCATTCCGGTTGCTGGGTGCGGTGCTCCTGGGAATAGACGAGCACCGGACTACCGGGCGCCGTTATTTCGACATGTCCGAGTATTGGAGGTGGAAGCCCAGTATGGGAAGAACCGAAATGTCAAGCGTCAACTTCCGACTACAGGCGGTATGGGAGCCACGACCATCTACCAGGTGCTGCTCTTACGCTACATTTCGGACTTGATCGACGGAAGGAAGAGACAAGATGAATACCGATCGCGGTGTCAATTATCTGGACTACCTCGCGTACGGAGTCGTGGTTTGTGGATCTGCCGCTGCACTGTTGGCGATGTTGTTTTCCCGAACTGGGCTGAATTTTGTGTTGTGGTACGGCGTGATTCCGATGCTCTGCATCTTCTTGCATTATCTGACGAAGACCAGAGTGGTTCTCGACTGGAGAGAGGCCCTTGCTGATTTGAGGCGCTACTCGAGGGTCTTGTTGATTTTTGGCGGCATCGCGCTCGTACTTGCCATACCCACTGCGTATTCCCATTGGTTTGCGGGCTCGCACCCCCCTTTCCCGTTGAAATGGGTTATCAGTAACGTGTTTGAGGAACTGATCTTTCGTGTAACCGGGATTACGGCCCTCGAACTACTAGAGCGCAAGTTGTTCAAAAAAGCAAATCTCACCAGAGTGGTCCTGTTAACTTCAGGGGTTTTCGCCCTCGCCCATCTTCCAGGGGTACTAAGCGTGCCGTTTCTCCACCCTTGGCACAAGTACGTTGCAGCAGCCATCAAGGTAGGACTGGTTTTCTACATTGGAACGGTTTTGGGAGGCGTATACTGTCGCTCACGTAATGCCGTTAGCGCAGTAGTCTTTCACTGGCTCATTAACCTTCAGTCACTGGTCGCAAACTGGGTTGTCTTTTTGTTATTAACTGCCTTGTTCAGTCGCTAACATAAAAGCCCACCCGCATATTTGGGCCTGATTCGAATTGAGGTGCCCGGTGTCAACGACCAGGTAATCGATATACTGGCATTCGCGAGTGGGGTACCTGCCAACCCACTCAGTACCGCTCGCTTAACCATCCCTCAGCGACCGGGATCCCTCTCGGCAGCGGGCGGGGCCTGCCTGCCCCAGGTCTTGGTGTGGTCAACTCGTCCCCACCGTTGTGGAGGCGGTCCAAACTTGTTTCCAGGGACCGACGTCGCAGCGATGTCAAACGCACTTCATCCACAACAATTCTCGATGCCTGCCCCAAGTTGCTGGAGAAGAAGTTTTACCAGCGTCTGCGACTGGTATTTGATGCTCCTGATTTGGAGACGGCGCGAGGGCTGAAGATAACCTTTTACGGACTTACGGCGGGCGTGCTCCGGAGGCCGTAGAACGTCTGGAGGCAGGGTTTGACGACGCCAGGGCGGTTATGGCTCTTCCGGAGCCCTACCGGAAGCGTCTCTGTACGATGAACCGAGTAGAACGACTGAACCGGGAGATGCGCCTGCGGGAGATTTCGCACCTCACCCAGTTGGCGGGGGGTTGTTCGCAAGGTCGCTTTGAACCAATATGTATCATGATGGAAGCGAGCCCTGATCCGCTCTGACCTGATCCTTGGTTTCTGAGGTGGTAACAGCATGCACGTCATTGGACTGATAGCCACCTTGGGCCCGGCGCTCGTCCTTGCAGGCACTGGGCTATGGGCATTCTGGAGGCGTTCCCCGGTCGCCCCGAAAACCTTCTTATCTGAAGCAGTTCTGATTCTCGGTTACGCGGTGTTTTTCAATCTGGCCTATCCGTGGTATAAACTCGGCTACTACGCAAGATCGACCACAGTGGTTTTGCTGGCGATTGCAAGCCTCACGAGAGTTCTTGCAGCCGTAAGAAGGTCCTCCGGCATCAAAGATCTGCTTTCGTTCACCACGTTCGACTGGGTGAAGACCGTTGCCGGCGTGGTCATGGCGGTCGTTATCCCGGGTACGGCCATCAACATGCCGGCGTACCAGGCGGTGGCCCTGGGGTCGCCCTTTTCCGACGGTGTTTGGTACGTCGCCCAAGGCGGCGGGTCGATATTGGTGAACCACCACTACTCGGTCATCGAACAGCGGTATAGCCTGGATTTCGTTCGACTGAACTCGGCGGGTCGCAGCTGCTCCGGTCCAGGATCTCACCTTGAATCCTACGCCGCTTGGGGCAGCACAGTCGTGTCCCCAACCCAGGGAGTTGTCATCAGCGCCGTAGACTGTCTACCAGATATGGATATCGGCAAGAGTGATCGGGATAACCCGGCCGGAAACCACGTGATACTGGAAACCGTCGACGGCATCAGGCTTCTCCTGGCCCACCTCCGGCAGGGTTCTATCGTAGTCCACGAAGGCCAGCGAGTAGATGCGGGGCAGGTTCTAGCTCAAGTTGGGAATAGTGGCAACAGCTCGGAACCCCACCTTCACATCCAGGCAATGATGCGTGCTGAAAATGGCACCTGGATTGGGATCCCCCTTAAGATACAGGGACGCATCCTCCACAGGGGACAGCTGCTCCGTTCAAGTCAATGATTAGGAGAGGCAGGCCGGACCACACAGCACGTTGGCCCGTTCCGAATCTGTTACGTAGGGAGACGCCCTGCTTGACCGCTTTCATACCGATACCAACCGCTCGTGTTAGCTGCCGGCCGATAGCCCCACTGAACGTAAAGCCTTTCCTGCAGCGCAAAGCACGTATGTATTACCACATGATCATCCCTACCTCCGACATTATCTCACAGAGCCGTTTACCATCTATCGCCCACTCGTCGAGCAGCTCGTCAATGGTTCGAAAGACTTGACCGGCTCCGTTGAATTCCGAAGCCGAATAAGCCCCATCGAGCGAGAATGCTTCTTGCCGCGGTATTCGAATACTAGGTCCGAAAAGTCGCGCAACGCTTCTACAAAGTCTTCCAGACTCACGCTCATTTCCTCTCACCTCCAGCGCAGGGTATCCGCACTCCTGTATCCGCCCTCTCGCAGGAAGCCCGCCCGGTCTCGGTTATTAAGCGTTGACCGCTTACCGCTGAATAATCTACTTTGTTTTGGGTAAAGCTGAATAAGGAAACGTCAGGAGATTCGTCGTGAAGAGAGGCCTGACAGGGCACTACGAGATCACGCGCGTCGGGAGCGAAACGGTGCGGTCGTTTGTGCCGGACCCGCTCCCTCCTGAGCCTCCGGTTGTCCTGGACAGGCCCGCCCCAGGTTCTCCTCGAGCGAGCCCTCCTGGCCCTGGGGCGCCTCGACAGCGTCGCCACCCTGCTGCCGGATCCACATCTCTTCCTTTACGCATATGTTCGGAAGGAGGCTCTGCTTTCCTCGCAAATCGAGGGCACTCAATCCTCCCTCTCCGATCTCCTGCTGTTCGAGCTGGAAGAAGCACCCGGCGTCCCCATGGACGATGTGGTGGAAGTGTCCAATTACGTAGCGGCGTTGGAGCACGGGCTTGAGCGGCTAAAGGGCGGATTCCCCGTTTCGAACCGGCTGATTCGTGAGGTACATGCCAAGCTCCTCTCGCGGGGCCGGGGGAGCGATAAACTGCCGGGCGAGTTCCGCCGATCGCAGAACTGGATTGGCGGTACCCGACCAGGGAACGCCCGGTTCGTTCCACCGCCGCAGGTGCCGTCGTAACGGTGCTACGCTTGGTAGAACTGTTCGGCACCGACGCCAGTCGCATTCAGGAGAGCGGCCGCGCCGCCGGTTCCGCGTTGCGCGTGCACGCTGCCATGCGCCAGCGACCGCTTATCACACTCGGGGAGATATGCCGGCGGACGGGGCTTTCCTTTCCTGCGGCGGCGAATGGGATGAATGTACTGCTCGATCTCGGCGTAGCCCGTGAGCTCACTGGCAAGAGGCGTAATAGGATCTTTGCTTATGACCAGTACGTGAGAATACTAAGCGAGGGAACAGAACCAGTCTGAGCCTCCGGGATGTCATGTGATATGCCCTTCTCGGCCACTAAGCCGACGCACGCAGTGGTGCCAGAGCTCAGGATCACCATGCCACCTACCAGCACAGCTCGCCTCAGCGTTTTATGATGGGATTTTGGATATCAGTTCCCGAAAGATAAAGCGCCGTCCGCGTCTGTCCGTCTTTATACACCACGGTTACTTGCATGGATTCGAACCCGTCGTCGTTGAAAGTGACGCTGAAAGTGCCATCCGGCTGTTCAGCTTGAGATAAGGTGAAGGATTCGGGTTTGGTCTTATTTACTTTTAGGGTAATCTCCTTTATCTGCAAATCGACCACCTGAGGCACCGGTTTCTGTACAAAGGACCACGTAATGTCGCTTGACCCTTGTTTCTTTGTATAGTACATCCATACGTCCCCCGTACCCACCAGATGAACCAGGTCGTACACTTTAGGCCGGGTGGCATGAACTATCTCTCCCTTGACCCGCTCAGCCAACCGGTATTCGATTTCATCCGTGGTTGATGTAATAAACGAGGCGGAATACTGAAGGATGCCGTCCTCGCGTACCATGGGGATCTCCTGACAGAACGAAGCCTCTTTCGAGCGGTAAAGCAGAAGCACCTCCGAACCGGGGATCTTCTGCGTCAGCGTAGCTAAAACGGCCACTTGAACCTTACCGTCGCTATAGGAGTTGGGATCAACGTGCACGTCGACCGAATAAACACCATCCGGTGGGACGTCTCCGAAAAGCGACGAGGACGTGCAGGATGCAAAAACAGGCCTCCTTTCTATATCCGCGATCTCTCTCCGCAGCGATGCGAACATCATCCCGTTGACTACCAAGATCAGAACCAGCGATCCGAGTACGACTGCCCTGAAATACGGCCAGCTATTAAGACGTTCCATCCCCCTGCCTCCCAATTCGGTACTCATTCTCCACTTCCACTATGACGTCTCCATCGGCAACGTGTTCCATATGAAGAAGCAGCGGGTGACCACATCCTCAGTGCCGCTTTCGGACGACCAGGGAAATCAGCCAGATACCTACTACCCAGCGAACCAGGCTCCCTAAGTCGTCATAGTCACATAGCAGAGCCCAGGTCAAGGTCACCTACTCTGTGGCACGCGGCAAGATGTCCCGACCCGTAATCTCTCAGCTCAGGCTCTTCCACTCTGCACCGTTCCACGGCAAACTGACACCTGGGATGCAGGCGGCATCCCTGCGGCGGGTTGGTGAGGCTCGGTGGATCGCCCGTTAAAATGAAGCGCCGGCGATTTCTCAT
>DYEQ01000104.1 GCA_020725645.1 Candidatus Fermentithermobacillaceae bacterium | reverse complement strand
TACATCATCAACATTCGAGGTGAGAGCTACAGGCTAAGAGAGAAAGCACGCGCCGGAGTGTACTCAGGTCCGAAGGCTTGAGGGCAGGGGGGTCAATTCTTGACCGGCGCTAGAGGGTCAAAATCACGCCGGCGTTGACAAGAGAAAGGCTGGTTTCCCAGGGAATTCTCAGATCGGTCGTTGAACCTGTCACTGATCAGGCCTTTGAAAGGCTCCTCAGCCGGGAGAATATCTTAGTCGCACATGTTGCCATGTCCGACAAAGTATCAGCGGTCTACATGAGAAGCGACCCCTACGCACTCGTGCTTGTCAACCGGATGCATACCATCGGCCACCAGCGGTTTTCGCTCGCGCATGAGCTCTGCCACCACCATTTCCACAGAGACCTGAATACGTGGATCTGCACGGTTGAGCTTCCGTCGCACGACCAACGGGAGAGGGAGGCTAACGAGTTCGCCGCGGCATTTCTCCTGCCCGCCGAAGGTGTGGGAGAGCTATTCCCCAGATTAATGGGTGAGCTTCGTGACGTGAGCCGAGCGGTGCTGGAACTGTGTACCTACTACCGCGCAAGCTGGCAGAGCACAGTATACCGTTTGTTCGACTTGCGCCTAATCTCAGCTCATGAGCGGAACGAACTACTGGAGCTTAGTGTGACTTTCCTGGCGAGGGAAGTCAACGCGGACACCGAGCTCTTTGCACCCGGACAACAGGTAAAGCTTCCTGCCGAATTTACTCAGGTAGCACAGGAACTGCTTCAGAGGAGAGTTATCTCAGAACGGAAGTTCGAGAGCATCATGGATGACCTGAACGCGCTTGCCAGGTGCGGTGAAGAATCGCCGGAGGTATTACGGACCGGTCAGCAACCTGGACGCCGAGAACGAAAGCATCATATATCGAGGGATCAGGGCATGTAAGGGTACAAGGACCGTCGTGCTGGCGACGCACCGGGTTACGAACCTTGATTGGGTTGACAACATACTCGTATTCGAGCACGGCGAGATCGTTGAGTACGCGACGTTTCAACACCTCGTAGAGGAAAATGGTTACTTCGCGAAATTGTACAGGACGCAAGTTGGAGAATGTTCGAAGGTTCTTGAAACCTGAGGTAACGGGAGCAACCCGGGGTGGTGGCCTTCTGTGCCCACCACCCCGCGGCATTACCCGCCCTAAGGCAAGATCTCGAAGGTCACCTCGAAGGACCAATTCGCCGAGTCGCTCCCGTACCCTTCCTTGCATACCGATGCGTCCACTGTGTAGGAGCCAGGCCAATCTGGAATGAACACTGTTGCCCACAATCCCTGTTGATCGGTCGTTCCTGAGTCTTCATAGGGGAGAGAACGGGGACTACTCACAGAGACCGATGCCGTGGCCGAGCGCAAACCAACACCGCACTGATCGATTGCACTGGTAGTGACGGTGACCGGCTCGTACATCTGGTACGTATCCCTGTCGGTGACAACGCTGCAGGTCAGAGACTTCGGCAGTGATGCCGCTTCTACGCCGCAGATCAGTCCGTACCCGTACTCGACGTCACGTCCCGCAGCTCCGAGATCGTGGGAACTCGCAGCGGTCGTGGCGAGGATATTCCTCAGCTGCCCATTAGTCAGGGACCCGTTTGCCGCCCAGATCTGGGCAGCCAGTCCGCTGACATGCGGAGCAGCCATGGAACTGCCGCTCATGAACCCGTACTTTCCACCCGGGAGGGTGCTCTGCACGTCGACGCCCGGCGCCGCAAGCTCAACGGACGGGCCGGTCGAGGAGAAATTGGCTCTGAGATTCAAAGCGTCAACGGCGGCAACGGCAATGCAGGAATCGTAGCGGGCAGGACATACTACCGTGTCGGTTCCCTTTCCTTCGTTCCCGGCAGCACACACCAGCAAGACCCCAGCCGCATAAGCTGCGTCGCAGGCCTGGTGCACCGCTGTACTGTCGTACTCGGTTCTCAGGCTGATGTTGGCAATGTTCATCCCGTTGGTAGCGGCCCAGTCTATGCCCGCAATCAGATCCGACATATACCCTGGTGGGTCGGAGCTACTTCCCGCCCAAAGAACTTTTACCGCATAAAGCTCTACAGCAGGAGCGCAGCCCAGAACCCCGCTTCCGTTAGCCAATGCTGCTACGATACCGGCTACGTGAGTCCCATGGCCAACATCGTCCCACGGCTGGCTGAATCCCTCGACGAACGACACACCGCCCCTGACGCGAAGGTCGGGATGCGTGAGATCTATGCCCGTATCGATTATTGCGACCTTGACGCCTGCGCCCGTCCATCCGGCTTGAGTCTGAGCTTTGTAGGACCCGACTCTTGAGACGCCCCATGGAACGGTATCCGCCGTCGGGTAGCAGGCCCCATCGGGCTCTACATAAGCTATCTGAGGATTCCTGCTCAGGGCCGAAACGGCCGCCTCGGGCAGGCGCGCTGCTACAACAGGGATCGTTTTATAGGTACGTATTAGCTGACCTCCATGGGCCCTTATGAGGCTCTCGTCGACACGCTCCCTGTACCCGATGAGATACCTCTTATCCGGTTTTGCGGTAGCCGTGCCGGGGCGGAAGCCAGTCACAAGTATGAGTACAATCAACACCCCGACGCCTGCGACTGCGAGCCACTTCGAAACCGCTTTCTTGTTCAGCTTCACATCCGTCAACCCCCAATCTTTCTGGGTATCTTTCCGGCTGTTGCTGCCATCTGCGGTAGGCGCCGATGGCAGTTAGCACCGGGTGTCCCATATTCTACCACAAAGGGAACACATGTGCATAGATTGTGAGAGCCACTTGCGAGGCACAGCTTCCTCCCTTTTTACGGGGGAGAATTGTGGTCGGTCCCGCCGGTGGAAGCTCTCGCCGAGGGAGTGGCTTAGGGCTCACCCGGCTCAAGCAGGCTTTTCTCTGGTGCAGCCCGGTCATCGTCTTCATGTGGAGATCATCCACCGTCCCCCCAACGGCCTGGCTGTTGACATCGGCAGCGGCTTTAGTTGCGGCGGTTGTCGTTTGCCGGGTCTGCTCATTGTAAAGGCGGGCATATAACCCGTTTCTTGCCAGGAGCTCTTCGTGAGAACCACATTAAACGATGGTTCCGTTATCCATCACCATTATTCTGTCAACACCGCGAAGACCGGTCAGCCGGTGAGATACCGTGATGCAGGTCTTATACCCGCCTCTTCAGAATATCGACGGGCGTGGCCAGGAGTTCGGGATGCAACCGGCTGTCGAGAGAAGGATGACGCATCCTGAGATACTATGCTTCGCCAGCTACGCTAAATAACCTTCACCGGGAGCATGTGTTACCGCAGTGACCCGGTTCATGTGCCCTTGTTTCATTTCTTCACAACAAAATGAAGGTGTTCAGTCGAGTCACGCCAGGGGGGTTCCTCGCAGAGCGCTGCCGCAGTCTCGAGGACGTTCTTGTAAGCGCCGGGGTTTTCCTGGCTCATTCTGGCCAAAGGTTCGATGCATCCTGAGGCATAGCTTTCTGCGCCAGCACAGCTCAGGATAGTGAAGGCTGCTTCCTGCAATTCTGCGGCGGCCTTTGGGGGAATAGTGAAGTACGCCTCGGTGAAACCTCCCTCTGGATGTCCTTCGTTGATGAACTCCCGGGTAAGTGCAAGGATTTTCTCTGTGCTCTCATAATAGCATGGACTTTCCGTCAGAAGAGCCCTTATGATTCCCCAGGAATTGAGATAGGCTACTACTGCCACGCCACCAGGCTTCAGTACCCGGCGAAGCTCACCCAGGGCCTTCAGCCTGTCCTCTCGCCGAATCAGATGGTACATGGGGCCCATCAAGAACGCCGCATCAAACTGAGCGTCGTCCAGAAAACCGAGATTGCAGGCGTCTCCCTGAAAGATTCCTTCAGCACGTAAGCCTCTGGCGGCGATTTCCCTCTCGGCCACCTCCAAAAGCGCTTCGCTCAGGTCAACCAGGGTGACTTTGTAACCCCTCTTCAGCATCTCTATAGAGTACCTTCCAGGGCCTGACCCGATATCGACTACTGAGCCGCTCTTGGGGAAGTACTTCACTACAAGGTGCATGGTCGTGACGTACTCGAGATGAGTATACGGCCTCCAGAGTCTTTCCCACTCATAGGAAGGGTTGCGATTGTAGAAGTCCCTTACAACCTGGCTCATGCTCTCCTGCTCCTTTCCCGACCCCTACCCCCTCCGGACCTGGTGAAGAAAGCCGAACGAATGCCGTCAACTGCTGGCGACTTCATAACTGTACCGTCAGGGTTTAGTGTGATATCCCACTCTCGTATGCAGGATCATATGTTTTTTCCAACAATTAAGCGTCCAAGGAATTGCCTGCAGCTCACGATTTCGCCGCCTGAGTGAGCCGGACCTCCTCAGCTGGTGTGCGGGTCTTGGGCCTGGTGTCATCCAGTTAAGATCTTCAAGGCATCAGCCGTTGTCACGTTGACGTTAAAGATGAGAAGATCGGCGGTGAAATCGTGTGGCGAAACCGGCAGGTGATCCTGGATGACCCCGGGTTCTTCAACCGTACCTCGTATCAAGGCGGTTTTATTCGACCTGGGAGGCACTCTGTGGATGCCGTTTGGAGATAGGAGGAGGGAAGAAGTTCTGGGCGAGGCGGCGGCGGAGCTCGTTCAAAAGGTCCTTTATGTTTCCGGGAAGCACGTCGAGGTCGGGTTTTTCATGACGAGCATCAAGGACAGGATAGACGGCTTGAGGATGATGCCGAACCCTAGCCTCCAGGAAGACCTTCTGCACGAGTTGTCTCTCTTGAAGAGGCGGGGGATCGCACCGGACAAGGGCCAGGACAAGAAACGAGGCAGTCTTGACCCAAAGCTTTTCCCTAACCTTTCTCACCTGAGGGAAGCGGATTTCACCAGTGCCGTCCGCGATTCACTGAAAGGCGCCGGTGTGACCATTGACGCGGGCCTTATCACCCCGGTGGCGTTGGAGTTCGCCGCGAAATTGTGCGGCGGATATAAGACGTATCCCGATACTCTGGGCACTCTGGACACGTTAAGAAAGCGCGGGTTTACTCTGGGCATCGTGTCCAATACCAGCATACCTCCGGAGATTATAGACCGGTATCTTCTCGAGTCGGGGATCCTCGAAAGGGTCTACTTCCGGGTTCTCAGCTCCGAAACCGGCTGGCGGAAGCCTCATCCGGCCATCTACGGGGAAGCCCTGGATAGGGCTGGAGTTTCTCCAGAGGAGACCCTTTTTGTCGGCGACAGGTTCCTAGAGGATGTGGCAGGTCCCAAGAGCGTAGGCATGAAAGCGGCGTTATGCCGGTTCGAAGGTACGCCGCCTCCGGAAATGCCGGAGCTGCCTGATGAATTCATGCCGGACTTCCAGATCTCCGAGCTTTGGGAGCTCCTGACGAGAGTTTAGCGGCGTCGCTAAACAGTCTTCAAGCTTCATCGGGTTCCTGCTATCATGGGTACTGTCCAACTCCACATCGAAAGGGGTTTGAAAATGAAGCATATCCAGCTGGTAGTTAAGGGATCTCTCGACCAGATCGAAAACAGAGGATGCGGCGAATGCCAGGCGTCCTGCCAATCGGCCTGCAAAACTTCGTGTACCGTGTCTAACCAGGAGTGCGTGAATAAGAGCACTTCCAGGATGCGAGAAAGATAGAAGGCCGGAGAAGGTAACGATGGGCACGCGATCTCCGGGATTCCGGTCCGGCACCCCTTTTTCGAAAAAGGACTGGCACAAGTTCCGGGTCGGGGATCTTCGGGTTCTCCTGGACGTGAACACCGGGTCCCTCTACAGCATAGATGAGCTAACCTGGGACGTTCTGGATACATACGACGGTAGCAACCGCGAGGAAGCGGTGTCCGCGCTGTCGCCGAAGTATGAAGCCGGCGAGATCGAAGAAGCTATCTCGGAGCTGGAGGAACTCCGGCGGACCGGGAGGTTTGCCAGGCCAGACCCGGTCGGCTTAAGCTACGTTCCCCCCGAACCCGACCACGTCAAGGCGCTGTGCCTGCTCGTCACCAATGACTGTAATCTTCGTTGCAGGTACTGTTTTGCCAAAGGCGGGCGCGTTGACCGTTCAAGGATGTCCCCGGAGGTGGCCCGGCGCAGTCTCGATTTTCTCTTCTCCGTCTTGGGGAAGCGGTCCCGCTGCGAAGTGGATTTCTTCGGAGGCGAGCCGCTTTTGGTCTTCGATGTCGTCAAAGATGCAATCCTTTACGGGGAAAAGAAAGCCCAGGCCGGAGGAAAGACCGTAAAGTTCACCCTCACCACCAATGGCATCCTCCTCGACGACGAAATCGTCCGGTTTCTGTTAGACCATCATGTGTCGGTGATCTTGAGCGTGGACGGGAGGCCCGAAGCTCACGACGGGATGCGGGTGTTTCCCGACGGACGCGGCACCTACGCGGCGGTTTTGGAGAAGTACCGCAGGTACGTCCTGGGTGAGACCGGTAGCGCGCCCTCGCACGGAACGGATTTCCCGGCTCGAACCCCGAAGTGGTTACTCGCGGCGGGCGGACGAGAAGGGCGTGACCTGCGATTTCATGACTACTGGGTCCGCGGAACATTTACCCGGCGGTCCCTCCACTTCGCCGCCGACGTCGAGCACCTGGTGAACCTGGGGTTCGAGAGAATTTCCATGGAGCCGGTGATAGCGGGAGAGGAAGCTCCCTACGCCATCCGTGAAGAGGACCTCGAACAGCTTCGGGAAGAGTACGAAAAGCTTTTTACGTTCTACGTGCGCTCCGCCCGGACCGGCCTCGGGTTTTCTTTCTACCATTTCATCGCGCCTTCGGACAGCGGTCCCTGCGTGTATAAGCGCCTGACCGGTTGCGGCGCCGGAGTGGAATACTTCGCCGTGGCGCCTTCCGGCGATCTCTATCCCTGCCACCGCTTTGCCGGACACGAGGAGTTCAAGATGGGCGATGTGTTTTCCGGCATTAACCCCGGAAATGGCGATGAACTCCGAAGGCGTTTTTCCGCAACTCACGTGTACTCGAAGGACGTATGCGCGTCGTGCTGGGCTCGCTTTTACTGCGGCGGAGGCTGTCATGCCAGCGCCTACGAGTTTAACCGGGATATCTCAAAACCGTACCGGTTGGGCTGCGAGATCATGAAGATGAGACTGGAATATGCTCTCCTGGCAGAGCTTGCGCTTATGCAGGGTGACCAGTCGGCCTCATGAGGTTCCTCGAACCCCTCTTTGCGCTCACCGCGGGAGAAGGATGAGATCCGGAACGGCCTGCGGGTCCGAATCTCCGGCAAGCGACGGACGAAGGGTATGGCCCCTTCCGGGACGAAGATGAGTAACGAGGTGAGGCCCATGCTGTTCATCGTGATAGCTCTTCTTATTCTGGTTGTGGTTTTCGCCGTTCAAAATGCAGGAATGGTACAATTAAGTTTTCTCATCTGGTCCATTGAGCTGAACCTGGCCCTCGTCGTCCTGGCTTCTCTCTGCATAGGAATGCTGGTGGGAGCGACATGGACCTGGTTGAAGAGTTTAGGAGTAAAACGAAGAGTGCATGAGCTCGAAACGAAGCTTGTCGGTGAGATGGAAAGAGCTAAAAAACTGGAGGACGAGGTAGAGAAGCTCAGAACCTATGATTGGCAAGGACAGGCAGAACGCGAAAGAGAGTTTCGAGGGGAAAGGGAATAACGCAGATACGGATGCGAGGAAGAATCCGCCCAGGAATGGATTTAACGGCTTAAACGGCGTGCTGCGGAAGGTGGCGCCCCGCCTGGACTACACGTGGAGAGCACCTTCTGAGGTTGACCCGTCGAAAGTTTCAAGAGTTTCCTACGAGCTCGGTATCCCCGAAGGGACGGCCAGAGTGGCCTTGCGGCGTGTGCAAGGTAACTTGGGCCGGGCGGTTGAATTATTCCGCCCCGCCGGGTCTTCAGAGCTGATGCCGGATCTTCCCCGCGGGGCCGAAGAGCAAGTTCACAACGCCGTAAGACGCATCCTTCTCGCCCGAAAGAACGGGGAAGCGGTAGGGATTTACGCCGACTACGACACAGACGGCATCACTTCAGCTGTCATCATGAAAGAAGCTCTCGAACGCTGTGGAATTAACCCGGTCTTCGTATACTTTCCCTCTAGATTAAACGAAGGATACGGTTTTCACAGAGAAGGGGTCCGGGTCCTTGCAAGCCAGGGTGCGTCTTTAATCATAACGGTGGACTGCGGGATAGCGGGGGGCTCCGGTTTTCGGCAAGCCGCGGAACTCGGACTGGACGTCATAGTCACCGATCACCACATCCCGGGCGAAACCCTCCCGCTGGCGGCTGCCCTGGTCGATCCCCAGATGTCCGAGTGGTCGAACTCGGGTCTTCACGACCTGTCGGGAGCGGGGGTGGCTTACGTGGTCGCCCGTCGTCTCCTGGCGGAGGCGGGGACATATGCGGAGGCGGGGGTACGCGGCGAAGCGAGGATGCGTGACCGGTCCGGGATAAGTGAGGAGACCGGGGATTGGCTGGACCTCCTGACTCTGTCTATTGCAGCTGACGGTGTGAGCGTTCTGGGTCAAAATCGCAGGTGGCTCGAGATAGGTCTCGATCTCTTGAGAAGGCCGGTCCGCCCTGGAATACGCGCTCTGGCAGCTGTCGCCAGGCTTTCCGCAGGGAAGCTGAACCTGGAAAGGGACGTGACGTTCGGCCTGGTTCCCAGGTTGAACGCGGCCGGTCGTATGAAGGAAGCGCAGCTTTCTTACGCACTTCTGACCGCTTGTGATGAGACTGAAGCTACGCCTCTGGCTTTGCTTCTCGACGAACTCAATACGGAGCGAAAGGCGACCGAGGAGCAGATCGCTGCTGAATGCCTGGCGATGCTTGAGGAACGAGGAGCCCCTGCCGGAAAAGCTCTCCTGGGTGCATGGTCTCCCTCGTGGCACCCGGGGGTCATCGGAGTGGTGGCATCCAGGATCAGGGACGCGTTCTGGCGTCCTGTGGCACTGGCGGGAGGTAGCGGTGGTGCCCTGAAGGGGTCCGTTCGGGCGGTTCCCGGCTTTGACGTGTGGTCGGGTCTTTCCTCGTGTTCGAAGCACCTGGAAACCTGGGGAGGGCACAGAGAAGCGGGGGGCTTTTCGGTGCTACCTGAAAGGGTGGAAGCTTTCTTCGAGGACTTCCGCCGCTATGCCGAAAGCTACCTGGATCTCTCAAGCCTCCGTCCGGAACTCGCTCTGGACGACTGGCTGGCGCCGGACGAACTGAGCGGCCAATACCTCGCCACCCTTTTGAGACTCGAACCATTCGGACCGGGGAACCCCCGACCGCTGGTGGGGGTAAGTAAGGCCGTTATACGAAAAGTCGAGCAGAAAAACGACAATGGCCTTGAAATCCACATATCGGGGCGCTCGGGTGTTCCGCTGCGTTGTTATTGGCGGAGTCCGAACAAATCCCCTGACTTTCTGACATGCCTGACCCCCGGGGTTACCGTGGATATGGTGCTGTCGCCCTCTTTGCGCACGTTCCGGGGGAGGGAGGAAATCGCCCTGGAAGTCGTCGATATCAAAGAAAATGCCTTTCCCGCCGGACGCCTCGTCACATAGCCTGGGTGTACCGGAGGTGAATCCCGGTGGTACCGGGGTCGCCCGCACGAGATCCGTAGAGTCCTACGCCGGATTCACCGAGTACCCACTTGCAATTGCCCGGCCGGTCGAGCTCCGAAAGAGCTAGCAGGTGGCGGCCTCAGACTCCGAGAGGGGCTTTGAAGGTTGCATCGAGAGAGGCGCATGGAATGGTATACCGGCTGAAGGAGAGCTCAAGGTAAAGGTAGAAAACCAGCTGGAGAAAACCAGCTAATAACCGGCTAAAGGGAGAAACGCAGCTAACGGGAGGGGTGTTTCATGGCCATGAACGTCGGTGAGCGGTTGGGCAAACTCTTGAGGGTTGTTCCGGACTTTCCCCAGAAGGGAGTCAGCTTCAAAGACATCACCACCCTGCTTAAGGATGGACAGGCCTTCCGCGAAGCCATAGATGCGCTGGCCGAGGCCGTGTCGGGTGTGGATTTCGATCTCATCGTGGCACCTGAAGCCCGCGGGTTTATGATCGGCGCGGCGCTGGCATACCGGTTGGGCAAAGGGTTTGTACCGGTGAGGAAGGCGGGCAAGCTCCCGTGGGAGACTTTACGGGGATCGTACCAGCTCGAATACGGGCAAGACGTGCTCGAAATCCATAGGGACGCCGTCAGACCGGGCCAAAAGGTCCTGGTTCTCGACGACTTGCTGGCCACCGGCGGGACCATCCTGGCCACCATCGATATGGTGGAAAAACTCGGCGGATCCGTCGAGGCCGTGGCGTTTCTCATCGAATTGACTTACATTCCTGGCAGGGCTAATCTGAATAGAAAGGGTTACAAGAATGTCATATCAGTGATAAAGCTCGACTCCTGAGTTCGGACGAACCGGCCACGGACCGGTTGTAGAAGAGTCGTATGCGACCGCGTCCGGGCGCGGGCAAAGCCCGGCAAGGTGCCGGTAGAAAAACGTACCGGTGCTCTCAGGGCGAGGTTAGTCGCTCAAGCGCAGTCGGGCCGGTGTCACCGTGTCTAGCATTTTCAGGAGGTTTTCTAAGGGAGGGTCAAGGTGTCAGTTTCCAGTCTCAAGCTGGACATAACGGGGAGCCTCTCCACCAAAGACACGGAACTCGTGGAGAAAGCTTACGAGTTTGCCCGGAAGGCCCACGAGGGCCAGCGCAGGCTGTCCGGAGAGGACTTCATAGAGCACCCTCTCGCCGTAGCCAAGATCCTGGCGGAGATGGAGGGGGATGCTGTTACGCTGGCTGCCGCCCTCCTTCACGACACTGTCGAAGATACCGAGGTCTCCCTGCAAGACATAGAAAAAGAATTCGGGTCCGAGGTCGCAAAACTCGTCGACGGGGTGACGAAGCTCGCCCGTATTGAGTTCAAGAGCCCTGTCGAAGAGCAGGTGTCGAATTTGAGAAAGATGTTCCTGGCGATGGCCGAGGACTGGCGCGTCGTAGTCATACGTCTGGCCGACAGGCTGCACAATCTGAGAACGCTCTACGCTCTTTCGCCCGAAAAGCAGAAGGCTACGGCCGAGGAGACGCTGGAGATTTACGCTCCTCTCGCCCATCGCCTCGGGATCTGGCGGTTTAAATGGGAACTTGAAGACCTCGCCTTCAAATATCTGCACCCCGAAGAGTACCGGTCGCTGGCTCACAGCATCGCCAGGCACCGCAGCCACAGGGAAGCTGAGGCTGCTATGGTGATGGCGGCGCTGAAGCAAAGGCTAATCAGGGCGGGAATCCCTGCAGAGGTTCAGAGCAGGGCGAAGAACCTTTACAGCATCTACCGGAAGATGCAGAGGCAGGGGAAAGCGCTTTCGGAAATATACGATCTGATAGCGGCGAGGGTGATAGTGAATACCGTTCCCGATTGCTACGAGGTTCTCGGGATATGTCACACTTTGTGGAAGCCCGTTCCCGGCAGGTTCAAGGACTACATCGCCATGCCCAAGCCCAACGGGTACCAGTCTCTCCACACGACGGTCGTGGGACCGCTGGGTGAGCCGTTCGAGATCCAGATCCGCACCAGGGAGATGGACCGGACGGCGGAGTACGGCAGCGCAGCTCACTGGCGATATAAGGAAGGCAGCAGGGGCGACAAGGGCTTCGAAGAGAAGATGGCATGGTTGAGGCAGCTCCTGGACTGGCAGCGGGAGATGACGGACGCCAGGGAGTTTATGGAAGCTCTGAAGCTCGACATCTTCAACGATGAGGTGTTCGTATTCACCCCGAAAGGCGACGTCATCGACTTGCCGGTCGGGGCGACGCCGCTGGACTTCGCCTACAGGATCCACACGGATATCGGAAACCATTGCGTGGGCGCCAAGGTCAACGGGAAGATGGTGCCGCTCGACTACAAGCTTCAAAACGGTGATATCGTCGAAATCATCGTCAACAGACAGTCGGGACGGCCGAGTATGGACTGGCTGGACATAGTCAAAACCCCGTCGGCGAGATCGAAGATTAGGCAGTTTTTCAAAAAGGAACTCCGCGACGAGGACATCTTGAGGGGCAGGACCCAGCTGGAAAAGGAGCTCTTGAAAGCTGGCCTGAAACCCGACTGCCTGGACGACGAGGAAATCCGCGAGCGCGTGCTCGAACGGCTGCGGTTTACCGATTTCGAGGATGTTTACGCCGCCATCGCCTACGGAGGTTTGAGCCCGGTCCACGTTGCCTCGAGGATCAAAGAAGAAGTCCAGAAGAAGACGCCTCCGGCGCCGGAGCAAGCTTTACCACCCAAAATCGAAGCGCCGGCCAAACCCAGAGGTCCGGAAGATTCCGTGATCGTGAAGGGTATGAGGGATCTTCTGGTCAGGCTTGCGCACTGCTGCAACCCGGTGCCGGGCGATCCGATAATCGGATACATCACGAGGGGACGCGGGGTATCCGTGCACAGGCTCGATTGCCCGAGTCTCGAGAACTTCAAGGACAGGGAGCGGTTTGTCGAGGTATCCTGGGATGAGAACTCGCGCGGTGCCTATCCTTCGTCGATTGAGGTGATAGCCCACGACAGACCCGGCCTTTTCGCGGACATCACGGGTATTTTGGCCAAGGCGGGGGCCAATATCCTCTCCGCGAGCGCCAAAGGGAATTCCGACGGCACCGCGTTCATCAACGTTACTTTCGAAACTCACGATTTGGAGGAACTCAAGCGCCTGACCAGGCAAATGAGGGATGTACGCGGGGTTACCGAAGTGAGAAGGGTGGCGCGGCCATCCCGGGCCATCTGAGGAGTTGCGCCGGCCCTAAGGGTGTGTTCCGAGGGGGAGAAAGGAGCGCAGGACGAGTGAGAGCTGTGTACCAGCGGGTTTCCCGCGCCCGGGTGACGGCGGACACCAGGGAAGTAGCGGCCACAGGCCCGGGCGCTCTTATACTTCTGGGAGTGGGCAAAGAGGATACCCGGGAAGACGTCAGGTACATGGCGGAGAAAGTCGCCGGCCTCAGGGTTTTCCCGGACGCCCAAGGCAAAAT
>DYEQ01000028.1 GCA_020725645.1 Candidatus Fermentithermobacillaceae bacterium | reverse complement strand
GGGCGTTGAGATGGTAATGCCCGGAGACAACGTGAAGATCAAGGTAGAGCTCATATCTCCCATTGCAATGGAAGAAGGCTTGCGGTTTGCCATCAGGGAAGGCGGCAGGACCGTAGCTTCCGGAGTGGTCACGAAGATCGAAGACTGAGACTGTTTGGCGCGCCGGAGAGGCGCTGTCAGCAAAGCAGTCTGCAGGAGCATCAGCGCCGGGTACACCGGCTTTCTTCTCCAGGCGCGCCGCGAATTTTATCGTTGACAGTAGAAAAAGTGCTGTGCTAGACTGTTCTGGCAGTTGGCTGGGATGGGGGTAAGTTTCATGCCGAAAGCTGATAGGCACGTTATTACGATGCAATGCGAGCAGTGCAAGAACCGGAATTACACGACGATGAAGAACCGAAAGGCCCATTCCGGTCGGCTGGAACTCAGAAAGTACTGCAAGTTCTGCCGAACTCATACCGTGCATCGAGAAGTGAGGTAGAACCGGTACCATTGGTCGCAGGCCCGTAGCTCCAACAGGTAGAGCGGCGGACTCCAAATCCGATGGTTGGGGGTTCGAATCCCTCCGGGCCTGCCATGTTCTTTTAGCTATTCTCTGCGTTCTGGTGGACACGCGAGCGGGCGGGGGAGACGGATGAAGTTCCTAGAAGCCATCGGAAATACCGGCAGGAAGATAGGGCAGTTCCTTAGGGATACCAGGACGGAATTGAAAAAAGTGATCTGGCCCTCGTGGAGGAACACATGGGTTCTTGCGGGGGTCGTGGTGGTGACCATCGTAGCGGTCGGTGTGGTCCTGTGGGGAACGGATGCCCTTCTGACTCTTGTCCTGCAGTTCGTGATGGAATGAAATAGGGGAGCGAGGGAAACCGGGACCTCGGGTGTGAATAGGAGGTCCTAATTCTATGGCCGAAAAGCAGTGGTACGTAATCCATACCTACTCCGGTTACGAGAACAAGGTCAAAGCTAACCTCGAGAAGCGCATCAAGACCATGGGGATGGAGGGCAAAATCTTCCGAGTGGTCGTGCCGGAGGAGGAAGAGGTCGAATACAAAGAAGGCAAGAAGAGAATAGTCCGGCGTCGCATATTCCCCGGCTACGTTTTGGTTGAAATGATAATGGACGATGATTCTTATTCCGTCGTGAGGCATACACCGGGCGTCACGGGGTTTGTAGGACCAGCTTCCTCAAAGCCCACGGCTCAGACATCCCTTACCCAGTCCGAAGTCGAAGCGATTTTACGGAGGATGTCGGGCGAGACCGGGCCTAGAGTACGGGTGCGGTTTCAACCGGGTCAACCTCTTAGGGTGAAAACCGGTCCTTTCCAGGGTATGATGGGCGTGGTTCAGGACGTGATGCTCGATAAGGGAAAGCTAAGGATGCTCCTTTCGGTGTTCGGTCGAGAGACCCCCGTTGAGCTCGATTTCAACCAGGTCGAGGAGGCGTAAGTGAATGGCCAAGAAAGTGAAAGCCGTTGTCAAACTACAACTGCCGGGTGGACGCGCTACTCCGGCCCCTCCTGTAGGACCGGCGCTGGCGCCGCACCAAATCAACATGCAGCAGTTCATAACGCAGTTTAACGAGAAAACCCGCGGTCAGATGGACACCATCGTCCCCGTGGTGGTCACCATTTACGAGGACAGGACTTTCACCTTTGAGATTAAGACTCCTCCCGCTGCTGTTCTCCTCAAGAAGGCGGCGGGCATAGAAACCGGGTCGGGAGAGCCTAACCGCAAAAAGGTTGGCAAGGTAAGCAGGGAGAAGGTCAGAGAGATCGCCGAACTGAAAATGCGGGATTTGAATGCGTCCAGCATCGAAGCGGCGATGCGAATGGTGGAAGGAACCGCGCGGAGCATGGGGATAGAAATCCAGTAACGAGCAATCGGTTGCGGATTGACATTGCGGATTTGATATGTGGGAGGACGACGAAAACGTCGTCCGACTGCACCACAGGAGGTAGGTAACGATGCCAGTTCACGGAAAACGGTATAACGAAGCGAAGAAGCAGGTGGAACCAGGAAAGCTCTACGAACCCCGGGAGGCTGTGGAACTTCTCAAAAAGGTAAAGAGGGCAAAGTTCGACGAAACCGTGGAAGTTGCGGTCAGGTTAGGAGTTGATCCGAGGCACGCCGACCAGATGGTTCGCGGTGCGGTGGTACTTCCTCACGGGACGGGCAAAGTGACTCGGGTTCTCGTCTTCGCCAGGGGAGACAAAGCCAAAGAAGCTCAAGCTGCAGGTGCCGACTACGTGGGCGCTGAGGATCTCATCGAAAAGATCCAGGGAGGGTGGCTTGAATTTGATACCGCCATCGCTACTCCGGACATGATGGGTCTGGTTGGGCGTCTCGGGCGCATCCTTGGACCGAGGGGCCTCATGCCGAACCCTAAGACAGGAACCGTGACCATGGATGTTGCGTCTGCAGTGAGGGAGTCCAAACAAGGAAAGGTCGAGTTTCGAACGGAGAAAGCGGGGATCGTCCACGGCAAGATCGGGAAGCTCTCGTTTGAAACCGACAAGATCCTGGAGAATTTCTATACTTTCATGGGCGCTCTCCTTCGGGCCAAGCCCGCTGCGGCAAAAGGACAATATATAAAAGGTGTTACGATTACTTCCACAATGGGCCCGGGAATTCCGATAAACCCTGCCAAGATAGCTAGGGAGGAGATAGCGTAAAGTTGCCCAAGCGGCATAAGCTATCGAAGCTGCCGCGCGGGTAGCACCGTAAGCTGGCAAGGGCATGGTCAAAGGCCGGAAAGAGCTACACCCGGCGCACAGGTGCTTAAAAAGGGACGACCGAAGACAGCTGGTGTCGCTCGACTCAAAGCTCCCAGCGGAGTTGCCAGCCGAGGTCGGGTTCGTGAAGGAAGACAGGAGGGTATGACGCTCTCCCACCAAATAGTCTGATATCATCAGACGGTCATCACGGGCCCCTGCCTCGATGGCAGGGGCCTTTTGACTCAGGGGATAAAACCGAACTCAACTCCGGGGCCTAGTCGTCCACCCGGGGTTCGAACGGAAAGGAGGTCGGAGGGTGAGAAAAGAGCGGAAGCTCAGGCCGGAGAAGCAGAAGCAGGCTGAGGAGATCAAGAAGTTGTTCTCCGGCGCCAAGGGCATCGTCTTCGTGGACTTCAGGGGTCTCAAGGTCGCCGATGACACGAAGCTCCGCAAGCTTTGTAGAGAATCGCAGATAAGCTACAGGGTCATCAAAAACACGCTCGCTTTAAGGGCGGCTCGTGAGATGGGGATGAGCGGTCTTGAGAGCGTGTTCCAGGGGCCCACTGCTGTAGCACTCAGCAAAGACGATCCCGTGGCGCCGGCGAAAACCATCCACTCCTTCGCCAGCGAACATCCCGCCATTAAGGTGAAGGGAGGCATAGTGGAGGGTTCGGTTGTATCCGTCGACAGGGTGCTGTATCTCGCGACCCTACCCGGAAAGAAGGAACTTCTCGCCAAAGTGGCAGGCGCTCTCAGAAGTCCCATCGCAGGCCTGGTCACGGTGGTCAATGCACCTCTTGCGGGAGTTGCCCGCGCTCTGGAGGCCTTAAGACAAAAGCGAGTTGAACAGGGAGGTATGACTAATGTCCAAGGTTGAGCAGGTACTTGAATTGGTAAAAGGCATGACCGTTCTGGAACTGGCGGAGCTGGTCAAGAAGTTTGAGGAAGAGTTTGGCGTCTCGGCGGCCGCGCCCGTGGTGCAAGCTGTCGCGGCAGCTCCTGCGCAAGCAGCTAAGCCTGCCGAAGAGGAGAAGAGCGAGTTTGACGTCATCCTGACCTCACCCGGCGCCAACCGGGTAGCTGTCATCAAGGTGGTGCGCGAGCTCACCGGTCTCGGTTTGAAAGAGGCCAAAGAGCTGGTGGAATCCGCGCCGAAGCCCGTGAAGGAGAAAGTGAGCAAGGAAGACGCAGAGAAGGCCAAGAAAGCACTGACTGATGCGGGTGCTACCGTGGAGGTCAAGTAAGAGAAGCTGTAACGGAGGCGTGTTGGGGCCGGTCGGCAAGGGCCGGCCTTTCGCTTTGGGTTCTTCGCAAAACCTGGAACGCGGAGCCGGTGGGGAGCTATATATATTAGGCGGGGGAGACCGGCGCCGCAACGAGTTCCTCCTCGGTGATCCTCACGGAGAAAGGAGACGACCCTGGGATGAAAGTGGCCGTCGTCGGAGCGGGCGGTTTAGTGGGAAGACGCATCCTGTCCGTTCTGGAAGAATCGGAGTTGCCTGTGTCCGCTCTCATTCTCACCGGACACTCCAGATCAGTTGGAAAGACCATGTGGTTTAGAGGCGGGGAGCATCCCGTCGTCAAAACGGACGTCGAGTCGCTGAGGCGGGTTGACGCGGTGCTTTTAGCGACGCCGACCGAGGTTTCCAGAGATATCGTTCCTCGACTCAGAGGAGGCCCTCTGGTCATCGATACGTCCAGCGCGTTCCGCCTCCATGACGAGGTACCCCTCGTAGTACCCGAGGTTAACGGCCCCGTCGTCCGCCACCATCATGGGGTTATCGCAGGACCTAACTGCTCCACCATCCAGATGGTGATGGTGCTTCACCCGCTCCACCAAAGGTACGGACTCAGGAGAGTGGTGGCGACCACGTACCAGTCTGTATCGGGCGCAGGGTACGCGGCCATCAGACAACTTGAGGATGAGGTTCGGGAACGTCTAGCGTCGGGGAAACCGGTCTTTACCCCGCTCGGGGACGCATTCTCGTATCCTATAGCTTTTAACGTCATACCTCATATCGATGCCTTCACCCCTGACGGGTACACAAGGGAAGAAATGAAGATGGTCCTGGAGACCAGAAAGATTCTAGGGTTGCCGGATCTCCCCGTCAGCGCCACGGCGGTCCGGGTTCCGGTGTTCGTCGGACATTCCGAATCCATCCTGGTGGAAACCGATCTCACCCCCGATCCCGATGAAGCTAGAAGCTTACTGGCGTCTTTTCCAGGGGTAGTGGTCTGGGACGATCCCGGAACCAAGACGTATCCTTTGCCCATCATGGCAGAAGGTAAGAGCCAGGTGTTCGTGGGTCGCGTAAGGAGGGACTTGAGCTGTCCTAGGGGGCTTCTCCTCTGGGTGGTTGCGGACAATTTGGTACGAGGTGCAGCGTTCAACGCAGTTGGAATCCTCGAAACTGCCTTTAATATGGGGCTCCTGAAGGGGTGAGGAAAGTGAAGATACTGGTGCAGAAATTCGGAGGAACGTGCCTGGATACACCGGAGAAAAGGTCTCTCGCCGTCGAGCGCATAAAGGAAGCTGCGGACAACAACTACCGGGTGGTCGCAGTCGTTTCCGCAATGGGGAGGCGCGGGGAGCCCTATGCTACCGATACCCTCATCGGACTTGCCAGGGAAGTATCGCCGGAACTTGCTCCGAGGGAGCTCGACCTCCTGATGTCGTGCGGAGAGATAATATCCGCAGTCCTCATGGTGTCCGAACTCAAGGCGAGGGGTCTTAAAGCTCTTGCCCTCTCAGGAGGGCAGTCCGGGATCATCACCGATACCACGTTCGGAGATGCGAGGATTCTGAGGGTCGAACCCGCCCATGTCCTAAAACATCTGGAAGAGGGCTATGTAGTGGTAGTGGCGGGCTTTCAAGGTAGGGCGGACTCGGGTGATATAACGACCCTGGGACGAGGCGGCAGCGACACCAGCGCCACGGCTCTCGCGGCTGCCCTGGAAGCAGAGGCGGTCGAGATATATACCGACGTGGATGGCATAATGACCGCCGATCCTCGTATCGTGCCCGAGGCGAGAACCATCGCGGTTGTAACTTACGAAGAGACAGTTCAGCTCGCCAGGGAAGGTGCAAAGGTGATCCACCCTCGAGCAGTCGAAATCGCAGCCAGGGCAGGGATTCCCGTTCGGGTGCGCACCATGGCGGCGGATGGGAGAAAGACTCTAGTGACCAGCGCCGATAAGGCCGCGGCTAGTCCCTGGTCGGATTGGCAAAACGGCAAGCCCGTTACGGGAATAACCTACCGGGAATCCCTGGTTCAAATAGTCGTTCCCGGGATGTTTCAAGGTGCGCCCCTCCATCCTGAAAAGGTCTTTGAAGCTGTCAAGTGCGTGTCCGTGGACCTCATAAACGTCTTTCCCGAAATGATGTCTTTCGTGGTCTCGGAGCAGGACTCGAAAGAAGCTCTTATGGCTCTGGAAAACGCAGGGGTCCCGGCGGAAGCGTTCTCACGCCGCGCCAAGGTCACTGTTGTTGGGTTCGGTATGCACGGGAGACCCGGCGTCATGTGCACCGTGGTGAAAGCCCTGGCGGGCGAAGGCGTCAGGATATACGCCACTGCGGACTCTCACATGACCATCTCGTGCCTGATAGACGGGGAACTTCTGTCGAAGGCCGTTAACGCCCTTCATAGAGCATTCCAGCTCTAGGGAGGGCCAAAAAACGACGGCGCGAAAAGTAGGCAGGCGCTATCCGGAGGTCACTTACTTTGAGATAACCAGATAAGGAGGCGTTGGACAATGGCCCAGAAACCGTTCGGGGAGCTCATAGCTGCGATGGTTACGCCGTTTCGCGACGACGGCGTCGTGGATTTCAAGCTCGCCCGGAAGCTTGCTTTGAAACTGGTGAAGGAAGGCTGCGACGGAATAGTTGTATCGGGAACCACGGGAGAGTCTCCCACGCTCACCCGGGAGGAAAAGCTCCGCCTCATCGCCGAGGTCCGTGAAACTCTCCCGGAAAGCGTCATGGTTTGGGCGGGGACCGGAAGTTACAACACGCGGGATAGCGCGGAGATGACTCACCTCGCGGAAACCACGGGTGCCGACGGTGTGCTAGCCGTGACCCCTTACTACAACAAGCCCTCGCAGGAAGGTCTCTACCGCCACTTCAAAGCGGTGGCGGAGTCGACAAGTCTCCCTATCATGCTTTACAACGTGCCCGGCAGGACCGGAGTGAACCTTTCCCCCGAAACCGTGGCCCGGCTGTCGGAGCTCTCCAACATTGTCGCGCTAAAGGAAGCTTCGGGAAACCTGGACCAGGTGTCCCATCTCTTGCAGCTGAAGCCCGGATTTCTGGTCTACTCCGGAGATGACAGCCTGACTCTTCCCATGCTTTCCATCGGAGCGCAGGGTGTGGTCTCCGTCGCGTGTCACCTGGTCGCCCGCGAGATGAAGCAAATGATACGGGCGCATAAAGAGGGGCACGTCGCCGAAGCCAAGGAAATCCACCTTCGCTTGTGGCCCCTTTTCAAGGTCCTGTTTATATCGTCAAACCCGGTTCCAGTCAAGGCAGCTTTGCGCTGTGTGGGCTTTCCCGCCGGTCCTCTGAGGCCTCCTCTGTGTGATCCCTCAGAGAAAGAGATGCAGGAGATAAAGAAGGTGCTTAAAGAGCTCGGTTTTCAGACGGCACCGGTGGAAAAGTGATCGTACCCGCGTCATATTCCGTACTACCTGCGGCCGAGCCACTGACGAAACGGCCGGCGAAGCGGCCAGAAGCGCCTGGGCCGGTTTGTATGACGGCGGCAACCTGGTTTACGACTCCAACACCGACGGGGTGAGGCTCCGCCCGCTCAGCGACTGGCAGCAAGAATGAAAAGAAATTACCAGGTAGGTGGATTCCCTTTTAAAGCGGAGTTTTTGCGACAGGGGGTTCTCCTCATTTACTGTCGTATTCGGTCTTCGAAGTACGTTGGTCACCGAAGGGCGAAAGCTACTAACCCGAGTCTAAGCGCTCGTCCGCGCAGCGATAGGATCGAAAGGTATCAGGACGGAAAGGGAATGGACACCGCTTGATTGCCCATCCCCTTTCGCCGTTTTTTCTACGGTGGGTTGCTTGACTCATATGGGGGAGCGTGTTACGATCAGTACTTGCTTTCGCGAAATACCCACTTAATGAGGAATCAGTTAACGGAATTCTGGTTATACTATCGAGGTGGTTCGAGCAGTTCCACCTTCTCGTCTAAGTCGACCGAGTTTACCCCTAATAAGGAGTGAAATGCATGGCTTATCCCATCCAGGTGGGCAGGCAGGTCCGGCAAAGCTACGGTCGCATTCAGGAAGTTTTGGACATTCCAGGTCTCATAGAAGTGCAGAAGAACTCGTTCGAGTGGTTCGTTAAAGAGGGTCTTAGAGAAGTATTCCGAGACGTTTCCCCGATAAAGGATTTCACCGAGAACCTGATGCTGGAATTCGGCGATTATACCTTCGGTCCTCCTAAGTACACCGTCGAAGAATGCAAAGAACGGGATGTGACGTACTCCAGGCCTCTAAAGGTCAAAGTGAGGCTCATAAACAAGCAAACGGCGGAAGTCAAAGAACAGGAAGTATTCATGGGAGATTTCCCGTGGATGACGCCATCGGGCACGTTTGTCATCAACGGAGCTGAAAGAGTAATAGTCAGCCAGCTCGTCAGATCCCCCGGCGCGTACTTCGCCAATGACTACGACCAGAACGGAAAGATGGTGCTCCTTGCCACGATCATCCCCAACCGCGGTGCATGGCTTGAGATGGAGACCGATTCTGCGGACATAGCGTGGGTGAGGGTGGACAGAACGAGAAAACTGCCTTTGACGGTGCTGCTGCGGGCGGTCGGGTACAAAACTGATGCCGAGATTTTGGAGCTTCTGGGCGACAACGAGATAGTCCGTAATACGTTGGAACGGGATACGACAAAATCCAGGGACGAAGCTTTGGTGGAGATTTATAAGCGCATGCGCCCGGGAGAGCCGCCTACCATCGAAACGGCGCGGAGTTCGTTTCAAACCCTCTTCTTCGATCCTAGACGGTACGACCTGGCGACGGTCGGACGGTACCGGCTTAATAAAAAGCTTTCCCTACGAAAAAGGATCGTCGGAACGACCGCCGCACATGACGTCTTGCATCCGGAAACCAAAGCTTTACTAGTGAAGGCCGGCGCCCAAATCGACCGAGAGACAGCTCAAAAGCTGGAGGATGCAGGCGTCACGTCGATGGACGTCATAACCCAAGCGGGTCACGTCGTTCACGTAGTAGCTACCCGGGGCATACCGGAGGATAAGAAGATCCTTACCCCGGAAGATATAGCTGCAGCTGTCAACTATTTCATCGGACTTTCCAGGGGCGTCGGGGGTTTCGACGATATAGACCATCTGGGGAACAGGCGGGTCCGGTGCGTCGGAGAACTCCTTCAAAACCAGTTCAGGATCGGTCTGGCCAGGATGGAGCGGGTGGTCAGGGAGCGCATGACCATCCAGGATATCGAGAGCGTAACGCCTCAAAACCTCATAAACGTGCGTCCTGTCGCCGGTGCGATCAAGGAGTTTTTCGGGTCAAGTCAGCTTTCTCAGTTCATGGAGCAAACTAATCCGCTGACCGAGCTGACCGCTAAAAGGCGTCTCACGGCCTTGGGTCCGGGAGGCCTTTCCCGGGAGCGCGCGGGATTCGAGGTACGGGACGTTCACCACTCCCATTACGGTAGGATATGCCCGATAGAAACTCCTGAAGGACCCAATATCGGTCTGACCGGTTCGCTCACCTGTTACGCGCGGGTGAACCACCTGGGGTTCATCGAGACCCCATACCGGAAGGTAGATAAGGAAAAGGGACGGGTTACCGACGAAATCGTGTATCTCACCGCCGACGAAGAAGACGAATACCTGATAGCCCAAGCTAACGCCGCGTTGGACGAAAACGGTTATTTCAAGGACAAGAGGGTACTGTGCAGATACCGTCAGGAGGTACTGGAGGCAAGCCCTCACGAGATAGACTATATGGACGTGTCGCCGAAGCAGGTATTTTCCGTGGCCGCTTCGTTGATACCTTTCCTCGAGCACGATGACGCAAGCCGCGCCCTCATGGGTTCAAACATGCAAAGGCAAGCTGTGCCTCTCCTGGTCACCGAGCCGCCTCTGGTTGCGACAGGTTTGGAGTATAAGGCAGCTCACGACTCGGGGGTACTGGTGCTCGCGCGAAGAGCTGGGCGCGTCGTTCGAGTATCCGCCTCCGAAATCGTCGTAAAGGCCAATGACGGCGGCCAGGATATCTATAAACTCATCAAGTTCGCCCGGTCCAACCAGGGGACGTGCATCAACCAAAAACCCATCGTGAAAGTGGGCCAGCTCGTCGAAGAGGGAGAAGTTCTGGCCGACGGTCCGGCGTCCAGCGGCGGCGAGCTTGCTCTTGGGAGGAACGTTCTCGTAGCGTACATGCCCTGGGAAGGGTACAACTACGAAGACGCTATACTCATATCCCGCGAACTAGTGGAAGACGATGTTTTCACCTCCATCCACATCGAGGAGTACGAGTGCGACGCCAGAGACACCAAGCTCGGTCCGGAAGAGATCACAAGAGACATCCCTAACGTCGGAGAAGACCAGCTTAGGGACCTCGATGAGAGAGGTGTCGTGCGGATCGGCGCCGAGGTAAGATCCGGGGACATCCTCGTGGGCAAGGTGACGCCCAAAGGCGAAACGGAGCTCACCGCTGAGGAGAGACTCCTGAGGGCGATATTCGGAGAAAAAGCCAGGGAGGTCAGGGATAATTCCCTCCGGATGCCTCACGGAGAAAGCGGGATAGTCGTAGATGTGAAGATGTTTTCCCGAGAGGCGCAGGACGAACTTCCTCCCGGCGTCAACCAGCTTGTGAGGGTTTACGTGGCGCAAAAACGGAAGATATCCGAAGGGGACAAAATGGCGGGTCGTCATGGCAACAAAGGCGTGGTTGCGAAGATACTCCCCAAAGAGGATATGCCGTTTTTGCCCGATGGAACTCCTGTCCATATAGTCTTGAGCCCTCTGGGCGTTCCTTCCAGGATGAACCTCGGGCAGATCCTCGAGTGTCACCTGGGTTGGGCCGCCCGGGCACTCGGGATCTGGGTATCAAGCCCCATTTTCGACGGCGTGACCGAGGAAGAGATCGGGGACTTGCTGCGTAAAGCCGGACTTCCTGTGGACGGCAAGACCGTTCTCTACGACGGTAGAACCGGAGAGCCCTTCGATAACCGTGTTACGGTAGGTTGGGCTTATATGATGAAGCTCCTGCACCTGGTAGACGACAAAGTCCACGCGAGATCGACGGGACCTTATTCCCTCGTCACTCAGCAGCCTTTGGGCGGTAAGGCGCAAATGGGCGGCCAGAGGTTCGGCGAGATGGAGGTCTGGGCGCTGGAGGCGTACGGTGCCGCCTACACCCTCCAGGAGATGCTCACGGTCAAGTCTGACGACGTGACCGGCCGGGTGAGGACCTACGAAGCTATCGTTAAAGGGGAGAACGTACCCGAACCCGGGGTGCCCGAATCCTTCAAAGTGCTGATGAAGGAGCTACAAAGCCTCGCCCTGGACGTGAAAGTCCTCGATGAAGAGGGCAACGAGATTGAGATCAAGGAACTTGAGGAAGACGTGACTGAAACGGCCCGCGAGCTCGACCTCGCCATCGAAGGCGAACCTACTCGCTTTACGGAACGGAGGAGAAAGCGCGAGATCGAGGCGCCTCCCGAAGAGTACGAAGAGGAAGAGGAGGTTCCTTTGGAAGACTTCGGTGTAGAGGAGGAAGAAGAGGAAGAGATGCCCGCCGAGCACGAGATACCTTCCAAAGAAGAGATTCCCGCAGGCGAGGCCGAGACGATGGAGGAAGTGGTGGGCGAGGAGACGGAGGATACGTTCGAAGAGATGGATGCGTCCGAGCTCTTCAAGAGAATCGAGATCGAGCCCGGTGTCGCCATCGGCGGAGAGGAAGTGGAAGAGGAACTCGAAGAGGAAGAAACTGGCAAGAAGCGGAAGAAGAAAGCTCGAGCTAAAGCAGGAAAGGCACCGAAGAAGAGGATGCGGCGCGAAGCTGCCGATGATGATCTGGAACGGTACGGGAAGGTTCGATCTATTAAGGATTTGGATTTCGACGACACGCCTGAAGAGTAAGGCCGGTCATTTTCGGGATTTGGAGAAAGGGGATCTGACCGAATGGACGTTAACAGCTTTGCGGCTATAAAGATTTCCCTGGCTTCGCCGGAGAAAATCCGCGAGTGGTCCCACGGTGAGGTGAAGAAGCCGGAGACGCTGAACTACCGCACCCTGAAACCCGAAAGAGACGGCTTGTTCTGCGAGAGGATCTTCGGCCCGACAAAGGACTGGGAGTGCTATTGCGGTAAGTACAAAAGGATAAGATACAAGGGCGTCATTTGCGATAAATGTGGTGTTGAGGTTACGAGGGCAAAGGTCCGGCGCGAGAGAATGGGTCACATTGAACTGGCCAGCCCTGTTTCCCATATCTGGTATTTCAAAGCTGTCCCGTCGAGGATGTCTCTTCTCCTCGATATGTCTCCGAGGCTCCTGGAGAGGGTGCTGTACTTCGCCGCTTATGTGGTGCTCGATCCCGGTGATTGCGAGGGGCTTTCCTATAAACAAGTCCTCAGCGAGGCCGAGTATAGAGAAGCTTTGAACAAATACGGAAACCGGTTCCGGGCCGGAATGGGAGCTGAAGCTGTCAAAGAGCTCCTCGCCTCAATAGACCTGGAAAAGCTCTCTGCAGAGCTCCGCAAAGAAGCTACAGAGGCGACGGGCCAGCGAAAGGTCAGAGCGATGAGGCGTCTCGAGGTCGTCGAGGCATTTCGCCAGTCGGGAAACAGGCCTGAGTGGATGATCCTCGATGTAATCCCGGTCATTCCGCCCGAGCTGCGACCGATGGTGCAACTGGACGGAGGCCGCTTCGCCACGTCCGATTTGAACGATCTTTACCGACGCGTTATCAACAGAAACAACAGATTGAAGAGGCTTTTGGACCTGGGCGCTCCCGACATTATAGTAAGGAACGAAAAACGCATGTTGCAGGAAGCCGTGGATGCCCTGATAGATAACGGGCGCCGGGGCCGCCCCGTAACCGGACCCGGGGGGAGAGCTCTGAAGTCTCTGTCAGATATGCTCAAAGGGAAGCAAGGTCGCTTTCGCCAGAATCTCCTGGGCAAAAGGGTGGACTACTCGGGACGGTCCGTCATAGTCGTGGGGCCTACGCTGGAATTCAACCAATGCGGGTTGCCCAAGGAAATGGCCCTCGAACTCTTTAAACCCTTTGTAATGAAGAAACTGGTGGAAACCGGCAAGGCGCACAATATCAAGAACGCCAGAAAGATAGTCGAAAGAGCGAGGCCGGAAGTCTGGGACATCCTTGAAGAAGTCATCCAGGACCATCCGGTCCTCTTAAATCGCGCGCCTACCCTTCACAGGCTGAGCATTCAAGCTTTCCAGCCGGTGCTGGTTGAAGGAAGGGCCATCCAAATTCACCCGTTGGTTTGCCCGCCTTATAACGCGGATTTCGACGGAGACCAAATGCCCGTCCACGTTCCGCTTTCCGCCGAAGCTCAGGCAGAAGCCCGGATTCTCATGATGTCCGTGCACAACCTGCTATGGCCGAAAGACGGTACTCCGGTAGTCACTCCTTCCAAAGACGTGGTTCTCGGTTGTTACTATCTCACCCTTATGGATGAGAAAGCTTTTCAGGAAGGGCGGGTAAAGTCCTTCGCCAATCCCGACGAAGCTATCATGGCTCACGAGCAAAAAGCCATAAAGCTTCACGAAAAGATCAGGGTGAGGCTGGAGAACGGGGAAGTACTTGAAACCTCAGTAGGCCGTGTGTTGTTCAACGAGGCACTTCCGAAGGGGTTCCCCTTCCAAAACGAAACCATCGATCGAAAGCGCCTCGGCGAGATCACCGCGCAATGCGTAAAGAGGTACGGCATGGAGCAGACCGCAGATGTGCTGGATCGGATAAAGGACCTGGGATTCCACTTTGCTACCATCGGCGGCTCTACTATCGCCATCACCGACGTGGTCGTCCCCAAGGAAAAGGCGGAAATCCTTCGGGAAGCTGATGCCAAAGTCCAGGCGATTGGGGAGCAATATAGAAACGGCCTTCTCACCGAAGAGGAAAGGTACGAACGCACGATCGCGGTGTGGCGCGAAGCTACCGATGCCGTGACGGAAGCTTTGAAGCGTTCGATGAACCCGTGGAATCCCGTGTTCATGATGGCTACTTCCGGAGCGAGGGGGAATATCCAGCAAATCGCCCAGCTCAGCGGCATGAGGGGCATCATGGTGGATCCCACCGGGCGGCAGGTAGAGCAACCGGTCCGCTCGAATTTCCGGGAAGGGCTATCGGTTCTCGAGTACTTCACTTCTACTCACGGTCAGCGAAAAGGTCTGGTTGATACCGCGCTGAGAACCGCGGACTCGGGATATCTCACCCGGAGGCTTGTGGACGTTGCGCAGGATGTCATCGTACGTGAGGAGGACTGCGGCACAACTGCGGGAATCACCGTGAAGAAAGTGGAGATGGAGGGAGAACTTATCGAGAGCTTGTACGACCGGATCCTGGGCCGGGTTGCCCTGGTGACCGTCTATCACCCCGAAACCGGCGAGGTCATCGTGGAAGAGGGCCAGGAGATCGACGAAGATAGGGCCAAAGCCATCGTGGACGCCGGCATCGAGGAAGTCCAGGTCCGCTCGGTTCTTACCTGCGAAACCAAACACGGCGTTTGTGTGAAGTGCTACGGAAGGAACCCCGCCACCGGTAACATGGTGGAGGTGGGTGAGGCCGTTGGCATCATGGCGGCCCAGTCCATCGGCGAGCCCGGCACACAGCTGACACTCAGGACGTTCCACCTGGGTGGCGTGGCCGGCGAAGACATTACGCAGGGTCTTCCGAGAGTGGAAGAGCTCTTTGAAGCGCGAAAGCCAAAGGGGCAGGCGGCCATCGCCGAGATCGCGGGAACGGTGGAGATCGTCGAGGGCGACAAGAAGCGGGAAATCAGGATATTGGGAGATAACGGGGAGACCATCGTTATCGCCGTGCCCTACGGTTCGTTCATCACGGTATCCACCGGTCAAAGGGTAGAACCGGGTGATGTTTTGACCGAAGGGCCGGTGAATCCTCATGATCTCCTGAGGATCAGGGGAGTTCGTGCGGTAGAGCAGTATCTACTTCAGGAAATCCAGAGAGTTTACCGCCTGCAGGGAATCGACATCCACGATAAACACATAGAGATCATCATAAGGCAAATGCTGAGGAAAATGAGGGTGGAGGACCCCGGAGACACGAAGCTTCTTCCGGGCGGTCTCGTAGACATCCACGAGTTTGCCGAAGCTAACGCGGAGATGTTTGAACAGGGTAAGGAGCCGGCCACGGCGAAGCCCGTGCTGATGGGGATAACCAAAGCTTCCCTGGCAACCGACTCGTTCCTGTCGGCAGCTTCCTTCCAGGAGACTACGAGGGTTCTCACCGAGGCAGCTACCAAGAGCAAGGTCGACCGGCTCCTCGGTTTGAAGGAAAACGTTATCATAGGAAAGCTCATACCCGCCGGGACCGGCATGGCTCGTTACAGGCAGTGCAAGGTCGTGACGAGGGGGGAACTGGCCGGCGAAGAGGTGGCGGGGAGCGCGGGAACTCAGGATTGAGGGGGAGAGACCGTGCAAAGCCTCAGGTGGTTTGGACATTCAACGTTCTTGATAACTTCCGATCAGGGGCTCCGGATTTTGACGGATCCCTTCGGGAAGGACGTCCCTTACCCCGGGATCGACGTTACTGTCGATGTGGTCACCGTTTCCCACCAGCACTTCGATCATAATGCCGCCGAAGTAGTAAAGGGAAACCCGGTTGTGCTGGAGGGCGTGGCGCGGAAGCACTCTGATTTCGTAAAGGTAGACCAGACGCTCAAGGACACGTACTTCCGGACGGTTAAGACCTTTCATGACCCCGAGCGAGGGGCTAAGCGAGGCCTCAACGCGGTGTTCGTAATGGCCGATGCCGGCACCACCGTTTGTCACCTGGGGGACCTCGGTCACATCCTGGATGAAGAGACCGCGAGAGAGATGGGTCCCGTTGACGTACTCCTCATCCCCGTGGGCGGTTATTACACCATAGGGCCCGCCGAAGCATGGGGAGTCGTAAACCGCCTTAAACCTCGGGCCGTAATTCCGATGCATTATAAAACCCCGGCGGTAGCGACCTGGCCCATAGGGCCAGTTGAGGAGTTCCTGAAAGGCAAAGACAAGGTCAGGAGGGTGGGGGGTTCTGAGCTTTCCCTGGGTAAGGAGAACCTCCCGGAAAGCACGGAAGTCTTCGTCCTCGAGCCTCCGGCGAGAAGCTGAACCCGCAAGCACAGGTGGGGTGCGGGGCGGCTCAGGGAGGCCCAGCTCCTTTAGTCCGGGC
>DYEQ01000103.1 GCA_020725645.1 Candidatus Fermentithermobacillaceae bacterium | reverse complement strand
GCCCGCTGGTAACGCTGGTGGATTTCGCCCATACGGCTCTGGGCGAGACATGTCCCTGGCCGGTCTACGTAGATGATGAAGGGACCAGGGCCGAAGATGTGGTCATCATCGAGAAGGGTGTGCTCCGGAGTTTCCTGCACAACAGGGAGAGCGCCTCCCATTTCGGCGTGCAGCCGAAAGGAAACGCCCGCGCCTACCTCTTCTCCGACGAACCCCTTATACGCATGCGGAACACCGGCATCCTGCCCGGGACGAGCAAGCTCGAGGATATGATCGCCTCCGTAGAAGACGGTTACTACCTCATCAAACCCAGCAACGGCCAGGCCGACCTGACCAGCGAGTTCATGTTTGGCGTCACGCTCGGGTACGAGATCAAGAACGGCAGGGTCGGCAGGGCAATCAAGGACACCACCATATCGGGTGTAGCCTTTGACATGCTCAAGACGGTGACCATGATCTCGAGCGACATGAAGTGGTTGAGTCACGGCATGTGCGGCAAGAAGCAGATGATTCCCGTGGGCATGGGCGGGCCGGCCATAAAGTGCCAGTTGACCATAGGGGGTAGGTGACCATGGAGGATCCCAGGCGAGTTCTGGACTGGGGTTTGGACGCCCTTCTCAAGGCCGGTGCCGATAAGGCCCAGTGTCATCTCACCCGGACAGAGAAACACGAACTCAACGTTATGTGGGGAGAAATCAGTCTCCTCAGGACGACGTTCGAGACCCAGCTGAAGCTTATTGCCATAAAGGATGGTAGAAAAGGAAGCACCACCATAAACAAAACCGACCCGGAGTCGGTGCAGAAGGCGGCGTCCGAGGTCGTGATGATCGCCAGCGCCTCGGTGCCGGACGAGGCCAACGACATCCCGGAGAGTCAGCCGTGCGCGAGGTTTGCCGCAGGAAGCGAATCGCCCGACCGGGACGCCATGTATCACCGTCTCAAGGAATTCCTCGAAACGGTGAAGGCCAGGTACCCTCAGATTATGCTCGTTGAAACCTTCCTGGACTTCACCCGCGAAGATACGTACGTGGTGAACTCCAACGGGGTCGATCTT
>DYEQ01000102.1 GCA_020725645.1 Candidatus Fermentithermobacillaceae bacterium | reverse complement strand
TACTCGCAGAGTAAGAGAGTTAGTTATGAGATTGAGCCGCTTGATACTGTCGTCGAGTCCGCCAACGGTATGTTTCGTTTTACCGACTTACTGGTCAGACGAAAGCCCGGGGTTACGCGGCGAAAGCATCTGCGAAGCCGCTTCGGTTCCGACCGAAAGGAGACTCCGCATGCAGAACTGGTACCAGATGTACGAAAGCATGAACTCGAGAGAGCGGGAGGACTTTTCGAGAATTCTTAACGTTTTCCTTTCTTCAACGTTCATAACGCGTGAGGGGGACCTCAGGCGGGATTACTACTTCATAAAGCAATATCTTCCCGCGTTTGAAGGTTACCTCAGACTAATCGGGTGGTCACTCACCGTAGACGACGCGTATGGAGTGGCTTTCGTGACTTCTCCCTACGGCCAAACGCGTCTCCGGCTCAATGCCATCCAGAGCATCGTTCTCTTGACAATACGGCTCATATACGAAGAGGCCCGGAAGGACCTGAATCTCAACGATAACGTGGTTGTCACCGTCGAAGACCTGCAGAGCCGTCTTCAGGCATTTAAGGTCACATCCAGGCCGCTCGACAAGAAGACTTTGAGAGAGTGCATTGCGCTTCTCAAGAAACACGGCATCTTAACCTCCCTGGATGGCGACGTCATAGACCCGTCCACCCGGCTGGTCATCTCCCCGGCCGTTCTGTTTGCCCTGAGGGTCGAAAGCCTCGAAAAGATCAAGCGGAGTCTTGAAGCATTGGTGAGTGGCGACCGCGGTGAGGGCTCCGGCGGCGGAGCGGAAGAGACGGAACAGGAAGACATCGTGATGGCGGATGAAGATGAGGAAGGGTACGACGTTTACGGCGGCTACGATCAGGACGATGATGAGGGCGGTGAAGGCCATGAAGACCCCGAGGGCGAATGAAGTCACGTCATGAGGCAAGCTGACGGCGGCTCTCGCCGGTACGGTGTGCCCTCTTCGGACTGAACGATGTCGGAAAAAGCAGAAATACGTTACGGAAGACAGGTGGTCCTGTTGAAAAGCCTGGTCCAGGCTAAGCTCATAAACTGGCACTTTTTCGAGAACCAGACCATTTCTTTTGCGGGCAGTACTCTCATCACCGGCGAAAACGGCTCGGGGAAGTCCACCATTCTGGACGCGCTGCAGTTTGCCCTCATCGGAGATCAGCGGAAGATACGGTTCAACGAGTCGGCCCATTCTCAGAGCAAGCGAGACCTGATGGGGTATCTCCGGTGCAAGACGGGGTCCGAACAATCTGCCTACCTCAGAAACGGCGATTTCACATCCTATGTTGCCCTCGAGTTTTGCCAGACGGAGAAGAACACATCCTTTGTGGCCGGTGTGGTCGTAGATGTTTACGCGTCGGGAGACCATGAAGCGGGTTATTTCATAATCGGAAACCGTACGATCGACGATAGTCTGTTTCTGGAAAGATCCAGCACGGGAAAGCTGAGACCTTACAGCAGAAAAGAATTCCGCGAGAAGATCCGTTTTGAGCGAGATGCCAGGTTTTTTG
>DYEQ01000101.1 GCA_020725645.1 Candidatus Fermentithermobacillaceae bacterium | reverse complement strand
TAGCTCAGTTGGGAGAGCGCTTGAATGGCATTCAAGAGGTCGTGGGTTCGACTCCCATCGGCTCCACCAGCGTAAGGCTCAAATCAGTCTCGCGCCTCTTCATTACTGACAGCTATCCGACAGCTACCAGACGTGCCTGCCGCCGCGGCGTCGGTGAAAAGCCTGTCCATCGCATCTGCGACCTGCTGCAACATGTTGGGAAGGACGTGCGAATACGTGTCTAGCGTGACAATGCTCCGCGAATGGCCCAGCTACTCCTGAACGATCCTCGGGTGAATTCCCTGCGCCAACAACAACGTCGCACACGTGTGCCGGAGATCATGGAACCTGATCCGTGGAAGGCCCGCTTTCTGTAAAAGGGGGTAGAACGACCTGTTGCGAACATTTGACTCGTTGAGAGGAGTGCCTATTTCGCTACCAAAAACGAGACCCCAGTCCTGCCAGACTTCGCCCATGTTCCGGCGTTCTTCCAATTGCCGCGCCCGGTGTTCCCTTAGAGCTTTGATGGCCACCGCAGGAAGCACGATGGTCCGCCTGCTTCTGCCTGTCTTCGGAGGTTGCAGGACCGGTTTGCCGTTAACTGTCTGCAGCTGATGGATAACGGTTAGCGTTCCTCGCTCGACATCAACGTCCTGCCACCGCAGGCCTAGGAGCTCACCAAGGCGAAGACCACATGTGATTGCCAGGACATAAAGAGCGTACAACCGATCTTCTGAAGCAGCTCTGAGGAACCGAAAAGCTTCCTCGGGTGTTAACGCACGAAACTCTTTTTTCTCGATCTTGGGCGTTTCCACAGCGTCTGTTATATTTCGCGGCACAAGACCCCATTTAACCGCCTGGTCCAATGCTTTGTGCAGGATCGCGTGTAGCACGACTATCGTTCGTCCCAAACCCGTACTGCGCAACTCTCTGTAGAGCATCTGAATGTGCTGCGGTGTCAGTTTGCTGAGCTTTAACTTGCCAAGACGGCTGACGTGCCTGAGCACGTACTGATAGTTAGAGTATGTGGTAGGCCGGACGTTGTGTTGAACAACGCTCTCCATCCACCTATTGAGAAACTCGCCAAGCGTTTGTTCACGGGGCTCACGGACAATTCCCCAATCTCGCTGCGAAAGCGCTTCTGTCAGTTTCTTGCGAACTTCGGCCTGCGTCCGTCCGTAAAAGTACAAGCGCCTTTGCTTGACCCCGGGCTCACAGCCCACGGTCATGACGGCACACCATCGTCCGTCCTTGCGGCGGAAAATCGAACCCTCACCAGGACCACGTCGCGGCAAGCAAATCCCCACCTTGTCTACCTTGATGTTTCTATGTCCCGTCAGAGTAGATGGGCCATAACAAGGTTCCTAACCAGAGATGCTACACGGGTGACGAAACTCCCGGACTGCTTTCCGATCCTTCCAAGTATCTCGTGCTCGTTTCCTTCGGCTGGATTCCCAGTTCGTCCAGTCTCAGTTTCAAGGCTTCCCACGACACCCCGAACATCTCCTTGTAGTGTCCCAATGCTCTGGCATCGCACGGGGGATGGACATAAGTCCTGACCCATTCCGCGGACATAAGCAGCTCCCGGGCGAAGATGTCCGCTTCCCTCTCCAGTACGCCCTCCTCCCTCTTGTGAAGCATGTGGGTAGGGAAGTCACGGAAGTGCCCGAGCACGATGTGACCTAGCTCGTGGGCAAGTGTCCATCTTCCCCGCCCGTCGGAAGCAAATCGCCTGTTAAGATGCACCGTGTACTTACCATCTTGGTAGCTTGTCCACCCATCGCACGTGTCATGGTCGAATAGGATGATTTTCGCCATCCTGGCAACCAGGCGCTCAACCTCCACCGGGGGGCTGCACTGTCCGTGCCTTTCAAGCTCTTGCTTGACCGCTGCCTTCACGAGAAGGTATCTGGGGCGTTCCGGTACTCTCACTTCCGGTTCCGCCTCTCTCGGTCTTTGGTTTTCCCAAAGCTCTGTAGCAACGTGATTATGAACTCCTTTTCTTCGGGTGTGGCTCTTCGGGCAAGCCACCTGATTGTTTTGACTGCCTCCGGCCACTCCTGGTCCAGAGGGTCAGGAAAACCACGCCGCATCTCCGACCTCCCTAGAAGATAGTCAAGCGAGACCCCGAAGAGGTCGGCCATTTTCTTGAGCACGTCCTCGGGCGGCAACCTTTCCGCTCTCGTCTCATAGGACGATATTGTAGAAGGATCGACATCCAGGAACCGTGCTAATTGTGCCTGCGTCAAACCCGCTTCGAGACGCAGCTGTCGCAGCCGTTCCGAAAAAGTAGCCATTTGGAGGCCTCCCGCCTGCAAGGTGCCGGCTATCAGCATTTCATAGCTAGATTAAAAGGCCAAGTTTTGGCGCACAAGGAACCTGACGAATTTACGTTAGTTGCTATTGACGAACTTGCAAGTAGGTCAGTATAGTATGTGTAGCGACTGCAAGTTCCTATCCGTCCCGCCGTGCTCTACCTCGAATGAGACACGGACTGAACTGAGGAGGTGAGTGACGACCGCGGTGGCGCGGCCATGAAGCAGGCGCATGCAAAATAGACAAGAAGTTTGGCGCGATAGGCGCGAAGGATAGGTCTTTCCCTGTAACAAAATGGAGGAGAGGCCGATGAGGAAGACCACAGAAAATCTGCTCGAAGAAATCCGGTCAAAGGCTCTGGAAATGAACCTGTCACAGCAGCAGGTGCGAATTGTCGAGCTCGTGTTCGAGCACAGGACAATTGCGGAAATCGCTGGCCTCCTCGGGATAACGCCCGATCCATATTCCTATGACGCGCTGGAACCGTACATCGGCCGAAGGACCGTCGAACTTCACTATTCCCGGCATCACCAATCTTACGTCAACGGACTGAATGAGGCGGAAAGACAGATTGACGAGGCCCGGAGGACCGGAGACATGTCGCTCATCAGGTACTGGTCCAGGGAAATCGCTTTCAACGGGTCAGGACACGTCCTTCACAGCATTTACTGGACGAACATGACTCCCGGTGGTCCGAGAACGCCCGGTCCTCTCCTCACAGCTGAACTGAGGAGGGTGTTCCCCAGCTTCGACTCGTTTCAAAGGCAGTTTACCGCCGCGGCCGAACAGGTTGAGGGTTCGGGCTGGGCGATTTTGACCTTCAATCCGTCGTGGCACAGGTTGGACGTGCTTGAGGCGGAGAAGCACGAGGACCTGACCCAATGGGGTAGCGTTCCCATACTCGTGGTGGATGTCTGGGAACACGCATACTACCTCGATTACCAGAACCGCCGGTGGGACTACATCGAAGCGTGGTGGCACCTGGTGAACTGGTCGGACGTGGAGCGGAGGCTGGCGCTGGCGATGATGGCCAACGTGCCTCTCACGTGAAAGTTCGTTCCCGTTCAACGTCCCGGAGCTGTTAGAGCCGGCGAAGTGCTGGGTGGCGCGCTTTGATTATACCCGGCAGCCGTGCCGTAGACCATAAGCGTTCTCCCACCCATCCGGTCGGGGTCGGCGTTCTTCTCGTCGCCCTGAATGACGGTAATAGTGTTGGGGTCGCCGTCCGAGACGAACTTGGCGGAAGGGTTCCGTTGGAAATATCCCAGCCACTTGGAGAGCTCCTCCTCCGACCCGCGGATTCTCGGAATCGCCAGCGGTTTGAAATGCTTGGAGAAAGGCGAGGGCGCAGGTTCTGCACCTACTAACAGGACACCCAGATTCCGGTACTCCACGCCTTCCCACACTCCTGAAGCTAGGACTTCCTTATGCTGGGGATAGGCGCCGAAGGGAAGGGCGAGGGAACACACTTCGTACCCGCACATATTCTTGACAGCTGCGGTTAGCTTCCCGAGTTCCTCCGCGATTTGTTCGGGTGGAGAGTTTCGCAGGTTTCTGTGATTGTACGTATGGTTTCCTATTTCCATCCCGTTTTCCAGAAGAAATCTGAGCTTCGCCTCGACCTGAAAAGGCACCCCAAAGGGAGCGGGGAAATCAATAAAGAACGTGGCGGCGCATCCGAACTCCGGGTGTTCCCGGTAGAAATCCAGAAGGATCCCCACGGCGCAGCCGGGATCGGGCATGAGCTTGCCGTCCTTCTCCACGAAGCGGAATTGTCCGGGAGTGGCGTCGTCGAAGGTGAGTATAAGCGGCGTCTTTCCCGCCGGTACATCTATTTCTCCCCGGAGGTACGAACTCAATTTGATGAGTACGAACCCTTCTTTGTAAAACCGCTCGAGGTCTTTTCTGAAGTTATCCCGAGACCTCACCCATTCTTTCTCTTCGGACTGGATGTCGTGGTACATTACGATCATGATTTTCCCGAGCTCGTTGGGAGCGTACCGCCGGAGATCCTCACGATCGTGACTCCTGTCATGCGCGAGGTGCCCGTATCCCGGATCGACCAGGGAGTTCCCGTAAGGGCGGAGTTCATCCATGAGATGGTTAGATGTACGACCGGCCAGCTTGTGAGCGGATCGTTCAGCGCCTAGAGTATGGTCATTGGTACGGGAGCCAAGGGTGTCGCCCCCCAGAATCGTCGGAGCGAGAAACATGAATATAACGGCACAAGCTATTTTGGTAAGACGCGAAAATCTAGCCAGACTCCTGCAAGCAATGCCACCGGAAACCACGACCATCCTCCCCCGCGCAGCTCTCCTGCTCCCGATGTGTGCAACTCGCCTTCCTGCGATTTAAGACGAACTACCACCGAAAATGTTCCTTCCCGCTCCTCACCTCATCTATAATGTCGAATATCAGCGGACATTCGTTAGGGGGTTAGGTGCAATCTCCGCAATGGCGATTTGCGGCCAGAACGCCCGGTGCGTTTCTGGCCAGGCAATTTGAAAACTGGAGAGTCCTGGAGGCTTTTCGAGAACGTGGCGTCCCTGAGTGGGCGGTTGCTATGTACTGCCGCGCATGGTAATATATCCCTGTGGCCTACCGTCGCGTGGATCTTGCGGTCTATATCCTGATCGCTTTTTTCCTCCTAGGTACCGGCACCGTATGGTGGAGGGCGATTAAGCCGGCGCCGGTGAAGATCGTAACCCATTCGAACCACGAGACTGCCCCTGGAGAGGCTGGTCAGCTCGGAAGTGAAGGTTCCAGTGGTTCTGAAGGGAGCGCAAACCCCGGTTCCAGCCCTGATAACCTTGGTCCCACCGGCCATAGTAGCATCCCTTCCGAAATCGTCGTTCACGTGGCAGGAGCGGTCAAAAGCCCGGGGGTGTACAAGCTCAAGGAGGGCCAGCGGGTCTACGAAGCTGTAGCGATGGCCGGCGGGGCGCGGCAGGATGCGGCCATCGATTCGGTAAACCTCGCCCAGGTGCTGTCGGACGGGCAACAAATCTACATACCCACTAAAACCGAAGTTTCGTCTGGGGGACGACTCTCAGGGGCGACGGGCTTTAAAGGGACCAACGGCGGGTCCGGATGCCAAAGCTCGTTCCCCGTGAATATCAACACGGCGGACGCATCGCTCCTCGACACCGTTCCGGGGATCGGGCCTTCCATTGCTCAGGCCATTGTAACCTACCGGCGGGAAAACGGGCCGTTCAAAACGGTGGAGGACCTCGTGAACGTGCCAGGCATAGGCCCGAAAACCTTGTCCAAGATCGCGCCGTTCGTAACGGTCAGGTAGGTGATTAAATCTTATCAGCCGCATCTGGAGTTGTGTTGACAGCCTGTGGTCCCGTGCCTATAATATCCCTCGGTTAGCACTCACCAAGGCCGAGTGCTAATAATACTTCAGGTTCCAAACTACCAGCAAGGGGGGTCTTTCATTGCCGCTAAAACCACTTGCCGATCGTGTGGTACTCAAGCCTATAGAGGCTGAGGAGAAGACCAAAGGCGGTATCGTTCTCCCGGACACCGCCAAGGACAAACCGCAAGAGGGAGAAGTTATCGCTGTAGGGCCTGGCCGTATCCTTGACAACGGGACCAAACTCACGCCCGAAGTCAAGGTAGGCGACAGGGTTATCTATTCCAAATACAGTGGCACCGAGGTCAAAGTGGATGGCGAAGAGTACCTGATAATCCGGGAAAGCGACATTCTCGCCATCAAGGAGAAGAGCTAAACCCGCTGCATGAGTTCCCGTGTGTAGCCGGGTCGAGTCCGCTGATACCGAGGAGCGGTCATCGACCCTGAAAACCCGAGGCCGGCCGTCAAGACTCAGTCAAGACCGACTTCGACGGTAGGCCAAGAGAGACGCATCGAAGGAGGAATGATGATTTGCCGGCGAAGATGATCGCCTACAACATCGAGGCGAGAAAAGCTCTGGAAGCCGGGGTCAACGCTGTGGCGGATGCCGTCAAAGTGACCCTCGGACCCAAGGGCAGGAACGTCGTCCTCGACCGCAAGTTTGGTTCCCCCGTGGTCACCAAGGACGGAGTTACGGTGGCCAAAGAAATCGAACTCGATGACCCCTACATGAACATGGGTGCACAGCTTTGCCGTGAAGTCGCCGCTAAGACCAACGACGTAGCCGGCGACGGAACCACTACGGCAACCGTTTTAGCTCAGGCTATCGTAAGGGAAGGTATGAAGAACGTCGCCGCCGGGGCCAACCCCATTTTCATAAAGCGGGGAATAGACCGGGCAGTCACCAGAGTTGTTGAGGAAATGAAGAAGCTTGCCACCCCGGTCGAAGGCAAACAGGACATAGCTCACGTCGCGGCCATCGCCGGTAACGATAAGGAAATCGGCGATATCATCGCCGATGCCATGGATAAAGTGGGCAAAGACGGGGTCATCACCGTTGAAGAGTCCAAGGGAACCCAGACCACGGTTGAAGTGGTCGAAGGTATGGAGTTCGACCGCGGTTACATTTCCCCGTACTTCGTGACCAACCCCGAGGCGATGGAGGCGGAGCTCGAAAATCCCTACATCCTCATTTACGAAAAGAAGATCAGCGCGGTGGCGGACCTTCTGCCGCTGCTCGAGCGCGTCGCCCGGGCGGGCAAGCCACTTCTCATCATCGCCGAGGATGTTGAGGGCGAAGCCCTGGCCACGCTCGTCGTGAACAAGATTCGCGGTACCCTGAGCTGCTGCGCTGTTAAGGCGCCGGGCTTCGGTGACAGGCGTAAAGCTATGCTCCAGGACATCGCCATCCTAACCGGTGGCAGATTCATCTCCGAAGACATCGGAGTAAAACTCGAGAACGTCGAACTGGATATGCTCGGCGAAGCTGCTCGGGTGAGGGTGGCCAAGGAGAAGACCACCATTGTCGAAGGTAAAGGGTCGAAGAAGGACATCGAGGCCAGGATCAATCAGATCCGGAAAGAGCTCGAGGAGACCGAGTCCGACTACGACCGGGAGAAGCTCCAGGAGAGACTGGCCAAGCTCGCCGGAGGCGTGGCCGTAATCAAGGTCGGCGCAGCTTCCGAGACGGAGCTGAAGGAAAAGAAGCACCGGTTCGAAGACGCCCTAGCTGCAACGAGAGCGGCCGTTGAGGAGGGCATCGTACCCGGCGGCGGAACCACCTACATCAACGTCCAGAAGGTCCTCGACGAAGTGAAGGCCGAGGGAGACGAGAAAGTGGGCGTTGAGATAGTGAGGAGGGCGCTGGAGGAGCCTCTCCGCCAGATCGCCAACAACGCCGGGCTCGAGGGCTCTGTCATCGTCGAGAAGGTTAAGTCCAGCGACAAGAAAGGCTGGGGTCTCGACGCCGTCTCCGGGGAGTTCGTGGACCTGGCCAAGCACGGAATAGTAGACCCGCTGAAGGTCGCAAGATCCGCCCTGGAAAACGCCGCCTCGGTGGCGTCCATGGTGCTGACCACCGAAGCGCTTGTGGCCGAGAAGCCCGAAAAGGAGAAGAAGCCTCCTTATCCTTCCACGCCCGATATGGATTACTAAACGTGGCGTAAGCGTTAGGGAAATAATCCCCACACTTGGACCCGCCTGTTTTCCGAGGGCGGGTCCTCTTTTTCCTGCTCAGAGGTAGAGCTGGTTGCCCATCGTTGAAATCCAGGCGAACCTTTTTCCGGCGTAGTCGTCTGAGAGATGAGGGGAGGCTCTTGGGTGTAGCGGGCTCGGTCTTTGTGCTGGCGTCCGCGGGGTGCCGGCGCTTATGCGAGGCAGCAGTAATTCAAAACAACACCGGAACGAATGAGAGTGTGCCGGGGATTTTCCCGGGAACAAGAAGGGATTTGAAGCGTCAGAGATCGTATGGATTATAGGTAACGCGCGAATCGAATCGTCGCGAAGGCGGTCCCTGACTCGGGACTGAGAACCGCGGGAGGAGGACCTGGAGAATATGAGGCGAGTCATCTTCAAATGGGTTGCCGGTTTGGCCGCATTGGCGCTTCTGGTCGGCCTGGGCTGGTGGGGCGTGAAAAGCCTTTCTGCCGGCGGGAAACAGGCGAAAATCGTGATGGTCACAAAGCCGGTGACCAGGGGTGACATCGAGGTAACCGTCAGGGGATGGGGCGTCCTTCAGGCCATCGAGGAAAGGGACATTTTGTGCCTCGCTGAGGGCGTGGTCAAAAACGTGTTCGTCGGCCAGGGCCAGCGAGCGGCCAAGGACACGCCCGTAGCGGAAATCGAGCCCGGTGACCTCGAGGTTAAGCTTAAGCAGAAAGAAATTGAGCTGGAAATCCTCAAGATCGAACTGGCCAAGGCCTTCGGGGTTTCCCCGGACAAGGTCGAAAGCGTGGACCCGAACCAAGCCCTGGTGCTGAGGGCGCCTTCTCCCGGAAGGGTGGAAGGATTCAGGGTTAAGGAAGGCGAGATTGCATCCGGCCTCATATGCCAGATCGTAAACGACTCCAACCTGGTGGTAGCCCTGGAACTCCCGAAAACCCTCTTCGACATGGTCAGAGTAGGTCAGAGAGCTGGATTTTATCCCGACAGGTTCGATGGAGAAACTCCGGGAGTGGTCATCGTTGCCGACCCGACTCCGATCGCGAGGGAGCAGGCGTATTTTTATGAGGTAAAGGTAGAGCTTCAAAACCCGGGCCTGCTCAAAGTCGGAGATCAGGGATATGTCATAATCCGGACCCCCACCGGCGATGTCAGGCAGAGAGCTGCGATTAGCTCGTTCGCCTCTTCCGAACCTCTGATAGCTGCCTTCTCCGGTACGGTGAAGAAAACGTTCGTCAAGGACGGGGCACGGGTAAAAGCCGGGGATCCCATCCTCGAATTCGAGCCGGGCCAAGCTTTGCTCAACGCCATGGCCAAGCAGATGGAATACAAGCAAAAGGTCCTTGAGCTCGAAGAGATCAGGATGATGCTGCAAAACCTCACGATTAGGGCGCCGATAGACGGGACAATTATCTACATCGGCATCGTTCCCGGCCAGCGCGTCGCCAAAGGATCTAACGTCGGTAGAGTGTCCAGCTACGACAGGATGAATCTTATGCTCCGGTTGGACGAGATGGACGTACCCAAGGTGTCGAAAGGGCAAAAAGTCGAGATCACCGTGTGGGGTCCCCAAGGCCAGCAAAAGTGCGAGGGTACGGTGGCCGACATAGGAGCCACAGGTGAGCCCCGCGACGGAATAGGCTCGTTCAACATCCGCGTGGAATTGGATAACCCTGGATTCCTCCTCCCGGGAATGGGTGCGGAAGCTTCTATATTTGTCTCGCAAAAACAAAACGTTCTCCTTTGTCCCGTTGAAGCGCTATATAGAGGTGACGATGGAGGCTGGATGGTGGACGTGAAGGAAGGCAAAGAGCGCAAGCCGGTTCCGGTGAAAGTCGGACTCATGAACGACATGGTGTTCGAGGTCCTGGCAGGGCTCACGGAAGGTCAAGAAGTCGTGACTGGCATGACCAAGGAGCAACCTGGCCAGTCCGGCGGATCATCGGTGCGCCCCACTACGACGATCAAAATCCTCAAGTAGGCTCGGCGCAACGCCTTTCGGTGAAGGAGGCAGAACCGTGCGTTTACTGGAAGTACTGAGGGAATCCATAGCGGGGATCCTCTCCAACAAGCTCCGGTCGGTCCTCACAATGCTTGGCGTGATCATCGGCGTAGGTTCAGTGATAGTCCTGGTTTCCATCGGAGAGGGAGCACGCAAGCAGGTGGTTGCCCAGTTCGAAAGCGTCGGGACGAACATACTGAGACTCTACATGCAAAGGTGGGATGCCAGGCTCACGCTGAACCAGGTATATGAGCTTCAGGCACGAGTCCCTCAGATAGAGATGCTGATGCCCACCGTAAACGCCTGGGATGAGGTGAGATATGAGGGCAAGAACCTCGGCATACCCATCCAGGGTGTCACCGAGATATTCCCCAGCATCCGCGAGCACGAGCTTTACATCGGGCGCTGGTTCACCGCCGCCGAAGTGGAGATAGCTAGACCCGTCGCCGTCCTCGGATGGGAGGTTACCCAGCAGGTCTTCGCCGGGCGCAATCCGGTCGGGAAGACGATCTACATCGGGCAACGCCCGTTTCAGATAATCGGCGTTCTGGAAGAAAAAGGCCAGTACCTCGGAGAAGGAGTGGACTACAACATATTCGTTCCCATTACGGCGGCTCAAAGGATCCGGGGCACCAATAAGGTGGACTTCGTCTACATTAAGGCGAAGGATAGGGAGTCCGTACCGCTCGTTCAGCTCAACGTCGAGCGCATATTCGAATTCAGATATGGAGAAAGCGCGGTCCACGTCGTAAGCCAGCAAAGCATGATCGAACAGGTGGAAAAGTCTCAAAGGACTATGACCTTAATGCTGGGTGCCATCGCCGGGGTGTCGCTGGTGGTGGGCGGCATCGGTGTCATGAACATCATGCTGGTGGCGGTTACGGAACGAACCCGCGAGATCGGTCTCAAGATGGCTCTGGGTGCCAAGCGACGGCAGGTGTTGTTCCAATTTCTGGCTGAATCTTCTGCCCTTTGTGCTATGGGCGGATTCGTTGGGGTGTTTTTGGGGTTGTTCGCCTCAGGATTAGTCGGACGTTTGGGTCCTGCTACCGCGCTGGCGCCGGGGTCCGTCGGCGTGGCGTTTTCTTTTTCGATAGTGGTGGGTTTGCTTTTTGGAATGTATCCTGCGATACGCGCTGCGAGTTTACAGCCTGCCGTGGCACTGAGAACCGAGTAAGTGCGGAGCCGGACGGGGTCACGTTCCTTGATCTGGGCACCATGATACGGTAAGATAGGCTCAATATGGGGCATCGAACTCATGAGGGTGGCGGATCGCCGGCCGCCTAGCCGTGGCCGGTGGATGCCACTGCTTCGCTATTGTAGGCCGGCCTCGAGCGCCGGTCCTGGCCCAATCAGCCGGTCCCTTTAGGAGGGGTCCGGATCTCCATCGCATCAGGCCATCTCTGTGGCTTGCCGCAGGTTTTCTCACCGGATGTTCTCTTCCCCGAGTTTTCTGGGCTCTGGCGGCGGGATTGGTCATCTCCCTTGCCTGCCTTAAATGGTCGGTTCCGTGCACCCCCGCCCGGGGTGACGCTGGCCGGCGGATCTCCCGGACCCTGGCGCTTTTCACGTTTGCTTTCTTGGTTCTAGGTATGCTACGGGGAGCGTCCCTTCGTACGGAAAGAAGGGACGCCCAAGCTCTCATCACTCACGGACGATGCGTTGCGACGATGGTCGAGGTTACCGGAACGCCTCAATACCGGGGCTCCTCGCTACGTGTGGAAGGGCGGCTGGTCGCGGTTGCCGGAAGTCAAAACGGGCTGACGGGAACCGGTACATCCGGCCTGTACTCCCGGGAAGGAATGAGCGACCGAAGGTTTCCAGGACGAGATGGGTGCCCGACCATGCTGGCGAGCCTGGGAAAAGCGTACCGCGCTGGCGCAAACGACCACATACACCTGCGACCCCGTGTATACGTCGTCCTATTTCAGCGGGAGGCCACGCCAGGACTATCCAGCGATCCTCTTCCGGTTAAACCGGGAGACCTGCTCGAGGTGTGGGGCGAGCTTAGGAGTCCTGAAACGGCGCGGAATCCAGGCGAGTTCGACTGGAGAGAATACCTGAGTCGAAGGCGGATTTACCTCGAACTTCGCGGTGAACTCGGTGCTGCCCGAGTCCTCGAAAGGCACGCGGCTTCCTTTCTCAGCTGGGCTTCCCGTACGAGATGGACCTTCTGCTCCTGCATAAAGACGACCGTGTATGCCCATTTTCCGGAGGAGAGCGGGCGGTATCTCCTTGCGTTCATGCTGGGAGAGGAGGGCGATCTCGGTCCGCAGGAAACGAATATGGCCCGGTACCTGGGGCTCGTCCGGTTTCTCTCGCTGACCGGGTTTCACGTAGACGCTACAATGAGGTTCTGGTACTGGGTGTCGAGAAAGCTTTTTCGTAAGCCGAGCTTAGCTCGCCTCGGCGTGATACCGGTCGGGGCCCTTTATGCGTTTATAGAAGGCTTTGGGCCGTCGGTGGCGAGAGCATTCATTTGTAATGCGTTAAAGTGCCTTGCGTGGGAACTGGGAAAACAGTATGACCACGTTTCCGCCGTTTCAATTTCCGCCCTCACGGTAGCCACGTATGTGCCCAGCCCTCTCGGTGATCCCGGATTTGCAATGTCTCACGCGGCTTCACTGGCAGCTGGTTTCGGACCGTGGCTGGTTCCAGCCGTGCTTATTCCCTTTATTCTCACCGCTTTCGGGGAATTGAGCTTGCCCGGCCTCGTCCTTGGAGGTATTTATGCGTGGACCGGCGGCGTTCTTTTGATTCTGGTCTGGCTCGGCGCTTCTGTACCTCTTGTCTCCGCGGTTTTCGGGTGGATTCCCCACCTCGTGATCACGGGCTTTATATTCGCAGCCGAAACCCTCTGCAAGATTCCCTGGTTACGCATAACCGCCCCCGCACCCAATCACCTGGAGGCGGCAGGATACTACCTGGGTTTGACAGCTTTCCAATACTTCCGCATACATACTCGATCGGGTACAGGACCGCTCCTCCGCTCAAGTTTCCCTCCCCGTAGCCGGGTCCGCCTGGCAGGCCTGGTCCTCTTGGTACTATCGGTAAGCATGCTCTTCGCAGGTTCTCTCACCAGAGTCTATGTCCACGGTTTGCAGGTGGTATTTCTTTATGCGGGGCAGGGAGATGCAGCCCTCGTTCGCTGGGGACGCAGGGTGATGATGGTGGATACCGGGACCAGTGAGGCGTTCCGCCGCCACGTCCTGCCCTACCTAAGGCACGAGGGCATTTCCAAGATCGATGTCCTCGTACTTTCCCACCTTCACGACGACCACGCCGGCGCCCTCGAAGATCTCCTGGGCTGGGCTGCGGTGGAGATGGTCGCAGTGCCTCGAGGCAGGGGGGACGAAGTCCGGAGGCGGCTTCGTGCCGCAGGGCGAACCCGGCGGGTCCCGGAGGTGCTCGAGGTTTTAGCCGGGCAAACGTACGAAGTAGACGAGCTTTTAATCACCGTGTTGCATTCAGGATCACCGGGTGCATCTACCGAATCAGCCGCAAGACCGCCATCGCTTGCTTCGGTATCTCCTGCGCTGCTACTACCGGTTTTACCACCGGGTCCACCGCTTCCGCGCTCGACCACGGTTGCACCCGGAAGACTTCCGGACGGGGCATTCGCCACCTCACAGGATGAACGGGAGAATGCCGAGTCAATCGCGATGTTCGTCAAGCTTCGGGATTCCCCCGGATGTGTGGTCGAGTTCTGGGGTGATCTTCCCGCCGAGATCGCCCAAAAACTCCTCGAAGCTCAGCCTAAGGCAGCCGGAGCAGAAACGAGAGGTCCCGGCTCTAAAGACATCCGGATAGTGAAGGTCCCGCACCATGGCGCAGCAGATTCGCTCTGCCCCGGGTTTTACGAACGCCTTAGCGGAGGTTACGCGGTGATACCGGTAGGTCCCAACTCCCATGGTCATCCTTCCCCGGCGGTCATCCGTACGGCGGTCAACGCGGACGTGAAAGTGTTTCGTACCGACGTAAACGGCGCCGTATTCGTTCGTCTAAATGGTGGAAAACTCAGGATCGATATGTACAGACAATAAGTCAAACGCCTTGCAGGAGGTAGCGCGAACGAAGTCGAAAAAACGAACTCGAAGCGAATGAAAACGTAAAGTGCGAGGGAAATGCTGCCGATGGGGTACCTGGTTAATCTGAAAAAACGGTGGGCCGACTTGGTAGGCGTCCGGAAGCTCGCCGTGCTCTCGGCCCTTGCCCTTTTGGTGTTGACCCTCGCAGCAGGCCTTTTGAGACGTGAGATCATCGACGGAAACGTCTACTTTTGCGGTGTCTCTATCGGAGGATTATCCCGGGCGGAAGCTGCGAAAATCGTGTTGGAAAAGATCGAAGAGATGCAAAGCGGTTCGATCGTCTTCGTCGCAGGTCGTCGCGAAGTACGGGTGGAGGCACGCGATATCGAACTGGTCGTCGACAAAGTCTTTATTGAAAAGGAACTGGAGAAACTCACCCAGAAGAAACCCGCGCTCGTGCCGGGGTTTTTCTGGAGACTCGGCCCGCACACGGTGATGGCCGCGCCCGCGCAAATAGGCAATTCGCGCCCTGCCGAAGTGCTCGAACAGATTGCCTGCGAACTTTCGTGTCCCCCGGAAGGAACCCGGTATGGTTTTAAAGGTCGGGACCTGGTAATACTTCCACCTGAGCCTGGCCAGGTGGTGACGCCGGAAGATGTGCGGCAAGCTCTTGCCGGCGTACAGGGGCCGAGGATCACCGTAACGTACACCGAGATCCCCGCGCCGCCGCCCACGGACCTTCCTGAGCTTACACTGCTCGCGGAGTGGAGCACCAGTTATGAGCCGGAGGAAAAGGATAGAACGGTGAATCTGGTGCTTTCAGCTAGGGCCGTTCACGGTACAGTCCTCGAGCCAGGTGAGGTGTTCTCCTTCAACGAAACGGTGGGTCCCCGCACCGCAGAAAGGGGATACAGGTACGCTCCGGTGATCGTAGGAGACCACATGGAACCCGACCTCGGAGGAGGCATATGTCAGGTCAGCACCACTCTTTTCAATGCCGCGGCGCTGGCCGGAATGGAGTTTCGGGAATGGCGGAATCACGGGATCCCGGTAAAGTACGCCGACCCGGGACGCGATGCCGGCGTGGCGTGGGGATATCTGGATCTAAAAATCCGGAATAACCTCGATGGTCCGGTCGTTTTCGGGGTTTGGGTGGAAGACGGGGTTGTGATAGCGAGGGTGTACGGCCCTCCTTCCCAGTATCGCTACGAGCTTTTGCCGGTGGTCGTCGCCGAGCACCCGGAACCGGGTAAAAGGCCAGGCCTCGTGGTGGAAACATACAGGTTGAAGAAGGAAGGAAGCATCGTAGTATCGAGAGAATTCCTCAAGACGTGCGTCTACATTCCCAGCGTCGAAGAGGGTAAATGATGAAGTCTTCATCACCGGCCGCTCCTGTACCGGGACCTGTCGCTGAGACGGAGGTCCTCGAAGGAAAGACCCGCTCGTTGTACGTTGTTGCGGGCGAGGAAGGATTCTGGGCTTCGAGGCTGTGTAGTCTTCTCGAACCGAGGTTTCCCGGGGGCAAGGAATCGTTCAACCTGGAAGATGCGGAAGTCGCCGACATCTTCTTCATGGTGTCGCAGCCCACGTTCTTCGGGGGAAAGCTCTTTTTCCTGACGGGCGCGGAGGATGCTTTAGCCCAGGAGGAAGCGGCCCTCGAAAGCGTCGCGGAGGGTAACTGTCTACTGTTGGCAGCCAGGATCAAACCGGCAGCGGTGTCCCGGGGTTGGCTTGTCCGGGTATCCGAGCTTGGCGGTGTCGTGGTGGACGCGAGCCCTCCTGACGTGAAAACAGCCGCGGAATGGGTGGAAACCGAGGTGCGCCGGCTTGGGGGTCGAATCCGTAAAGACGCCGCCCAGTATCTGGTTTTCCTCGTAGGGAGACGGCTTTTGCGACTCGAGAGCGAGGTCCAAAAGGGCGTCTTATTCGCCGCCGGCAAAGAAATCACCAGGAGCATGGTGGACGAGTTCGCCTCCGCGGAGTCCGAGGCCAACGCGTTTGCCCTGGTGGATGCCGTGGCCTCGGGGAACGTGCAACGCGCTCTCGCGCAGATCCCTGATCTCATGTCGCAGGGGTTTAACGTGCCCAGGATCTTCTCGATACTCGCCTCTCAATTGGCCCTGATCTGGAAAGCTAAAGAACTGCTGGCCCAAGGCGTACCCGCACAAAGGGTTGCGAAGGATTTAGGCGTCCATCCCTTTGCCGCGCAAAAGGCAATGCGGCAAGCTTCCGCCTGGAGTTTTTCCGCACTGGAAGAGGCTTTTAAATGCCTTGTCAAATCTGACGAGGACTTAAAAACGGGTAAAATCGACCCCAACCTCGCCTGCGAACACGCCGTTTCTTACCTTGCCGCACTCTGTACCCGGCCGAGCAGAGCATAAAGGCGCGACTTGTATCTCGCTCCGGTTTTCTTGTGGATGACTCCCGCAGAAACCGCCTTGTCCACTCTGGACTGGGCAACTCTCAGAAGGCTTTCCAGCTCAGCTGTGCGGTTTTCCTCCACCGCTTTGCGGAACTTCTTGGCGGCAGTCCGCATGGCGGACTTGATCGCCATGTTTCGAACATGTCTCTTCTCGCTTTGTCTCGCGCGCTTTTCGGCGGACTTGGTATTGGCCAAAGACCGCACCTCCTCAAAGATTTGACACAATGAGGATTTTAACACGGTGCTTTTCTCACAACAAGACGTCCCCGAATACTTTCCACAGCCCACGGTTAGCATATTGCCTGTACCTGTTCGGTAATCCCTGAACGTGGAGGTGACGAGCGTGAGAAACAACAGCTGGATCGGCGTCATAGTAAGGTTCGTCGTTTCGGCAATAGTCCTGATGGTCCTGGGTGCGCTGTTGCCCGGGTTCGCCCTGGCCGGATTCGTCAACGCTCTCATAGCTGCGGTAGTAATCGCGGTCCTCGGCTGGGCGGTCGAAGCCATCCTCGGCCAAAGGGTATCGCCGCAGTCCAGGGGCATTGTCGGGTTCATCGTTGCCGCAGTGGTGATTTACGCAGCTCAGTTCCTGGTGCCTGGGATGCGCGTAACAATCCTCGGGGCGATCCTGGCCTCCCTCGTGGTCGGGATAGTCGATGCCTTCGTTCCCACCGTGATCCGCTGATACCCTGGGCTTAAACGAAGGGCCGGGACCGGGCATTAAGCGGGTGCTCTTCTCATAGGGTTATCCGGGGGAGGTCCGGATGGAACGGGGAGCTTGGTCACCGGCCCGTTGGTTTTTAGCCAACGCGCTTTTGGTGGTCCTGGCACTTCTACTCGCCTTATCGTACCGCGTCGACCCGGCCGTCCCGGCCAGCACCCTTGGGGGAGACAGGCCCGATGGAGAGCCCCGGTTTTCCCTCATCGGCGCGGTGCTATCCAGGACCGGGCCCGTGCACGTACTCAAGGCCGGTTTTCCTCTCCTACGTTACGCCGAAGAATCCAGGCACGACGAAGCTCCTTCTTCCCCGGCCTGGGACCTCATATCGTGGCTTCTAGGTACCCGCGTCCGGAGCCCCAAGGATTTGATGGCCATGGAATTCGGGCGTTCTTCACAGGCCCTTGAGGACTACGTCCCCGTTTACGACCTCAGCGCAGAGTGGGACAACCCTCCCGTATTGATCACGCTTCCCCCCGGGGGCCAGGCGACCCCCGTAACGGTGCCGGGGGCGACAAAGCCGCTCGTCGCCGTGTATCACACTCACACCACCGAATCGTTTCTCCCGGTTACGGGTGGAACCCGGCCGGAAGATTCCTTTTCGGACGACCCCACTCGGAACATGCTTAGGGTGGGCGAGTACCTTGTATCCGAACTGCGGAAGATGGGCATCCCGGTGGTTCATTCCAGGACCGTTCACGACGCAGGGGGTAGAGTGGGAGCTTACGCCCGGTCGGAAACCACCGTAAAACGACTTAAGGAAACGTATCCGGAGATTCTGGTCATCATCGACTTGCACCGAGACAGTCAACGGAGAGACCTGACAACTGCGGTGATAAAGGGAAAGCGATACGCCAAGATCATGGCGGTGGTCGCCACCGAAAACCCTTCCTGGATGGCGAATTACTCCTTCGCCAAGGATGTCCTTGAAGCGCTCGAGAGGAAACACCCCGGGATTTCCCGGGGCATCTTTTACGAATCGGCTGTATACAACCAGAAGTATTCGCCCATGGCCCTACTCATCGAAGTCGGGGGTATCGACAACACGCTGGAAGAATGCGAGGCCAGCATGAAGGCCCTAGCTTCAGCGCTCAGGGATGTCCTCATCGCCCGGCACATCCTGCGATAGACATCCTAGCTACCAGCCGGACTTTGCTCCCGATCACCAGTTTCGGATGACGTTCAGGTAAATGGGAAACTCACCTCAAGAGCAGAGATATTGCCAGTTGGAGAGCCTTCTCCGTGAACGTCCTACAACAGGAGTTTGTGGGGAAGGCTCACCTGTGTTGTGGGAAAGACAAGGAGTTGGACGAGTTTCACTGTGTGCCAGCATCCTGGCCAACCCGGTGTATCCACAGAAACTGACAAAGATCATCGAGTGCGCGGAGATTAGCTGAGATGAGCTTGACTGACCCTGGGAAGTGCTGGGTCAAGCGGCCCAGGACATATCCCCTTATGGCAGGGTTTTGCTGGGAACATGCTCCGGTTGTTCAGCGATTGTAAGGTACTTTACTGCGGGCGAGAATCGGGACGGCAATGATCTAAGCGAGCACACAAGACATCTTGGTGCAACATCTGGAGGAGGAGACCTGACTATGGACTTCAACGAGGTAAGACAAAAGGAATTTCCAGCCATGGCACGCAAAACGTTCCTCGACGCAGCCTGTGTAAGCCTCGCTCCTCGACGAGCGGTTCTTGCCGTTAAAGAGTTTACGGATAACACGACGGACTGCCTAGAAGCGTCGGCCAGCGCTCATCACGTGGCCATGGATGCAAAGCGAGAGAAAGCGTACTCGGAAGGCGCCAGGCTTTTGCACGCCGACCCGGAAGAGATTGCACTGGTCGAGAGCACTACCTACGGATTGAACGTCGCGGCCACCGCGCTGAGATTGCCGCCGGGCTCCAGGGTGCTCACCACTAACCTGGAGTTCCTCCAGGTGGCTATGCCGTGGGTGATGACACAGGGTATTGAGGTAGGAGTCGTTCCCGGCCGGGAAGGCAGGTTTGAGACAGAGGATTTTGCCAGTGCAGTGGATGATCATACTCGCCTCATTGTGCTGTCCTCGGTCCAGTGGTGCAACGGCTGGCGAGTCGACCTCAAGGATTTGGGTGAGTTCTGCCGTGAGCGAGGCATCTACCTGGTGGTGGACGCAGTACAACACCTGGGTGCTCTAGACTTCGACGTTAGGGATGTACACGTAGACATCGTTGCCGCCGGAGGTCATAAGTGGCTCAACTCGCCCTTTGGTTGCGGATTGCTCTATGTGAGGAAAGAGCTCATACCCCAAATCAACCCGGCCTTCTGGGGTTATCTCAATGTCGAGACTCCCGTAGGCGGGTGGCCAACTTACTTTTTGACTCCGAGTATCCGTCCTGTTAACGATTGGCGGTTTGTGCAAACGGCGAAAAAGTTCGAAGTGGGAGGTACATCCAACTACCCAGGGGCGATAGCTCTGGGAGAGAGTCTGCAAATAGTAAACGAGCTTGGTATCAGGAACGTAGAGCAACATAACATCGACCTGGCGGATTACTGCGCGCAGCGACTCCGTGAGGTGGGGGCTACCCTCATTACCCACACCGATGTGCCACGAGAAAACCGCTCTTCCATGATCGTTTTCCGCTTCTACAAGGACCTCAGTGAAGAAATGAAACTTCTGGAGGAACTGCATCGGGAGGGTGTCTACGTGGCCATGCGGTTTACGTCCTATGTGGGCGGCATCAGGGTTTCCTGCCATTACTTCAACAACGAACAAGACGTGGATCATCTCGTTCTTTGTCTTGGCCGGGCTGGAGCCAAGAAGGCCCCCGACTATTCCAGAGATTAGATGATAAGGAGGTGAAGTCGTTGTCACAGGTCGAGAGTAGGTTGGCGGAACTGGGGTTATGTCTGCCGTCGCCACCACCGCCTGCTGGGTCGTACGTACCAGTGGTGATTAGTGGTTCTCTGGCTTTCACCTCCGGGCAGTTGCCCGTACAGGAGGGTGTCCTGCAGGTCAAAGGCAAGATAGGGCGGGATGTTTCCCTCGAACAAGGAGCCGAGCTCGCCCGGATCTGTGTCCTGAACGCTCTGGCAGCCTTGAGGCAGGTCTTAGGCGACCTGGATCGAGTGCGGCAGGTGGTGAAGTTGACCGGGTTTGTCGCCAGTGCCCCTGGCTTCACCGAACAGCCCAAGGTGGTGAATGGGGCTTCTGACCTGTTGATTCGCGTTTTCGGAGAGCGCGGCCGGCACGCACGATCTGCGGTGGGGGTGGCCGAGCTACCTCTGTGCGCTCCGGTGGAAATAGAGCTGACGGTGGAAATCGTCCCAGAAAGGTAGCGTTGTTGCGGGGCCGTTTACTGCGGGGCACGCGGCCCCGGTCGGGGGCAAGGGGGTGGTTAGGAGGGAGAACGTAACGTAACAGACAGAGTACCGGGTTATCGTAAAAAGCAGGGAGGTGTGTGAATTGGAGAAAAAGTCCCCTTCGCTGGAGTTCTACGGTGGAACTCTGGGCAGACTGATGCCTCTCCTAATCGGCGTCGTCTTCATCGGAATAGCCGCAACGCATCAGGCAAATATACAAGGATATGTAATGGCCTTCTTCATGGGCCTGATCGGTGGGGTCGTTTTTGCCAAGGATCAACAAGCCTACGGCCGGGCACTGATAAAAGGCTTAGCCAAGCCCATGTTCGGGGTAATCGCACTGGCTGTAATCCTCGCTTCTGTATCAGGTGCGTTACTGAGCAAGAGCGGTTTGATTCAGACCCTGGCCGTGTACTTGATCGATCTCGGCTTGACTGGTAAGGTCTTCGTCGCTGCAACCTTCGTCTTAACCTGCCTGGTCAGTTTTGCGACAGGGACGTCTGTGGGAACGTACTTCGTCGTCGGGCCCATCCTGTACCCGATCGCCTGCCTGGTGGGAGCCGATCCGGCCTTTGCCATAGGGGCCATCGTCGCCGGAGCAGCGTTTGGCGATAACCTGTCCCCGATCTCGGACACCACGATTGCCTCCGCCACCACGCAGGCGGTGGACATAGGTGGGGTGGTCCGCACCCGTACGAAATACTCGATACCGGTAGCCGTAATCGCCTTCTTCTTGTATCTCTTCTTCGGTGGCCAAAGCGGGTCCGCACATGCCATTACTGGTCTTGGGTTGCAGGCTGCTCCCCGTACCATACTCATGCTGACCGTTCCGGCCACGATTATCTTCCTCACTTTGCGTGGCAAGCATTTGATCACGTCCCTATCCTGGGGTGTGGTAATTGGGGTGGTGGTCGCGTTGTTGGGTGGGGTCTTCAAGCCAGTGGATCTACTCAGATTTCCCGCGCCTTTTAAGGTCCAAGGTATCCTGCTCGATGCCATCATGGGTAGCCTCCCCACGGTAGCCTTTCTGCTTGCCATGTTCCCCCTGTTAGGGGTCATGGAAGAAAACGGTGTCATCGAAAGCATAGCAGGTATGACTGGCCGTCTGGCTGGATCTGTAAGGAAGACGGAGGCCACCATCGTGGGTTCCATTGGGTTGCTCTGTATGATCACGGGCGTGATTTCTGTGGCCATGCTGGCCCTCGGTGACATCATACGCGACATGGGAGGCCGGTGCGGCATCGACGGGTACCGGCGGGCCAACCTGATGGACTGTACCGGTGTCACCTTCTGTTTCATAGTACCCTGGACAGTACACGCCATTGTGCCGGCCATGATCACATCTCAGGCACAAGGGGCCGTGGCAGTAGCGCCAGCTGTCATTCCTCTGCACAACTTCTACTCTTGGGTCATGCTGGTGTTTCTGATTTTCGCCATCATAACAGGGTATGGGCGAGTTAGCAAGCTGAAGGCACCGGCTGAAGCCGAGAGTAATTACTCCGCCTGAAGCTTCGTACCCAAAGCAGCTATATTTAGCAGGTGTGAGTGTCAACAGGAGGCGCGATAGAAGGGGCGTATAGAACCGAGGAGGAAGGATCAGAATGGGAAAGTTCGATGCTAGCATCGACTTGTGCAAACTGCTCGACCGGCGGTCGTTCATGCTTGGCATGATCACAGCTTTTGCCGAGTGCGTCGCGGGTGAAGCCAAGCGCTGTGCCTTCAGTCCTCCTTTCTACCCGGATGACTACCATGCTTTGCTCCCGGAGGCGGAACGGATCGCCAAAGAGCAAGGAGTCCACCTGTGGTTTGAGGAAAACGCTGACATCCCCGAAGAAGTCCGGGTTCACTGGTGGGTTATCTATAAGTTCCCTGAGGTTCTCGAGGAGTACAAAGCCCTCAGGGAAAAAGGCTATAATCCGGCCTGGGATTTTGATCGATTCCGTACTCTGCTCAGCTATGGTATCGTATGGGGGGAAAATGCCGAGGCTGTGGTACCCCGGATGCGCCAGCGAGAGGAAATCATGGGGACGGTTGCAAGGGTCCTGTTCAAGCCGGGGGATTGGCCGCCGCCCAGGAAACGATAGGAGAGGGGTTGCTCTGGCTAGGTTAGCTGGGGTGGTTTTCCCCGGTGAGAGGATTGATACCGGTGAGAAAACCAGAGGACTACAGGCCGATCAGGGGTGACATCCTGCACGAACTGCCCTGGATCTCCGAGTTCGATTTTAGCCGGTTAAAAGAGACCCAGGGGGCTGTCAGGCGGTACTCCAAAGCCGGGTGCACTTTGCTTCGGCAGGGCAGCTGCAACGAAGATATCTTCTATGTTGACCAGGGTAGGGTGCGGTTGTCGATATATGATCCTGATGGCCGGGAAAAAACGCTAGCCATCGTCACTGAGGGCAACGTCTTTGGCGAAGTATCCGCCTTTGATGGGTGTCCCAGCCCTGTAGAAGTTACGGCCATTACCGACGTCGTCATCTACTCCGTATCGAGGCAGATGGTACAGCGCGACAGGGAACTCCTGTACGCGCTGTTCCTCTATTTGGTGCGAGAAAACCGTTTACTCCTATCGCAATTGCAGTCCCTTGTCTTCAACGACGCTTATACGCGACTGGCCGCCTGTCTATATCGCCTGTGCTTTAAGTACGGGCGGAGCCAGGGCTGTACGGTCAGACTTCCTGTGCATTTCACTCATGAGGAAATGGCTGCCTTACTTGGTGTTTCTCGCGTCACCGTGACGAATATGTTGAACAAGATGCGGCGAGACGGACTTATCGAATATCGTGGCGGTTTCGTTACGGTATTACAGCCGGATAAGTTAGCTGCTGTTGGTAGGGTAGAGTGACTACGCTCAGATGAATGTAAAGCAGATGGAAAGAGACACTCGGCACGGGTCGGTGTATCGCATGACCTGAACTAGTGCACTTTATTGACAGACTCATCCGGCCGTGGTACTTTTCTCTCGGGTTAGCACTCGGCAAGGCGGAGTGCTAAGAGAGGAGGAACCAGCTGTTGCGGCTGGACGCAAGGAAAACCGCGATTCTCCGCACCGTGGTTGAGGAGCACATAAGGACCGGTCAGCCTGTGGGTTCGCGCACGGTGGTCAGGAAATATCACCTTGGACTTTCTCCGGCTACCGTAAGGAACGAAATGGCCGACCTTGAGGAAATGGGTTACCTGGTGCAGCCTCACACGTCGGCGGGGAGGATCCCATCCGATCGCGGTTACAGGGTGTACGTGGATGAGCTGATGGAGGAAACCAAGCTCTCCCAGGAGGAGACCCGGTGGATTGAAGGACAGTTGAGTTCCCGGGTGAGGGACATCGTTTCTCTGATTCGGGAAACCGCCAGGGTCGTGTCGGAGGCCACGAATTACCTCTCTCTCGTCCTCGGGCCTCAACTGGATACTACGTCGTGCCAGTCCGTCCATTTGCTAAGGGTAGGGCCGGAAAGAGCTCTCGTCGTCATCACCACCGAGACCGGTTTTGTCGAGAGCCGTCTGGTGGACATCCCGCCCATGACCGATAAGGACATGAACGCCTTTTCCTGTATGCTTACGACGAATTTGGCCGGTCGGAAGATGGCGGATCTGCCGGGCCGTCTGGCGTCGATGAAAGACGAGGTTTCCAGATACGGTCAGGTCATAACCACGCTGATGGATTTCCTGGCCGACGCTTTGGTCGAACGCGAAGAACGTCTTTATATGGGCGGTCAGGCCAACATCCTCAACCAGCCCGAATTCAGGGATTCGAGAAAGGCTGGCGAGGTCTTCTCGGCTCTGGAGAGTGAGGAGGTCGTCGACAAGCTCTTCGACATTCCCGCCGAGAGTTCTGTGAGCGTGCTGATAGGTGAGGAAAACCCGCTCTATGGTGTTAAAGACTGCAGCCTCGTACGGGGAACGTTCCGGTTGGGCTCCGCGCTGGGCAAGATCGGGGTGCTCGGGCCGAAGCGCATGGACTACGCTCGAGCGGTAGCTATCGTGAGATTCGTGGAAGAAAAGCTCTCTGATTTCTTCGGTGGGAGGAGTGGATGGTGAGTCCTAAACAGGCATCGTCCGGGGCTGAGGTGGACGAGAAGTTCGCGGCGCTTTTGACTAACGCCAGCGCGGTGAGGGCCATTGCATCGGCGGTGGAGGGAACGATAGGTCCCAAAGGTCTTGATACGCTTTTGGTGGATCGCTTCGGCGAAGTGGTGATAACCAACGACGGCATGACCATCCTCACCAAGATGGACGTTCACCATCCTGCCGCCAGGATGGTCGTGAGTACCGCCAAAGCTCAGGAACAAGAAGTGGGCGACGGTACCACGACCGCGACGATCATGGCGGGGTCTCTTTTGGCCGAAGGACTCAACCAGGCGCTCCGCGGGGTGCCTGTGACCAAGCTCATCGACGGCTTGAAAACCGGGGTGAAGATGGCCCAGGAGATCATGGCGTCGAGGGCGAGACGTATATCCAGCCTCGATGATCCGCTGCTGAGACAGGTAGCTCTGATCGCCGGAAGAGGTCATGAGGACATAGCTGACCTCGTTATATCGGCATCGAGAATGGTGGGGATGGAGAAGCTGCTCGATCCTCGCTTTAAACTGGCGGAGACGATTCTGGCGGTGGAAGGCGCTGATAACCAGGTATTTGCCGGGGTCATCATCGGCAAGGAGAGGTTCTCCCGCGAGATGCCCAAAGAGGTCAAACGGGCAAAGGTGCTGGTGATAGACGATAGCCTGGAACCTGAAAAGGTTGAGGAGGAAGCTCTTGCCACCGAATCGGGTTTCCGGCGGTATCTGGAACTCCAAGATGAGTTCAAAGCTAATCTCAAAAAGGTCATCGATCTGGGAGTGAACTTCTGCATCGTGGACGGCGGAATGTCCGACCTGGCTGAGGAGATCTTAACGGACGCCGGGGTAATGGTGGTATCCAGGGTTCCATCGCGGGAGTTGAGGCGAGCAGCTGAACACACGGGCGCAAGAGCTCTCAAGCGCACAAGTCTGAAGAAGACGAGCGCGGAGCTATTGAAGTATCTCGGCTCCGCGGAGCGCGTTTACGAAGACGACGAGCTCGAGCACATCAGAATCTTAGGCGGAGAGGGAAAACCCATGGCCACGATACTCGTAGGGGCGGCCACCCGGGAGGTCATGGGCGAACGCGAAAGGATCTGTACGGACGCTGCTTCCTCGGTTCAGGCAGCGGTGAAAGGCGGGGTGGTGGCGGGAGGCGGTGCCGTCGAAATAGCCTGTTCGAGAGCTCTTGAAGGTAAGAGAGACAGCTTCGATGGAATGAGCGCGTACGGGCTTTTGTGCGTGATCGAGGCCCTGAAGAAGCCGCTTGCCCAAATAGTGGCCAACGCCGGTTTCAATCCCCTTGAAAAGGTGGGAGCGGTGCTCGCCGCCCAGGCGCGGACGGGGAACGATAACCTGGCAGTGGACTGTGATACCGGTGAGATCGTGGACATGTTCGAGCGCGGTGTAGTTGACCCGGCGCTCGTCAAAATCCATGCCCTGAAAGCTGCAGGGGAAATAGCTGAAGCGATATTGCGGATAAACACGATAATTAAGAAGAAAGATGACGAGGAAGCCGGAGCCGGGTCCGGCGAGGATGTGGAGGACGTGAACATTTGAGCAAGGACTATTATGAAATTCTCGGCGTTCCCCGGAACGCCAGCGACGAGGAGATAAAAAAAGCCTTCAGGACACTGGCGAGGAAGTACCACCCCGACGCCAACCCGGGGGACAAGTCTGCCGAGGAGAAATTCAAAGAGATAAATGAAGCTTATGAGGTGCTCTCCGATCCCGTCAAGAGGCGAAATTACGACGCCTGCGGAAACCCGAACGGCCCTGTAGCGGGGCCTGGTTCGGGACCTTCCGGATACAGCGGCGGGACGTTCAGGGACGTCTTTTCCGATTTCGGCTTCCCGTTCGGAAACCTGTTCGAGGAATTCGAAGAAATACTGGGGGGCAGCCGATCCCGCACCGGCACGGTACTCGAGAGGGGCCGGGACATCGAAGTTGAGGTCGAGCTTTCTCTGGAGGAAGCGTTTCGTGGTGGCGCCAGGGATGTCACCATCGACCGGCTGGAGAAGTGCGCGACCTGCGACGGAACCGGTTCGCGACCCGGTTCCAGACCGGTGACCTGCCCGGTATGTCACGGTAGAGGACAGGTTCGCTCTGAAAGAACGACGGTTTTCGGCCAGTTCGTGACGGTCACCACTTGTCCGCGGTGCGGGGGACGGGGCAAAGTGATCGAAGACCCGTGCCCTGACTGCCGCGGGAAGGGAACGGTGAGACGGCGGAAAACGGTCACCGTCGAAATACCCCCGGGCGTGGATTCGGGCTTGAGATTGAGGGTATCTGGTCAGGGTGACGCCGGATCGAGGGGCGGAGAATCCGGTGACCTTTACGTCCTCATCAGGGTAAAACGCCACCGGCTCTTCGTCCGTCAAGGCGACGACTTGATCATGGAGTATTCCGTGAGCTACCCTGATGCTGCTTTAGGTACCGAAGTGGAGATCCCCGGCATCGACGGAAGAATACCGCTGCGGATACCCGAAGGGACTCAACCCGGTACCGAAATACGGCTGAAGGGCCGCGGTATGCCCAAACTTGGGTCGCGCCACAGAGGCGACCTAGTCGTAAGGGTTAACGTAACGGTACCCACTAAGCTGACGGCGAAGGAGAGAGCTCTTCTTGCCGAGCTCAAGAAGCTTCAGGAAGGCGGCGGTGGCAAGAGCGCCGGAGAGAAAGGCGACTCCTTTTTTCGCCGGATGAGACGGGCCGCCGGTGCCGATGGTCAGAGTTGAAGAAGCGTGCTGTTTTGTCCGCTGGAGTTCTGTGGTTGAGTGAGAAGCTGCAGGTCCTGGCGGTACAGCTTCCGGCAGCATATATCCTGTCCTGTGTTCCCGATTCACCGGACTTGGCAGATGAGCGGACGCATGTGGGGCTTGGTAGTGAGGATTACACGAGTAAACGCCGATGACCGTCTACCGTTTCTTCATTGACCAGTCCATGGTAAGGGAGAATCTGATAGTTCTCTCGGGTGATCCAGGCAAGCATGCCAGAGTAGTCAGGTTGAAGCCCGGAGAAATCTTCGAAGCCGTAACTCCCGGTTCTCTTTATTCTGCAGTGGTGGAGTCGATTTCGCCCCATGGTATCACCGGACGGGTCCTCTCCGCCGTGCCCGTGACGCCGCCCGGGTACGAGGTTCACCTTTTTGCCGGCATGCTGAAAGCGTCCAAGATGGATTTGGTGGTGGAAAAGGCAACGGAGCTTGGGGTCACGAGCATAACGCCGGTGATTTGTTCGAGGTCGGTACCGAACCCGGATGAATCAGGCTGGGAGCGGAAAGTTTTGAGGTGGCGGAGGATCGCGCTGTCCGCAGCGGAACAGAGCAAGAGAACGTCCGGGCCGGAAATAAGATACCCGGTCCATCTCGAGGACCTCACGAGTGTGGAATCCGCCAGCGTCCCTCAGGGGAAGCTGATCCTGGCGTGGGAGGGTCTTCTGGGGACACCTTCGGATTTGAGGGAAATAGTTGCGGCACAACGGCGGGTTGGCGTGCTTGTGGGCCCGGAGGGCGGCCTTTCCGACTCCGAAGTGGAGGCGGCCCTTCGCCGGGGCTTCGTCCCGGTTTCCCTGGGGCCTCACCTCCTCACGGCGGAAACCGCCTGCATAATAGCTGTGGGCCTCGTGGTGTTTACGCTGCAAAGCTCGACGCCAGGCTCAGACTAGCTGTAAGAGCCGGAAGCTGGTATTACACCAGTTGCCTGCTCATACGTCTTGGGCAAAGGACCGTGGAGAGTTCCATCGGCTCTCCCTGGGAGAGCGGGCCGCTTCAGCCGCCACTCCCGGCGATTGAAGAGACTTCGAAAGAAGGCGAATATATGTCACAACACGCCGAAGATGAAAACTACAAAGTCACCCTGGACCTCGGTGGTATGAGATGCGCCGCATGCGCCGCCAATATCGAACGGTTGCTCCGAGGACTGCCGGGCGTCTCCGAGGCGGCGGTGAACTTCGCCACAGAAAAAGCTAGCGTGAAATTCGATCCGGCAGCCATATCGGTCGAGCGCATAACCCGGGCGGTAAACGAGCTGGGGTACGAAGCCCGGGTGCATGCCGGGGAAGAATCGGATACGAGAGACAGAGAGAAACGCGCGCGGGAAAGAGAAATCATGATCCAAAAGAGGTACTTCCTCTTTTCCGCGGCACTGTCGCTGCCTCTGGTCCTCACGATGCTGGGGCATCTCGGCAGGTTGCCCATGCCCCACGTCCTCATGAACCCCTATTTCCAGATGGTTCTAGCCACGCCTGTTCAATTCGGTGCAGGATGGCAGTTCTACAGGGGTGCTTACCACACGCTTCGCGCCCGGATGGCCAACATGGACGTCCTCGTAGCTTCCGGGACCAGCGCCGCATATTTCTACAGTCTGGCCATGGCTTTTACAGGCGGCCCGCTGTACTTCGAGAGTTCGGCGATAATCATAACCCTGGTAATCCTCGGTAGATACCTCGAAGCGAGGGCGAAAGGACGTACTTCGGAGGCCATCCGCAAACTGGCTAACCTCAGGCCGGCTACGGCACTGGTCATAAGAAACGGTGCGGAGGTTGAGGTTCCCGTCGCCTCAGTGGAAGTCGGGGATGTTCTGGTTGTGAGGCCGGGCGACAGGATTCCGGTGGACGGAGTCGTGACAAAGGGTTCGAGTTCGGTGGACGAGTCCATGCTTACCGGGGAAAGCGTCCCCGTGGATAAGCAGCCGGGCGACATGGTCCTCGGTGGAACGGTCAACCTGCACGGGAGCTTCGAGTTCGAAGCGAAGCGGGTAGGCAAGGACACAGTGCTCTCGCAAATCGTGGCGATGATCGAGAAAGCTCAGGAATCTAAAGCTCCGGTTCAAAGACTGGCCGACGTGGTGGCCGGCTACTTCGTCCCGGCGGTCATCGGTATAGCTCTCATCACTTTTGCTGCCTGGCTGTTTCTATCGCGGGATGTGGGCAGGTCGCTCCTTAACGCCACTGCGGTGCTGGTCATAGCTTGTCCCTGTGCTCTGGGTCTCGCCACTCCTACCGCGATAATGGTGGGGACCGGGAAAGGTGCGGAAATGGGGATCCTCATCAAAGGCGGAGAACATCTGGAAAGAGCGCATTCCGTGAACGTCGTGGTGCTCGATAAAACCGGGACCATAACGGTCGGCCGTCCGTCCGTCCAGGACGTCATCGCTCTCGAGGATCAAGAGCACGGGGAGCGCGCTGACCAACGCGGCGATGACCGCACCTCTGCCGGCGGCGCTGATCGTGCCCGTGCCGAGTCTCAGCTCATCAAGATCGCTGCGTCGGCGGAGAAACCGTCGGAGCACCCTCTAGGTGAAGCCCTGGTGCGCGAAGCTTCAGCTCGGGGCATCTCCCTCGTTGAAGCGGAGGAATTCGAAGCTGTGCCGGGGCAGGGGGTTAAAGCTACCGTCGGCGGGAAACGGGTTCTGGTGGGTTCGGCCCGGTTTCTCCGAGCCAACGGGGTTGACCTTGCCTCTGCTGGAGACCTGGGGGAAAGCCTGGCGGCCCAGGGGAAGACCGTGCTCTACGTATCGGAAGACGGAAAACTCGTAGGACTCGTCTCCGTGGCCGACACCGTCAAGGATGGTTCCGTCGAAGCCATCGAGGAACTCGCCGCAATGGGCATCAGGGTGATAATGCTGACGGGGGACACGAAGGAGGCCGCCCTGGCTGTGGCGAAGAGAGTGGGCATTCGTTCGGAGGACGTTATCGCCGGGGTCCTGCCTGGAGAGAAAGCTGGGCGCATCCAGGAGTTGCGGGATGCTGGATCCGTCGTTGCCATGGTCGGTGACGGTATCAATGATGCCCCGAGTCTCGTTCAGGCAGACGTAGGGATGGCCATCGGCACCGGGACCGATATAGCTATGGAGTCGGCGGACATTACTTTAATGAAGGGCGACCTGCGGGCTGTTCCGCAGGCGATAAAGCTTTCCAGAGCTACTATGAGAGTCATCAAACAGAATTTGTTCTGGGCGTTCATCTACAATACGTTGGGCATACCGCTAGCGGCTCTGGGATATCTTTCGCCCGTGCTGGCGGGGGCCGCGATGGCCATGAGTTCGGTTTCCGTGGTGTCCAATTCGTTGCGACTGAGAAGATTTAAAGCGGGTCTGCCCGCCCGGCGGACCTCGCCGCGTGCGAGTCCCGAGGGGAGCGATAGAGTTAAAGACGACCATACGGTTTAAGAGGACTTGCAAATGGACGATGATTCAATTTCCGTGATGACGAGCCCCACGATGACGAATGACAAGGTTCCAAAAGGGCCCACCGTCTTCGTCAAGACGTTCGGATGCAGGCAGAACCAGTACGACACCGACTACCTGAAGGAGCTGTTCCGGCGCCGGGGGTACCGCGTGGTCGAAGAAGGCCCGGCGGACATTGTCGTCATAAACACGTGCGCCGTGACCGGACGGAGCGCAGCTAAAGCGCGGCAAGCGATACGGGCCTTCGCCCGACAGGGCGCAAAAGTGGTGGTTACCGGCTGCTATTCCCAGATCGCCCCGGACCAGGTGGCGGACCTCCCAGGGGTCGTGGCGGTGTCCGGCGTCAGAGGGAAGGACCTCGCCCTGGAAGCTCTGGAGGAAGCGCTGAAGGATGGACCCGGGCAGACTGTGGTGAAGATCCGGCCCCACGAAAAGGGCGAGCTTTTCGAAGAAGCTTTCGTTGAACACCCCACCTTAACCCACGCCTATCTTAAAGTACAGGAAGGGTGCGACGATTACTGTACCTACTGTATAGTGCCCTTCGCTCGGGGGCCCTCGCGTTCAAGGCCCCTCAAGGAAGTGTTGAAAGAGGCGGAAAAACTCATCAGGATGGGGAAAAAGGAGCTTGTGCTGACCGGGACCCATCTCGGGCTCTACGGACCGCCGCCCCTTTCCACCCTGGTGAAGGAGATCTGCCGGTTGCCCGGTCTCGTGAGACTGAGACTGAGTTCTCTCGAGCCCCACGATGTGGACGATGAGCTCCTGGACTGTCTCAGGATGCCCCAGGTCTGCCACCATTTACACCTCCCCCTTCAAAGCGGCAGCGACAGGATACTCAAACTCATGGGCAGAAGGTATACTCTTGCGTCCTTTGCGAAGATCGCCGAGTCGGCCCGCCGGATCGCTCCGGACCTTGGACTCGGGACCGATATCATCGTGGGTTTTCCCGGGGAGACGGATCAGGACTTCCAGAGCACCCTCCGGGCGCTAAGGGATATCGGTTTTTCCCGCGTTCACGCCTTCCGGTATTCCGCCCGGCCTGGGACCCGCGCGGCAGCCCTGCCCGGAAAGGTACCGGAGAAGGAGAAGTCCACCAGGCTCAAAGAAGTCCTCAAGGTCGCGCGGGAACTGTCGCTGAGCTTCCATCGTAGATATGTAGGAGTACCTGTTGAAGTCCTGGTGGAGGAAGAGCCGTACAGGGGGATGCTCACCGGAGTCACCCGGTCGTACGTGAGGTGCTGGTTCTACGGCAAACCGGATTGGGCCGGAGAGCTCAGGGAGATGGTCCCGACAAAGGCGACTTCTCAGGGACTCATCGCAGCAACAAAAGACGCATAAGTTCCATGAAACAGCGCTGGACCGAAATGTGAGGGGATTGGGAACGATGGCGGAAAGAACAGGTAGCGATATGGGAATCAGGTTGGGCATCATGTTCGGGGGCCGGTCCGGCGAACACGAGATCTCCCTGATCTCCGCCCGGTCGGTGGTTTCCGCGGCGGTCGCAAAAGGGTACGAGATCGTGGGGATCGGGATAACGCGGGAAGGAAGATGGGTTTACGTGCCCGATGTGCTCGGGTTCCTTTCTTCCGGTAAGACCGAAGTAACTCCGAACTGCGGACCTTACTGCTGCCTCGTCCCGGACGGTCCGCGCAAAGGTCTGTGGGTGGAAGAAAACTCAGGTTTCCAGCGGGTGCCGCTGGACGTTGTCTTTCCAGTGTTGCACGGTGCGTACGGGGAAGACGGCACGATTCAGGGCTACCTTGAAATCTGCGGCATCCCTTATGTGGGCGCCCCTACACTCGCGTCTGCGATTTGCATGGACAAGGATGTCACCAAGCGCATCCTCCGGGAGGCGGGTATACCTTGCCTACCTGCGAAGGTCGTACGGAGACATTCCTGGGAGCGGTCTAAGGATGCAGTTCTTCGCTCTCTCCTTGACTCCGTAGGTTTCCCGTGCTTCGTGAAACCCTCCGGGTCGGGCTCGAGTCTCGGAACCGCTAAGGTAAAGAAACCCGAGGATCTGCCGTCGGCGCTCGACAAAGCGTTACTCTATGATTGGAAGGCGCTGATAGAACCCGCTCTCACCGGAGCTCTGGAAGTCGAGTGCAGCGTGCTGGGGAACGATGAACCCGAGGTGTCTATACCCGGTCAAATCATGCCCGCAAGGGAGTTTTACGATTACGAAGCTAAGTACGTGGACCCCCGGACGAAGCTTCTCATCCCGGCCCAAATCGATGAAACTACCGCGAGCAGGGTGCGGGAGATGGCGCGCCGGGCGTTTTTGGCCACCGAGTGTCAGGGAATGGCCAGGGTTGATTTCTTCGTCCTGCCCGTCACCGGCGAAGTCTACGTCAACGAGCTCAACACCATCCCCGGTTTCACCTCAGTGAGCATGTATCCTAAACTGTGGGAAGCTTCGGGACTCCCCTACCCGGACCTTGTGGGTAAGCTTGTTGAGCTCGCCCTCGAGCGGCAGAAAAACTCCTGGAAACACGTTCTGCCCATTGCCGGGGAAATATCCCACCAAGGTGACTGACGGGAGACTAGCCCCGGCCCGCGGCGAACGCTCCGCAACATGACCCGTGCTTAAGGAGCCGGCTGAGACTTTCATTGTGCCCGGAACGGCACAGGCGGGCAGAGGGATTCTCGGCCTCAAGGGAAGACCCCGGGCGTACGTAAGTCATAACGGCAACCTACTATTGACACAGTAATTCCTGCACAGGATAATCAGTAAAGATTAGTTCAGGTACTTAATAGTATAGTATATTAAGTAATCTTCTCGATCGCTCAAGCAGCCTGATCATAGCGAGGGGGATGAGCAGGGCTGATGATCTCCCAAGGCGACCGAACCACTCTCCTGGACCAGCTGGATGTGCTCTTCTCGAAGACGGTCAACATGTTTACGCGATCTCTCGCCGAAGTGGTAAAGGGCAAGATTTCCATTCCCCAGTTCATCGTACTGAGAATCCTCTACGATTCCGGCAGGTTATCGGTTTCCCAGATGGCTGCTAAATTGCAAATCACGCCGAGCGCGGTAACGTACCTGGGAGATAGCCTGGTCCGAGCAGGCCTTATAGAGAGAGTCAGAGACGAGAATGACAGGAGGATGGTATGGCTGAAAACAACCGCAAAAGGCCTGGAACTGGTTGGAGAGTTGGAAAAACGCAGGCGTGAGGAAATGGAAAGAGTTACCTCCAAACTCTCGCCTAAAGAGCTCGAGGATCTGGTTCATATACTCGGAAAACTCGTCGCGACGGAAGGCGGGTAGACGGAGACGCGGTTGAAAGCGTACTGCCGGCTACCTCTGCATAAAAAACGAGATCGGACGCCGGCCGGTCTGGACGGTGAACCGGATTTCAGACGGAAAAAGAGGTGACCAGTATGAGCCTTCCCGGAATATCGGTGAAAAGACCGGTTACGGCTCTTATGCTCATGCTAGTCGTAATCATGCTTGGAGCGGTGTCCTACAGCAGGCTCAGCCTCGACCTCTTACCCAAGATCAACCCCCCGGTTGCAGCTATCATCACGTCTTTCCAGGGAGCTTCCCCACAGGAAGTGATGGACCTGGTGACTGTCCCGCTGGAAGCAGCTGCGGCGACAGTACCGGGCACGAAGGAAATAACCTCCATATCCCAGGAAGGTATGTCCGCCATCATCATGATGTTCGATTGGGGCCAAAACATGGCCGAGGCCAGAGAAGATATATCCCAGCGGATCGACATGGTTCCCCTACCGGAGGGTGTAGGCGAACCCATGGTGGTCGAGTTCGACCCCACGCTCCTGCCGATCATGCAGGTGTCCTTGTCTGCACCCGAAGGAATGGACCTGGGGGGACTTACCGAGCTCGTGAGGAGGACGATAAAGTCTCGCCTTGAGGGAATAAACGGAGTCGCTTCCGTCGACCTCCTGGGGGCCGTAACGAGGCAGATCACCGTGAAGCTCGACCCGGCGAAGCTCAACGCATATCACCTTACACAAGATGCTGTTTCCGCGGTCATCTCCGCGTCGAACCTCAATTACCCCTTGGGAACTGTGGAGGAAGATGGCCTTGTTTTGGGCTTGCGTTTTAGTGGCAAGTTCACAGCGATTGATGATCTAAAAAGCTTGGTTATTGGCTACGCTCCGATTCAGAGCTTGGGGCGTGGAGTCCAGCCCCAGGTTCGTCCCGTAAAACTTTCGGACGTGGCGAGCGTGGAGGAGGAGGCAGTCCAGGCGAGCTCCATCACCAGAATCAACGGGAAGCCCAGCGTAACGATGACCGTCCAGAAGGAAGGTACCGCGAATACGGTCGTCGTAGCTCGCGCCATAAGACAAGAACTTGACAAGATTTCCTCCGAGCTTGGCGGACTGAGCATCGTAATCAGCATGGACCAGGCTCAGTTCATCGAGGATACCATCCGTTCGGTGGCGGACAACCTCCTGATGGGCGCCGGCCTTGCCGTACTGGTTCTCCTGTTGTTCTTGAGAGATATAAGAAGCACCTTGGTAATAGCGATAAGCATACCGTTCTCCGTCATAGCTACCTTCGTTTTAATGTACTTCGGAAAACTCACGCTCAACATAATGACCATGGGCGGTCTCGCTCTGGGCGTCGGTATGCTAGTGGATAACTCAATAGTGGTTATCGAGAACATATACCAGCACGTCGAGAAAGGAGAAAGCCCGGTCCAGGCAGCTATATCAGGTGCCGAGGAAGTCGGGATGGCCATCACGGCCTCCACGCTGACCACGGTAGTAGTGTTCCTCCCCGTAGCCTTCGTCGGGGGTGTGAGCGGGATTTTGTTTAAGGAGCTTGCCTTGACGGTTACCTTTTCGCTCATGGCATCGCTTGTCGTGGCGCTGACAGTTGTTCCGATGCTCGCTTCTAAATTCTTTGCTTCAATGAAACATCGAAAGGACCCAGGTACTATGGTGGGTCCGGCGCTGCGACGGAAGCACCGCAGCCGGCAAAGCGGGTACACTGCCCTTCTTAATTGGTGCCTGGCGCATAGAGCTTTCTTCTTGGCTGCGGTGTTCGTGGGTGTGGCAGGCAGCGTGTATTTGCTTCTCCCCAGGATTGAGACGGAATTCCTTCCCACAGCTGATGAAGGTGGCTTTGCCATCAACGTGAGCATGAAGGAAGGCACTCCGCTGGACCGGATTGACCAAGTTGTCAAGGAAATCGAGAAGGTGCTGGATTCGGATATGTTGGTGGCGAGCTACAGCGTCGTGGTGGGCGAACCTGAAGGTCTCGTCAAGCTCCGGTCGTTCTTCAGCGGTGCTACGGACGCTCAGATCATCGTCAGGCTTGTCGACCAGGCCGCTAAGGAAAAAGCTACGAGGACGGTCATGGAACGAATACAAAAAGAGGTAGAGGAGATCGCGGACGGTACGACGGTGACCTTTAACCCTCAGTCCTCGCTGTTGATGATGTCGGGAAGCGCCCCGGGGACGGTTGAAGTGCTGATCTCCGGGCCGGACATCCGCGAAGTTGAAAAGCTGAACGAGGATTTCTTGGTGAAAATGGCCGCTCTTCCCGGTATGAAAAACGTACGTTCAAGCCTTACAGCCAGGAAGCCTGAGATGATGGTGGTGGTCGATAGGGATAGGGCCATGCAACACGGGCTTACCCCTGCTCAGGTAGCTCTGAGCGTTTCCAGGGCCGTCAGAGGCCAAGCCGTTTCCAGGTTCGAGAAGACTCAAAGAGAGGGCTCGGGTGTTACCACCTTCGACGTTGTGGTCCGGTTTGATCCCAAAGCTGTAAAGGATGTGAGCTCCCTGAAAGGCATCGTCCTGGCGGGGAAAACGGGGCCGGTGAAACTCCGGGACATCGCGACAATCGTTGAAGGCGAGGGTCCCGTGGTGATTTCTAGGAGCGACCAGAAACTCAGCGCTCGACTGACCGGCCAGTTCGCTGACAGGAGCCTCGGGGCCGTTACCGCCGATCTCATGGATCTCATATCCGAAACGGACCTCCCGGAGGGCTACTCCATTTCCATCGGGGGGATGTCCCAGATAATGGAGGAAGGGTTCTCGGGATTGAGATTTGCGTTGTACCTGGCCGTACTGCTCGTTTACATGATTATGGCAGCTTCCTTTGAATCCCTGGGAACGCCCTTCATCATATTCTTTACGATGCCGCTGGCAGCGGTGGGAGTACTGGCCGCCCTCTACCTCTCCGGCTACTCCTTCGGAATCACGGCCTTTATCGGGGTGATCGTGCTGGCTGGTGTCGTGGTCAACAACGGCATCGTGCTGGTAGACTTCATGAGGCAAAGACGGAGGGCCGGCATCCCTTTGCGGGAAGCCGTTCTCGAGGGCGCTTCCAGAAGGGTTAGACCGGTGCTCATGACCAGTCTCACCACCATCCTGGGCCTCATCCCCATGGCGCTCGGCCTCGGTCAGGGTGGCGAGTTGGGTGCTCCCATGGCTCTGGTCACCATGGGCGGTCTCGGTTCATCCACCCTGTTCACGCTCTTCGTGATCCCCGTGCTCTACAGCGTGTTCACGGGGCTCAACGCCGGACGGGGCAGGCGCACCTTGCCGGAAGTCTCTACTATGGAGAAATCAGCGCCTGACTTGATCCCCGAAGGAACAGCCGGCCATCTCGCCGGTCATCTCGAAAGAGGCGTCGAGAGTGCCACCCAGGGAACCACGGAAGCTGAGAAGAAATCCGAGATACGCGGGGCACAGGACATGCGGTATTCTGAGCGCCAGGAGGGTGCAGGGGACAAGTATGAACTCGGGGTGGAATTCACTTCGAAGGATATGGCCGAGCTCATCGAGCTCCTCGGGAAGCTGTTCGGTTCAGTGCGAAGAAGATGCTGACCGGGGTGAGGTGTGGTCGGGATGTGCTTATACGGTGGGAAGATGATGAATTCGGCGGGACAGAGGTGTTGACTTTGCGGGCGCTTCCTTGAGAGACTTGTCGGGATGGCGAATGTTGGAGGCAAGCTTGACGATGGGTCGGTTAAGTAAGGCAGGAACCATCTCCGGCAATCCAGGGGGTCATTCTGCAGAGTCTCGAACCGGGCCTGAGGATGAAACGAGGAATCCCGCGGCGAACGGTCGCCCGCTAACCGCCAGGGAACGGGCGATCCTCGCCGGGCTCAATCCCGCGCAAATCGAAGCTGTTACCTACGAGAAAGGACCTCTTCTCATCCTGGCGGGAGCTGGCTCGGGCAAAACTACGGTGCTGATACGCAGGGTCGCCTGGCTTTTGAACCGGGGTGTGGGCCCCTCAAACATACTGGCCATCACCTTCACCAACAAAGCTGCGGACGAGCTCAAAGGGAGGCTTGTAGAACTCCTCGGGGATGCGGTCCACGGTATTTGGGCCATGACCTTTCACAGCGCATGTGTGCGAATTCTCAGGGCCAGCTTGGCGCAGATAGCTTTAGAAGCTGGGGGTCCGGCGGGTTGCTCTTCGCCCTCAAGCTCTGCCGGCGGGACGGTGACGGTCGGTGTATCGCCGAAGTTCGCCATAGCTGACGCCTCGGACCAGCTCGCCCTCGTTAGGAAGATTTTGAAGGATCTCAACCTTTCCGAGAAACAGTATCCACCCAGGTCTTTTCTCAACGCGATATCCAGGGCCAAGGACGAACTCATCGGACCCGAGGAATTCGCCCGGCAAACTGTAGGTTTCTACGAATCGAGGGTGGCGGCGGTATACAAAGCTTATCAACGAAAGCTCATCGAACTCGATTTGATGGACTTCGATGATCTCATCCTCAACACGGTAAAACTCTTTAGAGAGAACTCTGAAATCCTGCGGCGTTACCAGGAGAGATTCCAGTACATCCTCGTAGATGAGTACCAGGATACGAACCACGCCCAATACGTGCTCGTGAAGCTCCTGGCGGGGCTTCACCGCAACCTGGCGGTCGTAGGCGACGATGACCAGAGCATTTACACGTTCAGGGGAGCGGATATCAGAAACATCCTGGAGTTCGAGAAAGATTATCCCGATGCGCACGTAGTACGTCTTGAGCAGAACTACCGCTCAACCCAGGTTATCCTGGACGCAGCTTACCACGTTATATCCAAAAACTACTACCGGAAAGAGAAGAGGCTCTGGACTTCCAAAAAAGGCGGTCTTCCCATAACGGTTTATGCGGCGGAAAACCCGACCGACGAAGCTAACTATGTAGCTTCGGAGTTATTGGCTCTAGCTAAGAGGGGAATTCCCCTGGGTTCGGCGGTCATCCTTTACAGGACCCATGCCCAATCCCGGCCATTCGAAGAGGTTTTCGTCCGGGAGGGGATTCCCTATGCGGTGGTGGGCAGCCTGCGGTTCTACGATCGAAAAGAAATAAAGGACGCTCTGTCATACCTCAGGCTCGTCGTGTACCCGAGAGATTACCTTTCCCTGGAAAGAGTGATTAACGAACCTCCCAGGGGACTCGGGCGGTCCAGCGTGGAGAAAATCTTGAAGTATTCCGTGGAAACAGGCAAAGACCTCGTACAAACGCTGGTCGAAGCTCACCTGATACCGGGGCTAAAGAAGGCGCAGATCGACGAAGCGCAGGCGCTTGGGCGGGTTATAAGGGATCTCGGCGCAAGAGGGGAAGAGGCGCCTCCCGATGAAATCCTCCGGGAGGTTCTGGAAGCCAGCGGGTACAGGGGATACCTTGAGCGGGAAGGAACAGCCGAGGCGCTGGAGCGTATTGAGAACTTAGACGAACTCCTGGCGGCGGCTACGGCGTTTCGAGCTCAGGGCGGCACGCTCGGCGCGTTCCTCGACCAGCTGGCCCTCGTTTCGGACCAGGATACTTACAGGCAGCGGGCCGACGCGTGTGTGATGATGACGCTTCACGCGGCGAAGGGTCTGGAGTTTCCGGTGGTGTTCATGGTGGGCATGGAAGAAGGGTCCCTTCCCCACATGAGGTCTCTCGGCGACCAGAAACAATTGGAGGAAGAGAGACGTTTGTGCTATGTGGGGATGACGAGGGCGAAGGAGAAACTCTATCTCACCTTCTCCACGAGTAAGTGGGGCTCCCTTGGCGGCCAGTCCTGCGAGGTTTCCCGTTTTCTCAGGGATGTTCCGGAAAAGCTTCTGGATGTTCGGGGAGGCGACGGATATGCCTGAAGAAGCGCGCATCGAAGAAGTCCGCAAGCGGGCAGAGACGCTCCGGAAGGAGATCAGAGAGCACCAGTACAGGTACTACGTCCTGGATTGCCCCACAATTTCCGACGAGGAGTTCGACCGTCTGTGGGACGAGCTCGTGCGCCTTGAAGAGCAGTACCCGGAGCTAGTGACCCTCGATTCCCCCACTCAAAGGGTGGGAGGGGAGGTAGCTTCGGCCTTCAGGGCGGTACCTCACACCAGGCCCGTGTTGAGTCTCTCCAATGCTTTCGATGAGGGGGACGTCAGGGCATTTCACCGGCGGCTTCTGTCAGTCACCGGGGCTAAAGAACAGGACGTCCGTTACGTCGTCGAGCCCAAGATCGATGGCCTCACGGTGGTCCTGCGTTACGAAGGGGGAAACCTTTCCCTGGGGCTTACGAGGGGCGACGGTATCCAGGGAGAGGATGTCACCGCCAACGTCCGCACCGTCCGTTCCATTCCCCTTGTTCTGAGAGGCGAGGCAGGAGCGACTCCGGACTTTCTGGAAGTCAGAGGGGAAGTGTACCTGCCCAAGCAGGACTTCGCCGAGCTTAACAGGCGGAAAGAAGAAGCGGGAGAGGCTACCTTCGCTAATCCGCGGAACGCCGCAGCCGGTTCTCTAAGGCAGCTCGACCCGCGGGTGACCGCCGGAAGGCCTCTCAGAGCGCTTTTCTACGAGATACGTGCGTACGAGCCCGGGCGACCTTTCAGGACCCAGGAAGAGATGCTGAGCCTTCTCCAATCGTTGGGATTCCCCATACCTCCTTACGAGGTGTGCGGGTCACTATCTCAACTCCTCAAGGTGATAGAGGACTGGCGGGAAAAGAGGCACACCCTTCCCTACGATACCGATGGAATTGTCATCAAAGTAGATGACCTCGAACTCGAGGCCAGGGCGGGAGCTACGAGCCACAGCCCCAGGGCGGAGCTGGCCTTTAAGTTCCCCGCGGAGCAGGTCGAAACCAAGGTCCTGGATATCGTAGTCCAAGTGGGCAGGACCGGAGCTCTCACCCCGGTGGCGATCCTCGAGCCCGTTCGGGTGGCGGGGTCAACGGTTTCCCGGGCCACCCTCCACAACGAAGACATGGTGAAAGAGAAGGATGTCCGGGTGGGCGATTGGGTGATCCTTCAAAAGGCCGGTGACGTAATCCCCGAGATAGTCACCGTGCTTAAGGACAAGAGGACCGGTGCGGAGAAGGAGTTTTCCATGCCCGATAAATGTCCTGTTTGCGGCGCGGACGCTGTGAGGCTTCCCGGGGAAGCAGTGACCAGATGCACGGGGATGGCGTGTCCGGCGCAACTCCGGGAGAGCCTCATACATTTCGCGTCCAGGGACGGGATGGACATAACCGGACTGGGTTCGTCCACAGTGGATTCGCTGGTCGAAGCCGGTTTGGTCAGGGACGCGGGCGACCTGTATTTCCTCAAGAAAGAGGATCTCCTGAAACTGCCCCGGATGGGGGAGAAGTCGGCGGAAAATTTGGTCAGAGCTATCGAGAACTCCAAGTCGCGACCGCTTTCCAGGCTCATCTTCGCCTTGGGGATAAGGCATGTAGGCGATAGAGGGGCCGATGTTCTCGCCGAACACTTCAAGAGCATCGACAAGCTCATGAAGGCGACGGAAGAGGACCTGTTAACTGTTCCCGATGTGGGGCCCGAAACGGCAAGGGCGATAGCTACCGCGTTCAGACAGGAATCCATGAAGGTGCTGATAGAAAAACTGAAGAAGGCCGGCGTCAAAGCGGCCGCAGCGGTGGAAGCTGCGGTGGGTCTCACGGGACAGAAGCCTTTGGCGGGAAAGACTTACGTGATAACGGGGACGCTCTCGTCGATGACCCGCCGCGAAGCGGAGGAGCTCCTCAAATCCCTGGGAGCTAAAGTGGGCCAGGACGTATCGAAGAACACTGATGCGCTTATAGTGGGCGACCAACCCGGCTCGAAACTGGACAGGGCGAGAGCGCTCGGGGTGAGGACCATGACGGAGGAGGAATTCCTTGAACTCGTGGGAAGGGAACCTGCAGGGTGCACCATGAGCTAGCTGCTGATGTGCCAGGGAGCATCAAAATGGCCGCTTAGCTGTAGGGAGGGTTCGATGCGATAGGGAAGGTACAGGGAGGGCGTTCCGGTGACTTTGAATGCAGGCGCTCGGAGCGAGGGCAAAGCTGCGCCCAAGATCGACGTTAAGCACGTCGCCCGGCTCGCGATGCTGGAACTTGAGCCCGAGGAGACCGAAAGGATGCAAAGGGAGCTCCAATCCATTCTCGAGCATATGAAGGAGCTTTTCAGTCTCGATGTCGAGGACGTGGAACCCTCTTTTGGGTCCTTTGACGGGGCGGAACTCAGACTCTACCCGGACGAGCTTCGTTTGGGTCTTTGCAGCGAAGAATTCCTCCGGAGTGTTCCGGCAGTGAGAGACAGCTACGTAATGGTGCCCCGGGCCGGGCAGGAACAACGGTCTTCTGGGGAAGAGAACCATAGCCGGCGGGAGTTGCAGGCGAAAAATGAACGATGACGCCTTGTGGAATATGAAAGCCTCGGCCCTCTTGGAATTGATGGCCGCAGGCGAAGTATCGTCCGTGGAAGTGGTTGAGGCATTTCTCGACCGTATCTCGGAGGTGGAGCGGGAGGTCGGTGCGTTTCTCGAGGTGATGCAGGAGGAAGCGCTCGCCCAAGCTCGACGCATAGACAAGTTGCGGCAATCAGGGGAATATCCCGGGCTGCTCGGGGGCATTCCCGTCGCCGTAAAGGACAACATTTGCGCGGCGGGCGCCGGGTGCACTTGTGGTTCAAGGATGCTTGCCGACTGGACCGCGCCCTACGACGCCACGGTCGTCAGAGCCCTCAAGGAGCAGGGCGCGGTCATCATAGGCAAGACCAACATGGACGAGTTCGCGATGGGCTCGTCCACGGAAAACTCGGCCCTGGGCGTGACGCGCAACCCGTGGGACTTGAGAAGGGTGCCCGGTGGCTCCAGTGGAGGGTCGGCGGCTGCCGTCGCCGCAGGCGAGGTGCCTCTGGCGCTCGGGTCTGACACCGGTGGTTCCGTGAGGCAACCGGCGGCCTTCACGGGCGTCACCGGCCTCAAACCTACTTACGGGCGGGTATCCCGTTACGGCCTCGTAGCGTTCGCGTCGTCTCTGGACCAAATAGGTCCGCTGGCAGCTGACGTAAAAGACCTATGCCTTTTGATGGACGTCATATCGGGCTTTGACGAACGGGACTCGACCTCGGAAGACCGCCCCGTACCCTCTTATAGTCAAGCTCTCTCGAGAAGCACGAGAGGGCTCAAAGGAGGGGTACCCAAAGAATGCTTGACTCAAGGGGTGTCTCCGGGGGTGAGAAGGTGCTTCGAACGCGCCCTTGAGATGCTGGAGGAGCTGGGTATCGATATCAAAGAAATCTCGCTTCCGATGACCCGCTATGCCCTGGATTGCTACTACATAATCGCCCCGGCCGAAGCTTCGTCCAATCTCTCCAGATTCGACGGCGTCCGTTACGGGGTGAGGGCGGAGACGGAGAGTTTCGAGAAGATGTACATGCGTACCAGGCGTAACTTTGGACCGGAGGTCAGGCGCAGAATCATGCTGGGGACGTTCGCCCTAAGCGCAGGGTATTACGACGCCTATTACCTGAGGGCCGCCAAAGTTCGAACGCTCATTCGCAGGGACTTCAAGAGGGCGTTCGAAGAGTTTGACATCATCCTTTCCCCCACGGCGCCGACCAGCGCCTTCCTTCTCGGTGAGCGGACTCAAGATCCCTTGTCGATGTATATGGCGGACGTCCTGACGGTTCCCGCAAACCTCGCGGGACTCCCCGCTCTTTCCGTTCCATGCGGGTTCGAAGAAGTTCCCGGCTCTGGTGGAGGCGGCGAAGGGGAGATGGTAAGGCGTCTACCCGTCGGTCTTCAAATCACCGGAAGGCCTTTCGACGAGGAAACCGTCCTTTGCGCCGGCCATGCCTTTTACCAGGCGGTCGCCCCCGGGGTGGAGGCGGAGCTTGCGCGCATGAGAAAAGGTCTCGGCAGGGCGAGCCAAGGTTCAACGCGTTGCTGCGTGCAAGGTTCGGGATGAGTTCTTAGAGTGAACGGTGAGGTGTGAGAGGACGAGGGGTGAGATTCAATACGACCCCTGACGCTTAGCCCTGAATAGGCCCGGTCCGGAAGAGGTGAGGTATCGTGCCGGAAAAGGCACTTAACGAAGGGCGTGCGGTTCCGGAGGACTTGGAGATGGTCGTGGGTCTTGAAGTTCATGCCGAGCTTCTGACCAAATCCAAGATGTTTTGCCGGTGCTCGACCAGGTTCGGGGATCCTCCCAACAGCAACGTCTGCCCTGTATGCCTCGGTCTTCCCGGGTCCCTTCCCGTAGTGAACGGGGAGGCAGTCCGGCTTGCCGTCATCGCGGCCCTTACCCTCAATTGCCAGGTGAATCTCCGTTCGAGGTTTGCTCGGAAGAACTACTTCTACCCCGACCTGCCGAAAGGATATCAGATATCTCAGTATGACGAGCCCCTCGCGGTGAACGGCTACGTCATGATTCCAGGCCCTCCTCCCAAGAAAATCCGCATCAGGAGGCTGCACTTGGAAGAAGACGCCGGAAAGTCGCTGCACGCGGGGGACGACATCACCCGGGCAGCTTACTCGCTCCTGGATTTCAACAGGTGTGGGGTCCCCCTTATAGAGATAGTTTCGGAGCCGGATATCTCATCTCCTGAAGAGGCCAGGCAGTATCTGGAGGAGCTCCGGCGCATCTTGGAGTTTACGGGAGTGTCTGATGTGAAAATGGAAGAGGGGTCCATGAGGGTGGACTCCAACATCTCCCTTCGCCGGGCCGGGCAGGACCAGCCCGGAGCTCTGGTGGAGCTCAAGAACCTGAATTCTTTCCGGGCGGTTGTCCGAGCTCTTGCTTACGAGAGGGACAGACAATCCCGGATTTTAGCTGCAGGGGGCACGGTGTTGAGGGAGACGAGGGGATGGGACGAATCCCTGGAAATCACGGTGCCGCTAAGGGCGAAGGAGACGTCCGAAGATTACCGCTATTTCCCGGACCCGGACCTGCCTCCTCTGGTCCTCAGCGAGGAATGGCTGGAAAAGGTGAGACGGGAAGTGCCGCCCCTGCCCGAGGAAAAGAGGGAGTACTACGTGAATGTCCTCGGTATACCAGCTTACGATGCGGGGATTCTCACCTCTTCCAGAAAGCTTGCAGAGTTCTTCGATGAATGTATGTCCGAAGGCGCGGATCCCAAGGTGGCCTCCAACTGGATTTTGTCGGAGCTTTTGGGTTATATGAATTCCTGCGGTCTCGGGCCGGATGCGATACCTACGAGTCCGGAGTTCCTGGTCAAGCTCGTAAAGCTCATCGAGAAAGGGGTAATAAGCGGCAGGATCGCCAAAGACATCCTGGTCAAGATGGCCGAAACCGGCCGCGACCCCGAGGAAATCGTCCGTGAAGAAGGGCTTCAACAGGTCACGGACGAAGCTTTTCTCCAGCAGGTGATCGACCAGGTAATTGCCGAAAACCCGTCGGCAGTGGAGGGGATCAAAAAGGGGAGAAGCAAGGCAATAGGGTTTCTCGTTGGACAGGTTATGAAGAAAACTGGTGGTAGGGCTAACCCCGAAATAGTTAACATAATTATAAAGTCTAAACTAGAATGGATTCGGGATGCATAATGATGGAAAGGGGTCGTCGCCGTGGCTGTCAAGCCGGAGGGGTATGGAGAGTTCCTGCAGGAACTCGCTTCTACCCTCAAGGAGTCCAAAGTCTTGTGGAACGAGCCCATGTCCCGGCATACGTCGTTTCAGATCGGGGGGCCGGCTGATCTCCTCGTCATCCCCAGTAGCGTCGAGGATGCCGGCCGCGTCTTTGTGGAGTGCAGGCGCAATGACGTGCCCTGTTACGTAATAGGAAACGGCACAAATCTCCTTGTGCGGGACGGCGGAATCCGTGGCGCGGTTCTGAAACTCTCCCCTGACTTGGACGGGATAGTGCCGACCGGGGAAACCGTGCTCGAGGTCGGAGCGGGGACTCTTCTCTCGGACCTCCTCGACACCGCATGTGAACTCGAGCTTTCGGGTTTAGAGTTCGCCGTGGGTATTCCCGGTAGCGTCGGCGGCGCAGTAGCCATGAACGCCGGCGCCTACGACGGAGAGATCGCTTCCCTGGTCCTACGCGTTAAGGTTCTCGACCAGGAAGGGCGAGTTTTCTGGCTCGATCGGGACGAGATCTCGTTTTCATACAGGGAGTCCATCTTTCAACACAGGAGCGACCTGGTCGTGCTCGGCGCCGAGTTCCAAATGGTAAAGGGGAAGAAAGAGAGCATCAGACGGCAGATGGGAGAGTACGCCCGGCGCCGTCAAGAAAAGCAGCCACTTGACTTGCCCTCGGCAGGCAGCGCGTTCCGCAGGCCCTCCGGTGGATACGTAGGTCCTCTGGTTGAGAAGGCCGGTCTCAAGGGGTTTTCGGTGGGTGGAGCTCGCGTGTCTCCCAAGCACGCCGGTTTCATCGTCAACACTGGCGGCGCTTCGGCCAGGGATGTGCTGGATCTCATGGACGTCATAGTGAGCAGAGTATACGAGATGTCCGGGATAATTCTCCAACCCGAGATAGTGGTTCTGGGAGAAGACGAGCTGCCCCGGTAATTCGAAGTCCCAGCGGGGAATTTCGCTGGGAGGTTTTGCTACAAGCCTTTGCTGTACTGCCGTCAGGCTGTTCTGGGAGGAGAGCGAATCACCGACGAAAAGATTGTGCGAGTATATCCCCGATCCCGTAGAACGTAAGAACGCTGTTACGAGCCTCATCGACGGTTCACTTTACTCGGTCATGGCGGGTCTCACGACGCCCTTTTGGGGAGCTTTCGCCGTGAAACTCGGGGCTTCCGACTACTTTCTGGGCCTTTTGACTTCGCTTCCGGCTCTTGCGGGGCTCTTGGCGCAGGTCCCCTCGGCCCTACTGATAGACAAATTCGAAAACCGCCTGAAGCCGACGCTGGTCGCATCCATTATCCACCGGACGTTCTTCGTCGCCTTTGCCTTACTCGCTCTCGTGCCCGCGCCGGCTGAGATAAAAAGTTGGGCCTTCGTCCTGGCCTTCGCCATCATGAACGTCCCGGGAACGATGGCGGGAATCGCTTGGACAGCTATGATGGGAGAGATGTTCACCCCGGAGCTCAGGGGCAGGATCTTTGGAGAAAGGAACATGATATGTACCCTGGTTTCACTGGTGTCCACCATGGTAGCAGGAGTTTTCCTCGACCTCGTGGCATGGCCCGTGAACTACGCCGTGCTGTACCTGGTATCCTACGGTTTTCTCCTCGGCTCCTGGGCGTACTTGAGAAAACTCGAGGAAAGGCCGCTGGATCCCGGTGAGAGGAAAGGCGCACCAAGCGGTTTGAGTGCGATCAGAGAAACTCTCCGGGACTTGAGGTTCGTGCGGTTTATCCTGGCGGTGTTCGTTATACACCTGGGATTTCACTTTCCTGCGGCGCTGTGGACTATCCTGTGGGTCAAGGTCATGGGCCTATCCAACACCTGGCTCGGGATGTTCTCCATCGGGGCCGGCGTCGCTTCCTTCTTAGCCTACAAAAAGTGGGGATACTGGAGCGAGAAATGGGGTAATCCTAAGGTGCTCGTCCTCACCACCGGAGCTCACATCCTGTTTCCCCTGGTTTACGCTCACTGGCGTTCTCCCTATGTCTACCTCGGTCTGAACGTGTTGGCCGGTTTCTTCGGAGCGGGGTTTGCCCTTTCGCTGTTCAACGGTTTGCTCGACGTTTCGCCCCGGGCCACTAGGCCGTACTACGTGTCCCTCTTCAACGTCGTGGTGGGACTTTCCGGTTTCGTTTGGCCTGTGGCGGGAGTATGGTTTTACGAATCGTTCGGACTCACCCCGGCCCTGGACCTGAGCTTCGCCGTCCGAGTGATCGCAACGGTAGCGGCCGCCGTCCTTCTGGGGCTCATGCCATTGGGCCGGCAGGCACGGTAAACGGGAAGGTTTTTTTGAGCCGGCCCGGGGGGTCCGTGTAAGTCGTTGAGGACGGTGCTAGCGTGGCTTGTGTTCGCTCAGCTGGCGGAGGCGAGCCGGCTGGGAGGACCAGGAGGCCCGCGCGCCACGCAACCGGCCCGGGCTCCCATGTCGTCTGCGATCGCTAACCGCTGCAAAGGGGGCTAATCCGCAGCATTAGCCCCCTCTGTATTTGGGCCTTTCAAGCTACGTCTTTCGCTTCGAACACCTTGCTGGCCCGCCATGTGAGAAGCACGTCGATACCGAAAGCTACGGCGAGGAGCAAAGCCAGGACGGACCGTAGGTCAGGTCTACCCCTGAACAAAGTCGCAAAATAGCTTGATAGCTTCGCTTTGGTCGATTCAGGAAATGTGAGGGGTAACAGAAACAAAAGAGGCAGCATGGTGGTGATGGACTGGGCCTGCTTGTACCCGTAGGAGAAGAAAAGGAGCAGGAACAGTCCATGTATTATGAACACGGCGACCCATGGAGTGGTGACAGCTGCCCAAAGAGGGAACGAGGGGTCTAATTTCAGCCAACCGAGATAACCCGAGAGCCCGGCGAGAAGGAGAACGTACACCCCCGAACCCAGAGTTACAAGGACCGCGCCGGCGAACTTGCTCCACACGATGGCCGAAGCGGGAATGGGGAGGCTCCTGCAAAAGGCGAGCCCTTTGTTGAGTTCCTCGGTGTAGCAACTCGTCGGAAGGTATATATAGGGTATCATCATGCTCCAGACGACGATGAACGCTATGCCCTGTTCCATGCGGGAAAACAGTATAACGGTCATGCCTCCGACCGCCGCCAACCGGAGGAGGGCCTTGGAGTTAACCAAGAGATCTTTTTTGATTAGTTCCAACATCCCCAAAACCTCCTTATAGACGTTTTCACGAAGCAGGACGAACCGGTGGGCGAAGATCGGGCCAGGTGGAGCTCCCCTTCGCGGTGATGAGCATGATATCCACGAGGCCCAGGTTTTCGACTTCCACGCCGGACAACGCGGTGAACCCCGGAAAGTCTCTGACCAGGTCCGTAAACCTGTCCACTACCGTGACAATCCGCCCTTTTTGAGATAAACCCGGCGTGTTACGCGGGGATATGCTTTCCAGAGCCCCTTCCGTCCAGAATACGTACGGCTTCAGCCTGGAGGCGAGCTCCGCGGGGAGGGTTATCCGTTTCCAGTTTGAGAGGACCTCGTCTTTTTCCCTGGAGAATAGGAGGGTTCCCCGGTGTATCAATCCGACATAGTCGGCCACGCGTTCGAGATCGTCTACGATGTGGGTGGAGAAAAAAACCGATCGGTTTTCGTCCTGGATCACATCCAAGAGTTCCTGGAGTACTTCGTGCCGGGCGACCGGGTCCAGACCGGACATTGGCTCATCCAATATCAGAAGCTTAGGCCTGTGGGCCAGGGCCAAACTCAAAGCGAATTTCACCCGGGTGCCCTTGGAGAGGCTCTTCACCTTCTTATCCAGGGAAATCCCGTACTTGCGGCAAAGTCCCTTGAAAAGCCCTTCGTCCCACTGGGAATAGAAACGGGCGACGAATCTCGCAGTCTGGGCTGCCGTGAATTCGTCGTAAAAGGGCTGTTCTTCCCCTACGTACCCGACCAGCTGCTTCGCCTCTTCTTCGTTGCGCAAGGCGTCGAGCCCGAATACTCTGACGGACCCTCTGTCCGGATGAACGAGGTTCATAATGCACTTGATCGTCGTGCTCTTGCCCGCCCCATTCTGGCCGATGAATCCCATTATGTAGCCGTGGGGCAAGGAAAAGGACACGTCTTTGAGGACGAAATCGCCGTAGTCCTTTGTGAGTCCTCGGATTTCGAGGGCGAGCGTTTCGTCTTTCACAGATCTACACCTCCCACTCCGTCAACAACGATTCCACAAGACGCCGGATCTGTTCCGGTGACAGCCCGAGTCGCTTTGCCTCTCGAACAGCTCTGCCCAAAGCTTCCCTGCCGGCTCCGAGCGCCAGCGACCTGCAGCTTTCCTCGTCCAACCCGGCGACGAAAGTCCCCAGCCCCGGCCTGGTGGTGATGAGACCCGCCGCTTCCAGCTCCTGATAGGCCCGCTTCACCGTAATCACGCTGGTTAGGAGCTCCTGGGCGAGCTGCCTTATGGACGGCAGAGCCTCGCCCGGGGAAAGTTCACCGCTCAAGATGAGTTGCCGTACCTGCTCGAAAATCTGCAGGTAGTAAGGCGTCGGATTTTGGTTGGAGAGGTGAAGTCTCATTTAACAAGTAATCACGTCTGGCTTAGCCAGGCAGATCAGGGCCGCCACCCCCAAGGTGTATATATCGGATATACACAGTATACTACCGTCTAATCGGTTACACAAGTCCCTCATGGAAGGCGCCGGTTACTAACCCCGGCATGATCGGACTTAAACTCTAAAAGCGAGCGATCGTCATCCGCACGTTTCAACCTTCCCGAATGGCTCAGCCATTAGTGAGACAATGGCTGAGCCAATTGACTTTTCTAGTATTTACACCACCTTTGTCTTTTTACTATAATACTTGTGGGCACAAGCATTACGCAAAGAATTGGAATAATTCTAAGAGCCAATTCTTTCGCGTGGATATCCAGGAGAAATCGGGGGATGCACTATGCGCCAAAGAGCTGTGCTCGTCTTGGTCAGAACTGCCGTGCTGGCTGCGTTGGCTCTTGCGTTCCAATCGCTTGGACTTCACCAGTACATCACGGGGCCTGTGATCAACGCCATTCTCTATGTGGCGGCCCTTTTCATTTCCCCATGGAGCGGCGTAGCCGTCGGGATCATCACCCCTTGGACTGCTTTTCTCGTCGGCATCATGAAGTTTGCGCCCGTTATTCCCGTGATCATCGCGGGCAACGTTTCACTGGCGCTCGTATCCGGATACGTCGGGCGGTACCAAAAGTATTTGGGACTGGGTCTTGCCGCCGTGGTCAAGTTCCTCGTTATGACGGCGGGTATGAAATACCTGATTATGACCGGTACGAAGGTTCCCGCTCCCGTCTATGCGGCCATGACTTTGACCCAGCTTTTTACGGCCATCATCGGTGCGGCGGCAGCCCTAGCTGTTCTGGAAGGCCTCAGGGCTTTTGACGCAAAGAGGAGACATGAGCCCACGTGATTTGAAGAAGGTCATACACGGCTTTTCGGTGAACCGGGGCGAGTTCGGTGCGGCCTCCCGAGGCGTCGCAGCTCTCAAGAGCACCCTGGCCAACATCGGATTCCCCTCACAAGCTACCAGACGTGCGCTGGTAGCTTGTTATGAGCTTGCGATGAACATAGTGATCCATGCGACTTCGGGCGAGGTAACAGCTGTTATCGATAACGGGCGGCTTGAAGTGACAGCTCGAGATGTCGGCCCGGGCATAGCCGACATCGAACTGGCCATGCAGGATGGTTATTCCACGGCGCCCCCGGAAATCAGAGAGATGGGCTTCGGTGCGGGGATGGGGCTTCCCAACACGAAGAGGGTTTCCGATGAGCTCGAGGTGGATACCAGGGTTGGATACGGGACTACGGTCAGGGCTCTCATCGTCCCGAAGGAACGGGACCTCGTTGGGCCGCCTTATTTCCACTCTGTCAGGTTGGATTCCAGCCGTTGCAAAGGGTGTACCAACTGCATAAAGGGATGTCCCACCGAAGCTATCAGGGTAAGAGCCGGGAAAGCGCTCATCTTGGAGGACCGGTGCGTCGATTGCGGAGAGTGTATTCGTCGTTGCCCCAACCAGGCCAAATTTGCCGCCTCGAGCTCCTGGGAAGATCTAGATGATTACGATTATAGGGTGGCCTTGATCCCGCCCTCTTTTTACGGTCAATTCGGCGGCGCCGACCCAGGCAAGGTAGCTGGCGCGCTGCTTGGCCCCGGGGGCTTCGACGAGGTGTTCAACGTGGCTCGCGCAGCTGACCTGGCCTCCAGGTTGATGAGGGAATACGTCGAGAAAACTCCCCGACCGAGGCCCCTCATATCTCCTGCGTGCCCTGTGATCCTTCGCCTCATCCAGGTTAAATTCCCCTCTCTCCTCGACCACGTAATTCCGTGCGAAGCGCCGATGGAAATCGCGGCGTGGATGGTGAAGACCCGACTTTCGCGGGAGCTTTCCAACAAAAAAGTAGGTGTGTTTTTCATAACTCCATGCCCCGCCAAGGTTACGGCGTCGAGGCAGCCTGTGGGCCGGGGGAGATCCCTGGTGGACGGGACTATCCCCGTATCCCGAGCTTGCCTGTGGGTGAGGGAGCATCTTGACCAAGCTCAGCCTGTGCTTTTCCCGGATTCCACCGGCCTCGGTATGGGATGGGGTCGCTCGGGGGGAGAAATGGCGGCCGTAGGTGTGTCTGGCCTCGCGGTGGACGGGATTTCCGCCGTGTCTTCGGTATTCGAGGAAATCGAAAAGGGGCAGCTCCAGGATATCGACTTCATAGAAGCTCAAGCTTGCACCGGAGGTTGCGTAGGAGGTCCTCTGACGGTTGAAAATCCCTTCGTTGCGAGATTGCGTATAAGGACCCTCGCGGTGAAACACAGGGCCTCGCCTCCGGACCCGGCGGTGCTTTCCGTCCCTTCCGGCGAACCATCCGTTTGGTTCACCCAGCCGCTCTTACCGAGACCCGTTTACAAGCTGGATGAAGACCCAGATAAAGCCAGCGAGATGCGGGCCCGTATCGACAAAGTCGAGTCTGAGCTTCCCGGTCTTGACTGCGGCGCTTGTGGCGCGCCTACGTGCAGAGCTCTGGCGGAAGACGCCGTCCTCGGTCGCGGCTCGGTTTGGGACTGCGTCTTCAAGCTCCGCGAGAAACTCCAGGAGCTCTCCCAGGAAGTTACCCGCCTTTCGGCGATTCTCCCTCCGGCCATGGGAGGAGGTCGAAGCGCCGAGGGTCCGAAGGGACCCGGGGAAGAACCGCCGCCTGAAATCAGGAAGGAAATGAAAGGTCAGTGAGGGTTATGAAAGTGCGAGAAATCGTCGAGAAACTAGGTCTTGAAGTAAAGACCCTTTCACCCCGGGGTGAGACCAGAGAGGTAAAGGGGGCTTACGTTGGCGATGTGCTATCCCACGCCATGGCGAACTTGTCCTCGAGCGACGCATGGGTGACCGTTCAAACCCATGAGAACATCGTCGGAGTTGCCAGCTTGATGGACGCCGCTTGCATCGTGGTGTGCCAACGTGAGGTTCCTCAAAAGACGCTCGAGACAGCAACAGAGCAGGGCGTCTCCATCCTGTGGTCCCCAAGACCCGCCTTCGAGACGGCAGGAAGATTGTGGGTCATGCTCCGGGACGAGCAGGGGGTGGTTTGAGCTCACTGGGTCCGGCCTCAAGAACTCGAAGTGCTTTATTAAGATGCCTCAAAACCGTAAAGGGTTTTGGAACGCAAAGGGAAAACGGAGGTTCGGTCGATGGAAAAAGCTCATAAAGTCGAGGTGAATGCGCCGGCAGGGCGCGACCAGGTTCCCGGCCGGGCGGCGAAGCACGCCGGCTCTGAGGGCCAAGACCACAGGTGTGAGTGCGCCGAGGCATACCGGGAGATCGACCGGGTGATCCAGGCTCACAAGGGCGAGAAGGACAGCCTCATCGAGGTGCTGCATTACGTTCAGGAGCGGCTTGGCTATATCCCCAAGGACATCCAGGTTAGGATCGCCCAGACTCTAGGGGTCTCTCTTCCGGAAGTCTACGGTGTGGTCAGTTTTTACAACGCCTTTAGCGAGAAGCCCAAAGGCGAGCACGTGATCTCCTGCTGTCAGGGGACGGCCTGCTACGTCAGGGGAGCTCCGGACGTGCTGGCGCGCCTCGAGAAGGAACTGGGAATCAAAGCTGGAGACACCACAGAGGACGGATTGTTCAGCCTGGAAGTGGTTAGGTGTCTCGGCGCGTGCGGGCTCGCCCCGGTCATGACTGTGGGTGCCGAAACCTACGGAAGGATGACTCCCGACAAGGTCCCGGCGATTCTCGAGAAAGTCAAGCGGGGCGAGGGAGAAGTCGAGAAGGTTGCCGGAAGCTGATGGCCGGATTTCCGCCAGCTCGTTTGTGGAAGCCGGCACGGGATGGAATAGGTGTGACGCCGGATGACGGAAATCTCCCTTCATCTTCTGGATGTGCTGGAAAATTCAGCAAAGGCGGGAGCCACCAGGGTGCGGGTCTTTTTGGGTGAGGACGACGAGGGTGAAAACCTCGTCCTCGAGGTGGAAGATGACGGTCGGGGTATGAGCCCGGACGAAGTTTCGAGGGCGCTCGACCCGTTCTTCACCACTACTCCAGGGAAGAAGGTTGGCTTGGGACTGGCGCTCCTTCGCGGTACTGCGGAGGCGGCCGGCGGAAGGGTCCGGGTCCGGTCCCTCCCCGGTAAGGGTGCCGTCGTCACCGCGACCTTCAGACTGCGGAGCGTGGACCGGCCTCCGCTGGGGGATATCCCGGGGACTCTCGAAACCTTTGTGATGTGTCATCCCGGCATCGAACTGGATTTCACGTGGAAGACCCGGAAAGGGTCATTTCACGCCAACACCCGGAAGCAAATCCCGCCCGGCGACCGGGGTTCGCTGGACGCGGTGGTCGCCTTTGCGGAGAAACTCTCGGCGGGAATGAAACAGGCGGGATTTGAGCCGGACAAAGGAGGTTTTGACGTTGAAATCGAGACAAGATCTTGAGCGGTTGAGAGAAAAGACTCTCGAAGAAATCTGCTTGCGGACGGCGTCAGGAGCGCCCAGGGTGGTAGTGGGGATGGGTACCTGCGGGATAGCTGCGGGCGCCAGGGAGACTCTTCTGGCCATCATGGACGAATTGAGCAAAAGGCGACGCACGGATGTGATGATCTCCGAAACGGGCTGCGTGGGGCTGTGTGCTAAAGAGCCCCTCGTGGAGGTCACTTTACCGGGGCAACCGACGGTGGTTTACGGTAACGTGGATCCTTCCAAAGCTAGGCGGATAGTTCTCGACCACCTGATAAACGGCCAACCCGTGACCGATTGGGCGGTCAACGTGATGCCTTCGCCCAAGGAAAAAGAGAAGTAGCCGTAACGAACGCCCGGAATCGAGGAGAGGAGAAAGGCCATGGAATTCTACAGGAGTCACGTTCTCATTTGCGGAGGAACCGGATGTACCGCGTCGGGGAGCAGGAAACTCATGGACGCGCTGTCCGAGGAGATATCCAGGCGCGGGCTTTCCTCCGAAGTGAAAGTGGTCCAGACCGGATGCTTTGGATTCTGCCGGTTCGGACCCAACCTGGTGGTTTACCCCGAAGGCGTCTTTTACTGCGGTGTCCAGCCGGAAGACGTTCCCGAACTCGTAGAGGAGCATCTTCTCAAGGGGCGCGTTGTGGAAAGGCTGCTTTATAAAGAACCGGAAAAAGAGACCGCCGTAGTCGATTTCAAGGACATACCTTTCTTCCATAAGCAAACCCGCGTGGTGCTTGAGAACTGCGGAATCATTAACCCTGAATCCATCGAGGAGTACATCGCCCGTGACGGGTATTTCGCCCTGGCCAAGGTCCTCGAAGAGATGACCCCGGAGCAAGTGATAGACGTCATCAAGAGGTCGGGCTTGAGGGGAAGGGGAGGCGCAGGGTTCCCCACGGGGCTTAAGTGGGAGTTCACGGCCAAAGCCAGCGGAAGCCCCAAGTACGTCGTGTGCAACGCCGACGAAGGCGATCCCGGAGCTTTCATGGACCGCTCCGTTCTGGAAGGAGACCCTCACCGGGTCGTAGAGGGGATGACGATAGCTGGTTACGCCATCGGAGCGTCCCGGGGCTACGTGTACGTTCGTGCTGAGTATCCGCTGGCAGTGAAAAGGATTCAGAACGCCATTAAACAGGCCAGGGAAATGAATCTCCTGGGTCAGACCATCCTCGGCAAGGATTTCAGTTTCGACATCGAAGTGAGGCTCGGTGCCGGCGCGTTTGTGTGCGGCGAGGAGACGGCCCTTCTTAACTCGATCATGGGACAGAGGGGGGAACCCAGGCCGAGGCCTCCGTTTCCCGCCACGTCGGGCTTGTGGCAGAAACCCACCGTCATCAATAACGTTAAAACCCTTTCCAACGTGCCCGCCATCATCAGAAAAGGACCCGAGTGGTTCGCTTCCATGGGCACGAAAGGATCCAAGGGGACGGCAGTCTTTGCCCTTTCGGGGAAGGTTAACAACAACGGGCTGGTCGAGGTTCCCATGGGGATCAGCCTCGGCGAGATCATTTACGATGTGGGAGGCGGAGTTCCCAAAGGTAAGAAACTCAAGGCCATTCAGATCGGGGGACCCTCGGGTGGATGCATACCCGTTCAGTACCTCAATACCCCCGTCGATTACGAGTCTCTTACGGAACTCGGCGCGATCATGGGCTCCGGCGGCCTCATCGCCGTGGACGAAGATACCTGTATGGTGGACTTCGCCAAGTTCTTCCTGGAATTCGTACAGAGCGAGTCCTGCGGCAAATGTGCTCCATGCCGGATAGGGACCGCCAGGATGCTCGAAATCCTCAAACGGATCACGCGAGGCGAGGGGAAAGAAGGCGACCTGGAGCTTCTTGAGGAAATGGGGAAGATCATCAAGGACTCGGCCTTGTGCGGCCTCGGGCAAACAGCTCCCAACCCCGTGCTTTCGACCATCAGGTACTTCAGGGACGAATACGATGCCCACATCAGTGATAAGAAGTGCCCGGCGTCAGTGTGCGCGGCGCTGTTCGACGCTCCGTGCAGGAACACCTGCCCGGCTAACGTGGATGTCCCGGTCTACATCGATCTCATCAGGCAGGGTCGATTCGCTGAAGCTTACGAGGAGATTCTCAGGGAGAACCCGTTCCCCGTGGTGTGCGGCAGGGTGTGCCATCATCCCTGCGAAGGTAAGTGCCGGAGAGCGCAACTCGACGAACCGCTGGCGATAAGGGATCTCAAACGGTTTGCCGCGGACTTCGCGGCGAGCTTAAACGGTTCGAGACCGGTGCCGGACAGGGAGCCGCCTAAGGATAAAAGCGTTGGGATCGTGGGGGCAGGTCCTGCCGGCCTCACCTGCGGCTACTACCTCGCGCTGAAGGGATACGACGTCACCGTCTATGAGGCCCTGCCCGTAGCCGGGGGAATGCTCGCGGTAGGCATCCCCGCGTACCGGTTACCTAAAGACGCCCTGAACAGGGACATCGAACTCATACAGAGACTCGGCGTGAAGATAAGGACCGGGGTGCGGGTGGGTCAGGACATCTCCTGGGAGAAGATCAGAGAGACTCACGACGCCGTGTTCGTAGCTATAGGAGCTCACAAGGACCAGAAGATGACCATTCCCGGCGAAGATCTGAAAGGTGTCTGTTCGGGAGTGCAGTTCTTAAGAAACCTCAACCTGGGTAAGCCCGACGACGTAAAGGGAAAGAACGTGGTGGTTGTGGGTGGCGGAAACGTCGCCATGGACGCCGCGAGATCTTCCCTGAGACTAGGTGCAAAGAAAGTCACCATCCTCTACAGGCGGCGTGAGGAAGACATGCCCGCCGACATCGGAGAAATTGAGGCCGCCAAAGAAGAAGGCGTTCAGATTCAGGCGCTGACCAACCCGGTGGGACTATCCGGCTCCGGCAAGGTAGAGCGGGTTTCGTGCGTCCGGATGAGGACCACCGACTTCGACGCTTCCGGAAGGCGCAGAACCGAGCCGGTCGAAGGGTCCACCTTTGAACTCGAGTGCGACGTTTTCATCGAGGCCATCGGGCAGATTCCGGACATAACCGGATTTTCCCACGACGGGCTCAAATTCAAGCAGGGCGGTATCTTCCAGTGCGATCCGAAGACCCTGGCGACCAACGTACCGGGGGTCTTCGCCGGAGGCGACTGCGTGCTCGGACCCAAGACGGTCGTGGAAGCTATCGCTCAAGGAAAACTCGCCGCCCAGTCCATCCACGAGTACCTGGGTGGAAAGGACAGAGTGGTGCGGGAATCGCATCACGAACGCAAGATTTCCGGTCCCATCATCGAGGATAAGCTGCCCAGGGTAAAAGCCCGGGAGATTATCCCTTCGCAGCGGCGGTCATCTTTCATCGAGGTGCAAGTCGGATTTGACGCCGCGTCGGCCCAGAAGGAAGCGGCGAGGTGCCTGAGATGCGACGTGAAACAATGACGGGCCTGAAATGGGCGCGTCGGACTTTAAGCAGTTTCCCGGCCACATCGCCCGGTATAGAGCGGGGTGAGGAAGACCGGGAGCGGTGTGACCCGCCGCCGCTGGAAACCGGGCATTTTGATACACACGGGAAAGAGCGAAGATAGAAGGGAGTGGCGCTAGAGATGGTCACCCTGACCATAGACGGAAAGCAAGTAACGGTTAAAGAGGGCACGAACGTGGTGGAAGCTGCCAGGGCCGCCGGGATCGATATCCCGACCCTGTGCTATTTAAAAGATGTGAACGCCATCGGCTCGTGCCGCGTTTGCGTAGTGGAAGTGGAGAAGGCCAAGACTCTTCAGGCGGCCTGCGTGACCCAGGTCCAACCGGGTATGATCGTTTACACGAATACCCCGAGGGTCCGCCGGGCACGAAGGCTCGCGGTCGAGCTCATCCTTTCCGACCATCCCTACGAATGTCCGACCTGTCCGAGGAACCTCAATTGCGAGCTGCAGACCCTGGCCGAGCGCATGGGCATACGCCACGTGCGGTTTCAAGGGGAAAAGGCGCCGAAGCCCGTCGACGACTCTACCCCAGCTATCGTCAGGGACCCCAACAAGTGCATTCTGTGCAGGCGGTGCGTGGCCGTCTGCCAGAAGATGCAGGAGGTTGACGCAATAGGGCCTTTCAAGAGGGGTATGAACACCACCATCGGGCCTGCCTGGGGAGAAACCCTCGCGGAAAGTCCCTGCGTACAGTGCGGTCAGTGTACCCTCGTGTGCCCCGTAGGCGCTTTGTACGAGAAAGACTATACCGAAGATGTATGGAGGGTCCTGTCCGACCAGTCGAAACACGTCATCGTTCAAACCGCCCCGGCGACAAGGGTAGCGATCGGAGAGGAATTCGGGCTCCCTTATGGTTCGGTATCCACCGGCAAGATGGTGGCAGCTTTGAGGCGTTTGGGGTTCGCCAAGGTATTTGACACCGATTTTGCGGCCGACCTCACCATTATGGAAGAAGGGTCGGAACTTCTGGAGCGTCTCGAGGAGGGCGGTCCTCTTCCCCTCATCACTTCGTGCAGCCCCGGGTGGGTAAAATTCATGGAGCAGTTCTACCCGGAACTGGCCGACAACGTCTCATCGTGCAAGTCTCCTCAGCAGATGTTCGGGGCGATGGCGAAGACCTATTACGCGGAGAAGGCCGGGATCGACCCGTCCTCCATCGTTGTGGTGTCGATCATGCCGTGCACCGCGAAGAAGTTCGAATGTCAGAGACCTGAGATGACTGCCTCCGGTCACCAGGACGTCGACTACGTGCTTACCGTGAGGGAGCTTGCCCGCATGATTAAGCAGGCGGGTATCGATTTCCAGGACCTCGAAGACGAGGAGTACGATGCGCCTTTGGGCATTTCGACCGGGGCAGGCGTGATATTCGGCGCCACCGGAGGGGTAATGGAAGCTGCCCTCAGAACGGCGTACGAGCTTCATACCGGTAAGACCCTGCCGTCGGTGGATTTCGAGCCCGTGAGAGGCATGGAATCCATCAAGGAAGCCGAGGTCCACATGGACGGAAGCACTTTGAGGGTGGCGGTAGCTCATGGTCTTTCCAATGCGAGAGCGCTTCTCGAGAGGGTTAAGGCGGGCGAAAAGTACCACTTCATCGAGATAATGACCTGCCCCGGAGGATGCATCGGCGGGGGCGGTCAGCCCATACCCACGAACGACGAGGTAAGGCAAAAGAGGATCGCGGCGATATACGAGGCGGACAGGGGCATGCCCCTCAGGAAGTCGCATGAAAACCCGGCGGTGCAGGAGCTCTATCGCACGTACCTCGGGAAGCCCCTTGGGCCGAAATCGAAGAAGCTGCTTCACACGACCTACCGGTGGAGGCACGCTTTTGGGACGATGGTGGAGAAGGCCGGCGCGGCGGTGTGGCCCGTGGATCAAGCTGCGGGCGGAGGCGGACAGGGCTAGTTCAAACGGCCATAGCGGGAGCGAGGCAGGGTCGCTCTTTTGTACCGGGTGGCGCGTCCGGGCGGTGCGCCACCCGCGAATCTCCATCCATCCCCCGCAACCTTGACTTTTCACCGGAGGAATCCTATACCTACAGAGTAGAGCTGCATTCCTTGATGTCACTTGTACTGCAAGGAGGAGGTATCAACGGTGCCCATATACGAGTACAAGTGCGGCAGATGCGGGACTTTTGAGGTGATGCAAAGGATCACCGATGAGCCTCTGAAAACGTGCCCTAAGTGTGGGGAACCCGTGTCCAGAGTAATAGGCCACAACGTGGCCATCATATTTAAGGGTTCTGGATTCTATACCACCGATAATAGATCGAAAGAATATAAAGAGAAAGCAAAACAGGACAGCGGCGAGACGAAGGCGGCCGATTCATAAAGCGGTTCAAAGGAGGTCGGTCCGCAAGCTGCCGCGGCAGATGGTTCGTAGGGTGATAGCAAGCCGGGCGCAACACGCGTCCGGCTTTTTGCGCGATGTGCGCTGGTGGATAGCGCTGGGACTGTCGGGAGCAGTTGGGATACTGACGGGGGCCTGGTCCTGCGGTTCTAGCCTCCAAATCAGGACCCGATTGAATGTCTAAGGATGGAGTAGACGTCTGCTTGACCAGAGAATCTGTCATGGGGGCTTACAGCCCCCTCGCCCTCTCTTTTTAAAAGAGACCGGCCGCCTTTTTAATGATAAGCTCAATCCCCTTAACCGGATTTGGGACCTTTACCCCAATTGTTTGAAAGAGACTCATTGTGAAACCGACTATGAGAAGCACGGCGAATACAACCAGTTCCTTCCACTGTCTCCTGCGAATGATCTCGGGGATTTCATAGGCTGCGATAGCCGCAAAGGCTAGGATAAGCAATAAGGTGTTCACCTGATACAAACCTCCTCGAGATTTCCGCAAGGGAAATGCCACAAGCAACTATCCTGCCGGAAGTTCGGTCCTAGCCCCGCCATACGGTCGGTTGGCAGCTATTTTGGCTCCGAACTTCGGGTCACCAATCCCATGCGCCTCAGTTTAGCCTCAACCTCTAACTTCACGTCGATGCGTTGGAATTCGAGGTCCCACCTATCTTTTAAAGAAGCCCATTCCTTCGGTTGCTTACGGTTCAGTGCGGCACCAAAGCCGAAAATGTCTGAGTTCAGCTCCTTTGCCTTGGATATCGCCGCCATAACTTCTCTTTTGATAGCCTCAGCCATTTGACTTTCCATTTCAGTCCACGCTTGTGGATATTTCATGGGGTCAAGAGTACCCTGTATTTCGCCTAGACTGGCTTCTGCTTCGATTTTTACCGTAACTGAGACCTGGGCGTTTTTGACTTCCGGCTGGAACTTGCTTTTGGCCCGCAGAATCTCCAACGATACCAGTTTTCCTTTCTCGTTAGGTTGGTCTATTACCAATATGCCGCTTTTTACCTTTCCTGTGACCCAGTTGACCCCTCTCATTTCGGTCTCGTCTAGCCACCCCACAAGTTTATCCCCTTTGAATACCGCAGCCCCACCGTGTTTGCTGGATGCCCTGACTTGCTCCCGTAAAAGCTCGCCTACGTTTATAGGGGCATCGGGCTTTTTGGGGATGAGCTCCAAGCGGACCGCGATGGGTTCCATGCCCTCTGTCTCCAACCATTGTAGGAAGCTGTTCAGGGTGCACTCTACCGGCTGTGAAGACAGTCCCACCTCAACAGATCGTGAGATACCTTCCTCCCCCTCCGAGGGCAATCGTTCCAATTCGAATTCTACCTGCTGCATAAAGTCTTTTGCAGTAGAACCTTTGATTACCTCCACGCGGGCCAAACGCCTTGTTTCGCCGTTGCGGGCAAACAGGTCAAGGATATCCTTAACGCCTGCCCGGGCATATTCTTCCCCTATCAAAATAAACCTGTTATGAGCATAGAAAGGTCTGCGGGGTGATTGTAAAAGAAGGTTCCGCATGGCTTCAAACGCGGTCGAACCCGTACTGCTTACGGTCCAGAAGCCCTTCTCTGTCGAAACGCCCCCTTCAGTTCCTCGTGCGACCGCGAAAGGTTTAGCGATGTGAACCGTGATTTCAATTTCGCCTTCTTCAGTACGGTCCACCCCTAACGCCGTGACGAATCCCAGAGTCTCGATCTCTCTGCGGCTCCAGCATCCCGTCAACGTCGATGCCAAGAACGCGGTCATGAAAATAAAGCTTATGAATTTACTCAACCATTTCGGTGACATGACCCAATCACCTTTTCTGAGGCAGAAGATCTACCTCGTATCAAAGAAGCCACATATAGGATGATAGTTATCCCCAGAGTTAGGGTAAGAGAATAGGGAACCCAAACTTCTTTGAAGTAAAGTTCCAGATCGAGGAAACTCTCGAAAAACAGAATGCTGAATGCAACACTTATTGCCGCCAAAGGATATATCAGGGCCTGGAAACGTCTAAGGCCTAACAATTGGGCAATTGCTACGGCGCTCGCCCACAGGAAGAAAGCGAGTGTAATAGCGACAGTTATTGTCCAGGCGCCCATAGGAATAATTTCAATCCTTTCAAGGAATTCACCAATGCTTATCATTCGCCCGAGACTGAAGGCCGGTAGCATCAGCGACGAAACTGTCGGCCCGAAAACAGCTATTAGGGCAACGGTAAAGGCGGTCATCATGAATCCGGAAATTGCGATTGCGCCGAGGGAAGACTTGGTTAAAGTTTGGGGATTATTTAGATAAGGCACTACCATACCCAGGATTATAAACTGGACGAAGAAGGAAATAGCTGTACCCGTAGGTAGCATGATTGGCCTTATCCCTTTGGCAATCACAGGTAGGAGATTCTCGAAATTCATGACTTTGTAAGGAAGGGTCAATGTAAGAAATCCGAACAATAGCACAACCAGCATGTTAACTTCGCCTAGACGTCCAACGACTTCCAGCCCAGTCCGAGCAGCGTTGGCGCTCAGAAAACCCACCGTGAGGATGAAGGCAAGGATCGGCGTCTCCGGCATAACGGCGGTGGTATAAGCATCTCCAACTGACCTCAACATAGTAGCTGCGATAGAGAGCCAGTACCATACCAGAACAAACCCAATTATCTTTCCAAAGAACTTACCCAGAAGCAGCTGGCTGTACTCTATGATCGTCTTGTCGGGATACTTCAAGCTCAGGTGTACCATCAAAAGAACCGGTGGTATTGAAAGGACGGTTCCCACAAGGCTAGAGATCCAGGCATCTTGCGGAACTTCTATCCCCGTTACTAACGGGAACTCGATGGTCACAGGCACCAGACGTGTCAGCACCAGAAGCGCAAGCAATTGGCTGCCTGAGATCCTGCCTCCCTCAGTTTCCATCCCACTGTAACCCCCCTCGCTGCTTGTGGATTTCCTTGCATAGTGGTCCTTCGCGACTGGTGGTGGGCTTATATCCCCCTTTATCGGTGCGTGTCCTTGCCCGAAGAAGCAGGAGGCTTTGGCTTTTGGTCGTAGCCTTGCCTGACCAAATCTTTGTGTCCAACAAGCGCGGGTCTGGTATGCATGGCCCACCAGGGTACGCGAGCAAGCAGATCCTTGAACTGGGAGACCACTGCCGGAGCGATCGGTTCCATAAAAGGTACCCCGAATGAACGCAAAGAAGTTAGATGGGTCGCGAGGGCGAATAGCCCCGCTACTATACCGAAAAAACCAATTGATCCTGCCAGAAGTACCATGATAAAGCGGAGAAGGCGGGCGCCGATTGCAACGCTGAACACAGGAGTTGCGAAGGATGCGATTCCTGTAGCCGCAACTACCACTACCATTATGGGAGAGACCAGTCCGGCTCGCATAGCTGCCTCTCCGATGACAAGACCACCAATGATACTGACAGCCGGACCGACTATTCTCGGCAAACGGACACCTGCTTCACGAAGTATTTCGAAAAGCACTTCCATCAGCAACGCTTCGACTACGGCCGGAAAAGGCACCCCTTCCCGTTGAGAGGCTATATTCAGTATAAGGGGTGTAGGCAGCATTTCCTGGTGAAACGTGGTGACCGCGACGTATAATGAGGGCAAAGTGAGAGAAGTGAAGAAAGAAAGATATCTGATCGCTCTCACCGCTGAAGCCATGAAAGTTCGTTCGAAGTAGTCTTCTGGACTGGTCAAAAACATGGTAAAAGTAGCTGGGACAATGAGAGCGAACGGAGTACCGTCGGTAAGTATCGCTATTCTACCTTCAAAGAGGGCACCTGCGACTTTGTCGGGACGTTCGGTCCGCAATATCGTGGGAAAAGGTGAAAAGGGTGCATCTTCGATGAGTTCTTCGATTTGACCGCTTTCCTGAATACTGTCCACATTGATTCTACCCAGGCGATTTCTGACTTCTTGCACTACCTTCTCATCGGCCAGTCCCGAAATGTAGGCAATGGCCACAGAGGTTTTGCTGATAGTCCCGATTTCGTGTTCTTCTATCCGGAGCCGCGGGTGCTTCACTCTCCGGCGCAAAAGACTAGTGTTGGTCCGGAGGGTCTCGACAAATCCCTCTTTCGCCCCTCTGATTGTAGCTTCTGTAGTAGGTTCTTCGATCTTTCTCTGCGCCCAACCGCGCGTGTCGGCAACGAGGGCTTTAGCGACATCATTAATGATTAGGCCACAGTCACCACGGGCCACGTGATTTAGGAAGTTGTCCAGGTCACCGGTCTCTTTGACGTCGCTCACCGCAATAATACGGTTTTTCAAATCGTCATACGCTTGTTCCGGGTTACACCATTTAGCCGTCTGGTCGCTTATTCGCTCTATCAGGTTTTCTGAGATGAGGGTTTTATCCACAAGACCGTCCACGTAAACCACCAGGACGGTAAACCTCCCGCCCGGGCCCACGCGCAGCTCTCTAACGACCAAATCAGAGCTGTTTCCAAAAGATTGCTTTATAAGGGTCTCGTTGACCTTTACATTTTTAGACAGCGGTCCCCCGGTCGAATCCTTCTTTGTCTGACTCGGTTTTGAAGCCGCCCACATATTCTTCCTTAATAACCTGGTCAAACTGCGCAGCATAAGCAGGTCGTCCTTATCGAGAGTCTTGTTGACCGTGAACTGGGTTGGCACTCGGTATTTGGCACTACTACATAGTAGTTCCATAATCGGCCGACCTATATTCTCGGCAGATCGCGAAGAACGCCTTGGAATCTTCGACGGTTTTGATCTGAACACACTGCATGGGCCGGCGGAACGAGTCGATTGCGCCAAGTCCGAATCATAGCAGAATGATTCTGGTTTGCTCGCCCAACCTCCATAGATCTTCACCCATTCTTACGTCGACAGGGAAAAACGTGCACCTGAAAGATACGCCCAGCATGGACGCAATTTCCAAGAGGATTGTCCTCCTGAGCAGCGAATAAGAGTATAAGCCTCGCAGGTAGGCGCCAACAGCTAATGCCCCAATATTGGAAGGAGGCCAGCGATGAAGTATCTCAAGAAAGCAGTGTTCGTCCTAGTGGTTCTGGCCGTATTGGCCACGTGCAACGCGGGGTACGTGCTGGCCATGTCCCCCGAAGACCAGGAAGCTTACAATGAATGGTACCGGGCACGGTTCGGGACATTACCGAATCGGCCACCGCTACAACCGGACCCAAATCCTCCTGCGAATCCGGCTCCCGGATCGGGTCAGGTAGATCCGAACGATGATAAAGCTGCGTACGATGCTTGGTACCAGGCTCGCTTCGGTAATAGAGGGGCCACGACACCAGGTACAGGTACTGGAAGCACCGTTCCCAGAAAGCTTGAACCGGCCGTACCAACAGCTTTTGAGCAGGAAGTAATTGAATTGCTGAACCAGGAGCGAGTTAGACTGGGATTGAGGCCGCTGGAAATCGATCCTTACCTGGTTCAGGCTGCGCGAATTAAAGGGGAGGATATGGTCAAGAACGGCTACTACGGCCATGAATCCCCCACTTACGGGTATTCGCCTACGTTGCTCAGCAGCTTCGGTATACCGTATAAACGTTCGAGAGAGAACCTTACTGTCGCCGGTTCTCCGATTGTGGCTCATGAAAGCTGGATGTCCAGTCCCAAACACAAAGATAATATGCTTAAACCGTACTGGACCCATGTAGGTGTCGGTGTGGTTCCCCGCCAGTCTGGTTCATCTTTATACGGATATTACGTGGTTGAGCTGTTCGTTGAGCGGTAGGAAAGAATAGCTTACCTGGTCAAATCAGGGTAGGAGGGCCGATGGGCCCTCCCCTTTTATGTCACAAAAAGTAACGGTTTTGCACACACCAGGAAGCCAAGAAATGTCATATACATGGATCGGGAAGTGTTTCTTCTAGGGGAGAGGTATTTATGCGCCTGCTTGTCGATAATGCGGAGGTACGCTCGCAGCGTGTTGCCATGCCGTCTCCATCCGCCTTTGAGGCCGTCTGCCAATTGGTAGGCATTCCATTCAGACACGACAAAACCTCTGGAGTTCTTGCTGTTTACCCTCCTTTAATAGGCAGGCGACTTCTTGTGAGATTCGTGGATGATGACACGGGCAAGGGAGATCATTTACAGGAGCTTTTGAAAACAGAGTTGAAACTCCTTGAGCGCCTTCTGTGGATTACGGGAGCCGACATTACCCTGGAGAAGGCGGATGGCCCTCAAAAGCTGGAGGGTAAAAAAGACGCAAGGTCTACCTACTGGGATACTGCCTTATTTATATATACCGGCCTTGTTGTTCCCGGGGGAATCGATCCTTTGGTCATCTATCCTTGGTGGGAGAGGCCATTCGGGAGCTTTCGCCTGGCGGGACACTTAGCTTTGGCAAGCGAATGCGCAAGTCCTCCCGGCTTTAGGAGAACGTCTTCCCTGAAGCTGCCTTCTGCGATGAAGGAATGGTTCTCTGAGTCACGGCGGGGAGTATCCGCCCCTACGGTTCTCCTGGCAATTCCGTTAATCCACGGCTACAATGAGCCTTTGCTTGAAAACCTTTCAGTTACGGTTTGTAACGGCGTTCTAGGGTACTTTAAGAAAACACCGATTGATGCCTCGATAAAAGAGGCATTTCGCCCTGAGATCCTGGAATCGAAAGGAACAAAAGTCCAGGGAGACGTACCTGCAAATACCGACGAACCCGTTATTGGAACGGCCGGGACAGCGTTTCCGCAACAAGCCAAAGGTTCGGTGGCAGGCGTCGGGATACTTGACGCACCGCAGCCCGTTGCGCCTGTTAAGCCTTCTTTGCCAGGCTATCACGGAGGGATTGAGGACTTTGCACAAGACGTTCTGAGACAAAAGCCTCGCCGTCATGTCGAATCGCCGCCGCAGATTGAAAAGGTCAGGGGGGATATGAAAGGGCCGATGCCGCCCCGGGAAACACTCCCGCACGGAAAAGAGGAAGAGACCTCTGCCATTAACAATCGGGATCTACTATCAAAACCAGTTGACGAAGCAAGAAGGCTGGTCTACAAGTTTCTTTCTTCCCAAGGAATAAAGCCCACAGAAGAGTTGGTAGATGAGTACCTGCTTTATCTTGAAAGAATAGGTAAGGCACCTGATCAGAGCGATTCTAAGTGAGAAGGTCCTTAGTCGGGTCCAAACCAAACGTTCAAACGTTATACAAAAGAATTGCTTCTTGCAACGAATGGGAAAAGTGGAAGGGGGCCTGGGCCCCCTTCCACCGGCCTATACAGTGCTTCTAACCATCGCCTTTTTCGGGGTCGGGTATGAAGAAGTCCTCCAACTGCGGCGGGTTGAAAGGCGGGAAGGGTCTCTGTCTGAAAGCCTCGCATGGATCCTCGGGGAACGGCGGCGGGACCAGTTCCCAGTCGCACTCGCCCATGGCCGTGGTGACCAGTTGGACGTCGGCCCAGGTTTTCACGATGATGAAAGCGCCAACGGTGACGTTAACTCTAAGCACGTTCAAGAAGATGTCCGTGGTGCAGTCGAGAATCTCCCATGAAGATTCCGTCTTCACGCTGACCTGTCCGACCTGCTCCTGATCGGGGAAGAAGAGTACTGGCCGCTTTATGAAACGGACCGGGCAGACTTCGATGAAACCGGTTGTTGGTGTTCTCCCAGGCGTTCGGTTCTCGAGCTCAGCCAGCACGGTCTCCTTAACCCTACACTGGAGGTGCGGGTTCGGTATTGGAGTTGGATTTCTTCCAGGCGTCACGGTCACCGTGATTCTGGCGGCAGGGGGCTTACCACCAAGCGGTTCCACAGTGAACTCCTGTGGGGGTTTCTCTATGACGAAGATCTGGTTCCTGTGGTTCTCCTTAAAGATCGCTCTCAGGCACACAATGTCGTCGGCTGGCGTCCAGTCGACGGTCGTTATTGGGTTCTGATCGATGTCTATCAGCGGAAGAGTTCTTGGGATGATACCAAACTGCTCGAGTCTCGTAAATACCTGGCATTCCTTCTGTTTCCGAGCATCCAGGATCTTTTGAACCTCTAAGCACACACACTCGCACCGAAAATCTCTGGGGCGAATCGGCTTTATGACCGGCGGAACCGGTGGTAACCCCTTGATTCTAGGCGCTTCCATAAGCTTACTCCTCCTTCTTATCCAATCTTCTGGGAATGTACCTCTCCCTGCGGTTGAATCTGGAAGAGGCATTTTCGTCAACATGTTATGCATCTAGTGTCACCATGGTTACACCAAATAACCTTCAGCGAGCACGAGTTTTTGAACTTGATCTCTTTGTAAGAACCGGAAGTGTCAGCGATAGGGCAGTCTGAATAAAGTGTAGACATAACGAGCTGACATAAGGAGTGGTCGGTCGCATGATTCAAGTTGTGATCTTAGGGTCGAGAGAGATAAGGTATAGAACAGGCTGCTGTGGTTCAAGGTCCATGGAAGAGGTCGTTCTGGGGTACATCAGCAATTTATACAGGCGTTTCGGACAGAAGAGGCTTCAATGCCGTTACGTAGACACGGCCGACCCTGAAGCGGGTTATTATCCAACGATACTCCGGATGGTTCAAAGAAACGAAATCAGCTTGCCTGCGGTACTCCTGAATGGTGAACTGATTCTCCATGGACGAAACTCTCTGTACCAGCTACCTGAGATTATCGAACAAGCTCTGCAGGAAAATACCGACCGGCCGAAGACTGATCCTCAGAATAAGACCTAGGCCTCAAGCCCCGGGGGTTGGGTCGGATTCGCCAGTGCTCACGCAGAGGGACCTCGGTCACATTGTCCAACAGGTACATCGACCTCACCGGCGACCGCAATTATCTGGCCGGTCGGGGCGTGGCGCTTACGTCCGGGTTAACGGTTGCTGGCGAGCTCTATAAAATGCGAGCCGCCAAACGGCCACGGCTATGGTGGTATCCAACAGATGGTGAACGACGGTTATGCCGCCCACGACGAGCCCTACCTCTCGAGGGGAAAACCCGAACAAAAGTACTATGAGGGATTCGAGAAGGGCATGAAGAGGAGTCAGGGCGATCAGGGTGAGCGGGAAACTGATGTGCCTTTTCAGCATGTAAGCTCCAACCACTCCCACTATAATGTGCATGGCAGCTCTAAGCCCAATGATCCAACCTAGTTTCATGAAAAACCCTATGGCCGACCCCAGTCCTACCACAAACGCTACGCCGGGACCGTAAAGCATGGCCAAAAAGGTTGGCACGTGCGATGCCAGCGTCGCACTACCCGGCCCTATCTGGATGCCTAGAAAGCCGCCGAATGCCAGCGGTATCAGGAGCGATAAAGCTAAAAGCAAAGACCCTGAAGCGATTTTGACCGTGCGGCTGTGTTCCATACGACAAGACACCTCCGAGTGGAGTATCCCACTCGACAGGTGTCTTGTCAACAGTCAAATCAACAACTTGGTTCAGTACGTGAACCAGTGCAGCCCGATCACGGTGGCGCAGGGTCTGGACCACAACCAGGAATTCCAAACCTGCGTATAGTTGAAGTAGTACAGAGCTCCTCCCGTCGGGTCCCAGCCGTTCAGGGCATCGAGAGCCGCCTGAATGGCCGACTGGGACGGGTACGAATTGAACATCCAGTTTCCGACACAGGAGAACTGCCAGGGCTCGTAGATTACACCGGCTATAGTGTCCGGAAACAGCGGGCTGCGCACCCTATTTAAGACCACCGCAGCTACGGCGACCTTCCCGACGTACGGTTCGCCGGCTGCTTCTGCGTACACGAGACGAGCGAGAAGCATCACCTCGTCCCACGTATAGCCGTAGTACCAGGGGTCGTAGGCGAGAGCCTTTGCCGGGACGAGGACCGTAGCTCCGAAGACCAGCGCGAATACGATGACCGCTGCAAGAGCCTTTTGCCGCCTCGCGTACCTTCGCATTGCCTCGAGCGCCCTTTTCCGCACAGACTTCACAAGGGTGTTATCGTCTGGGTGAGTCTGGAGATTTTTGACCGGGCGGCAACTCTTGATAGCACGATTCGGTTTTCTGACATCAAAGCGTAACACGGTAATTCCCCCTTTCAAGCCTCCGGAGTTAGCTATGGGTTCGGTGAAAGGATAGCCCTATCGGACACGCGTCCGAATTCACCCCAAACGGGTTCCTCCGTACCTGCCTTGACGGGCAGGATTCGGCTAAATGGATGACACATCTATTTTAGCAGCATAAGCGGCATTTACCAGGGATAATCTTATGGGACCGCTGGCAGGGCTATCCTCTAAAGGCATCCCGCGCAAACCGGGATATGCGCTGTCCCAGCGTCATTACTCCAGCAAATTCACATACTCCGGTCGTGGCTCTCCCAGGTGGACGACCAATTCGCGGTCAGCGGTCCAGAACTCGACCGTGCTCTGCGAGTCCTCCATTAACCTTTCTGAGACTGCCAGAAATGCGGCATCGTACATGGTGGGAAGGTCAAACCTTGCGGCGACCTCCCATGCGATCTGCGGGATCTTTGTGTCTTCGATGTACTCTACCGACAGCGAGACGAATCGCACCCAGGCATCATGTGCCTCAGACTCAGTGAGTAATCCAGCCTTGACCTTCTTCCGCAGGACGGTCCCCACTTCGGCCCAAGCGAATGCGGGTGCAACCAGCCTCGAGCCGCTGCTGATAATGCGTTTCAAAAGGAGAGTAGCTTTATCGCTACCTTCCTCGGGCACCAGCACTTTGACCAGGATACTGCTGTCAAGGCAGTAAGCACTTCTAGTCATTGCGATTGCTCCTCAGCCTGAGCTCCCTTATTACAGGCGTTGAATCCGGTTGGAGACCGCGCTTTGCCATCAAAGAGCGTCTACGCTCTATCTCGTTCAATAATCGAAGCTGCTCCCTCATGCGGACTTCCTTTTCCAGCGCAGAAATCACAAGATCGTTCATTGAATCGCCATATGCTGCCGCTTCTTCGCGGACTCTATCGAGAAGCTCTTTGGGAACCCGGACCGTGAATTGCTCCCGATCCACTGTCGTCACCCCCGCGCCACAATGATCCCCGCTCATGGTGGGCCGAATCCTGACCTTTCACAGTATCATATCAGGTGCTATCCCAGTAAGCAACCACATTATGCAGTCTACCACAGCTTGCAGCTGGTAACAGCTTCCACGATGGAAATATAACGGAAGCCGTCTGCTCTTCCAGGGGGGTTCCGGTCGCTGACCTGTCGATGCCGCTTCGGTCCTCATCTCAGATAAGAATCTCCTCAGCGGACACTTAAGCCGAAGGCAAGATTCCAACAGCCTTGTACAAGGGGCAGAGGCCGGGGCTGTGGTCAATCGTGAAGGAGAAATCCCTTGTGGCGCAGGGCGTCTTCCAGTCGCTTAGAGGTCTCCAGGTCGGGTACCCGTACCGTGTGGAGATGCACGCCTCCAGTGAGGGAGGAAAGGAGTCCCGCGCCGCTTTCTTCCATGGTTCTAATGAATCTGTCAACATCAGACCGGGTTTTGAGGGAAAGCTGGCCGGTAAGCTGACCGTACACCGGATGATCGACGATGACGTCGATCACCTCCGCGCCCGAGTCGACCATCGTATAGAGCTCATCCTGCGTATCGGATCTACCGTGTCTTACCGCGACGAGTTTAACGATCCCCCCGCCGGCAGGCTCTGCTTCCAAAACGGCGTAACCCCCAGGTGTGGCCAGGATCTTCTGACCCTGAGCGCGAAGAAGGGCGATATCCTGGACTATCACCTGTCTTGAAACCCCGAGTTTCGAGGCCAGGGCTGACCCGGTGACCGGCTCGCCCGCTTCCGTCAGGATCTCCATGATCTTGCGCCGGCGCTCTTCCGAGTTCATCTCGGGTCCCATCACCTGCCGATGTCGCGTATTCGTCCCCAGTATCAATTGTTCCTCCCGAGGTGGCCAAAAGAGTCAAGTCGATTTCTCGCTGTAGTTATCATTTATACTTCGCCCCGTGGATGCGGTAGAAGATGTACTCTACACAGACGAGAGCTGGTGCAGGCATAAGCAGGCATGGTTTCCTTGAGGGCCCCGGTAGAAGACGTACTCCCCAGAGAAGCGGCCGGCCAAGGACGGTCGGGTATAAATCCGTTCCTGGAAGAGGCGGGGAAAAGGCCCAGGAAAACAGCGGTAGGAAGGTTCGGTGAGCCTTGAAAAGCTCCAGGGAGCGGAAGGATATTTCGGGGCCAGAAACGAATTCTCATCAGTACCGTCTCAGGTACCGGCACGATTATAGGTACCGGCGTTTGTTGCATTTGTTAAAGATGAGATATCAGGATCTGGAAAGGGGAAATATCCATGCTGGCCATCACCAACGCCAAAATCTACACGATTACAAGGGGAGTAATCCCAAGGGGCACGGTTCTCGTGGAAGGCGGTTGCATCAGGGAGGTGGGACCGAACGTCGTGGTCCCGAAGGGCGCAAAAGTCATCGATGCCACCGGAAAAACGGTGACACCGGGCCTCATCGATGCCCACAGCCACCTTGCGGTGTTCGGCGAGCCGTCGGTTTGGGCGAACGCTGACGGAAACGAGATGACGAACCCGATTACGCCCCAGCTCCGGGCAATCGATGCCCTGAACCCGCAGGACCCGGCCATCCGTGATGTCCTTTCGGGAGGAGTGACGACCGTTTACACGGGGCCGGGAAGCGCCAATATCATCGGCGGCACTGGAATCGCCATAAAACTCCGGGGGAAAACTGCAGAGGAAATGGTCATCCCCGGGACCGAGGGGATGAAGATGGCCCTCGGGGAAAACCCCAAGCGCGTCTACGGCGAGATGAAAAAGCAGTATCCTGCCACCCGCATGGCCAACGCTGCGGCACTCCGGGAAGCTCTGGTGAACGCCCAGAACTACATCAAGAAACTGGAGAAGTCCAGGGAGAAGCGGGAAAAGGATAACGGGAAAGACGGGAATTCAAAAGAACCCGACAGAGATCTGAAGATGGAGGCCCTGGCTCGTGTCCTTAAGCGCGAAATCAAGGCGAGGATCCACGCCCACAGGCTCGACGACATAATGACCGCGATACGGATAGCTGAGGAGTTTAACCTGGATTTCGTAATTGAACACGCTACGGAAGGCTACCTGATCGCTGACATACTGGCCCGCAAGGGGGTACCGTGCACGGTCGGTCCTCTTCTCATGTCCAGGGCGAAGATGGAGCTTCTCCAGGTGAGCCTGGCAAACCCCGGGATACTCGCGAAGGCCGGAGTAAAAGTGGCTATACAATGCGATACCACCGCCAATACCAGGTGGCTTGCGCTTCATGCGGGGATAGCGGTACGGGAGGGGATGCCGGAAGACGCTGCCTGGAGATCCATCACGATCAATCCCGCCGAAATCCTAGGGATCGACTCGCGCCTGGGAAGCATCGAACCGGGCAAAGACGCGGACCTCGTGATTTGGAGCGGCCATCCTTTTGAAACCCTGACCGTTGCCGAAAAAGTCTTCATCGAAGGGGAACCGATCTTCGAACGGAAATAGAGGATCGGCGGAATGCTGTCTAGAATCCATTGGAGTGGAGTTGGGTCAGGGCCTGCCCTCGGGCAGGCCCAAAACATGCGGCCCTTGGTTTGGCAACCCCGGCTGGGCGACCACGCAACGGAGCGGGGCGAGCCTCCAGGGGGTTTTAGAAAGAGGGAAAATGTATGCTGAAGGTGATCTCAAGCGCTAACGGAAAGATCGGCTTAAAAGCTGCCATGGGCGTACTCAAACGTGGCGGCACCGCAGTTGACGCGGTCGAAACCGGGTGCCGGATCGTGGAATCGAACCCCGATGATAGGACCGTCGGTTATGGCGGGCTACCCAATCTGGTGGGTGAAGTAGAGCTCGATGCCAGCATAATGGACGGCAACACGCTGGCCGCCGGTGCGGTGGGTGCGGTGAAACGATTCGAGCATCCGATATCTATAGCCCGAAAAGTGATGGAGGAACTCCCCCATGTGATGCTGGTAGGGGAGGGTGCTGAGAGATTCGCCCGGGAACTGGGGTTTGAGGAAAAGGACCTCCTCACTCCCGAGTCTAAAGCTATCTGGGAAAAGGGATTAAAAGAGAAAGTAACCGGTGTTTACGAGGACCGCATGGATTACATGGAGGCGTTGAGGAAATACGTCCATATGGCGGCGGACCCGGAGAAGCACCTGGGTACCGTGAATTTCATCGCCATGGACAGGTACGGTAGGATAGCTTGCGGCGTATCCACCAGCGGGTGGGCGTGGAAGTACCCGGGTCGCCTCGGCGACTCCCCGGTGGTCGGCGCGGGCAATTACGCCGACAGCCGGTACGGAGCTGCGGCGTGCACCGGCAGGGGAGAGATGACCATCCGCCTGTGTACGGCCAGGTCCATCGTGCTTTACATGGCATCCGGAATGTCCCTGGACCAGGCGGCCCGCAAGGCCATGACCGAGCTCCTTGACCTCGAGGACGCTTACTGGGGAAGAGTATCCTGTGTGGTCATGGACGCCCGGGGGAACCACGGAGCGTATACCATAGGAGGTCCGTCCCGTTACGCCGTAATCACCGAGGACATGGACGAGCCGGAGGAGTTGCCGCGCGTGGAGATCAGCCGCTGAATCTTCCGGGCGGGACCGGCGAAGGTTGTCCGATGCACGGGACGACCGTGACCAAACCAGGCGAAGGAAAAGGAAAAACCGGGCTTCGGGAGGAGTAAACGATGGCCTATCCGGGAACTGTGCTGTTTGACCTCGACGGGACACTCGTTCCCGTGGACATGGATTTCTTCTACAAAGCTTACGTAAAGGAGGTATCCACCTGTTTCGCCTCGATCGTGCCGCCGGACGCGTTTCGAGAAGCTCTTTTGGAGTCCACATACGAGATGATTTCGGATCTCAATCCGGCGGTTACGAATCACGAGGCATTCGCCCGGGCGTTTTCCAGAAGGGTGGGCAGGCCCTGGCAAGAGGTCTGGCCGGTCTTTCAAAACTTTTACCAGAACGACTTCGGACGCCTTAGGAGACTCGTCCCGGAAAACCCCCATGCGCGTACCGTGGTGACGAAGGTTTTAGAGTCCGGATGGGAAATCGTCCTCGCAACCAATGCGATTTTTCCCGAGGTTGCCATAAGAGAGCGGATGCGCTGGGTGAGCATCGATGACCTGCCGTGGAAATACATCACGACCCTGGACAACATGCACTACTGCAAACCTCATCTTCAGTACTACGAGGAGATCCTGAGCATCCTTAAACTCGACCCGTCTACTTGCGTCATGGTGGGAAACGATGTGGAAGAGGACATGATCGCCCAAAAACTCGGGATGAGGACTTTCCTTGTGGAAGACTTTTTGATTGAACGAGGAGGGTCCGGGCTCAAGCCGGATGGCAAAGGCAAGCTTCCCGATCTACTCCCCTTCCTCACGCAACTGGCAGAGAATGATAGTTCTGACGAGAGTGCCAACGTCGCGCCGGGTTCGGCGTGAACTGCCGCGGTTTGACCCATGGTCTGCCCTACGGATTCTTCGTTTAGGATTCCTGTTACAGGCCATCTTGACCTGGACCTCACTCTTCGTTCGGGACAATCCTTCAGGTGGAGAGTCTTGGACGGGGTCGATCTCTCGTGCGAGCGCTGGATGATAGCCCCGCGAGTTGCTGGACGAGGGTGCGGCGGGCCGGTGGACGCGGGCGACGCCGCGGAACGAAAGTTAAGCTACTGTGGAGTCATAAAGGATCACGCGGTGATTCTTACTCAGGAGGAAGGGTTCCTCGAGCTCCGGCTGGACCAGGCTGTGGAGTATGATCCCGAGCGGGTTGCCGCCGGCGTCCAGTGGTACTTCGCCCTGGACGAGGATCAAGCGGCGATCGAAAGGGAGCTGGCTTCGAAACACCCGGTACTGGGCGAGATCATCCGGAAAAAGCCCGGTCTGAGGATCCTTCGTCAGGACCCGTGGGAATGCCTCACCTCGTTCATCCTGTCGGTGCACAACAACATCCCGGCTATCGAGAGAAGCATCGAAGCGCTTTGTGAGATGTTGGGTAACCCCGCAGGGTTCCGGCGAAAAACGTATCCCGGCCCCTGCGCCGTGGCCAATTGCGGAGAGGAAGCGCTGGGTGCCGTAAGGTGTGGATTCAGGGCGAGGTACCTCACAGCTACAGCGAAGAAGATCGTCTCGGGCGAGGTCGATCTGAATGGCGTAGGCTCGTTGCCCACGCCCGCCGCCAGGTCGGAACTCGTGAAGCTACCCGGGGTCGGTCGGAAGGTGGCCGACTGCGTCCTTCTTTTCGCCTACCGCAGGCTGGAAGTCTTTCCGGTAGACGTGTGGGTGAAGAGGGCTATGGCACGGCTTTATCCCGAGACGACCTCGATGCCTCCGGAGCGGGTCGCCGAGGAAGGGGAGCGCCGCTTCGGCAGGTACGCAGGATACGCTCAAGAGTACCTCTACTGGTTGGAACGGACCAGGGCTCTGGCAAAGATGGCTCAGGAATGCCGGTGATACAGGCGGTATGGTCCTCGCCCCGGCGATGGATAGAACGCGTGAGACGACGACGGGAACCGGAATTCCGTTCGATGAGACGTGGCATTATGGTACCCGGCCGGTCTGTTAAGGTGGGTTGGTTACAATAGGTTAATGATAAATGTCAGTTTGTTTGTTCACGACTTCCAGGAAACGTTTGGACGCCGAAACGAGCTCGGTCCTGACGAGACTCGAATGGTACCAGGGTAGTTTTCCCGGATCCGGTCCGCTGCCGCGGATGTACTTCCGGGCCCCTTCGATTTCCTCCGCCACGAAATCCCGTTCGGGTAGGACGTACCGGTGCAGCGACCGCCAAAGGTCTGTTATCCTCAAGCCCATCCCCACAAGGAATTCCTGAAACCCGAGCCACCTTTCAGGCGGGCACTCCACGTCGGTAAGACCGAAGTAAAGAGCTGAGCCCGGACCCACCAGCCCCTCTCTGCACCTCATGATGAATAACCTGAAACCCTGTTCGGTCTCGAGGGGATCGCAGAAAGAAACGTCAAACGCCCCGACCAGGTTCGCTGGAAGCGGGTTTCTCACGTCATATTCGTAGAGTTCAAGGGGAATGGGAAGATCCTGGCGTCGCCGGCCGAGAAACTCGAGAAGTCTCCGGTCGATTTCGGCCACCGCGACCCTGGCGGGGAGCATGGTAAGGCACAGCGCAAGCGAGGTCAGGTCGTCGTCCCCCACGAGCAACACCGAGGCGCCGGCCAGGTCGTCCCTGGAGTCGAGGACCCGGAGCCTGTTCATCACGGATTCAACAGTTACGTACCCCTGATCGAACCGTACGACTGGCTCGGGCCGGTCCCGGGTGAGATGGGTAAACTCGAGCTTTACGGTCTCTAAAGCGGCCTCGGTCAGACGACGGTCCTGGAAGTCCACCGTTCTCTCGATCAGGCCGTCCCGAACGCGGATGAACCCTCTATCGGCGAGACTATCCAGAGCGGATATGATGCTCCGAAGGTCGTAATCGAGGCCTGAGACAAGCTTGTAAAAACCCATGGGATGATCCAGACGGGACAGGATAGCTCTTTCGATCCGAAGCAACTTAAGTGTTAATCCCCCCTCATATGTATCTGGTGGTTGATCCTTTTTGTACGGCGTTCCCCGGTGCTACACGTACGTCAGGGTTCGCTACGCTCTCTCTTGATACCTGCTACAATTCCTTATGCTGAGCCGGTTAGGTACACCACGGTACCGCTGCCGGTTCCCAGCCCCTGGTGCTCTCCAGCGATACCTCCAGAGTTCTGGAACGATACCTAAAGAGGATATGCCGGAGCAGAGTAGAATTCCATGGGGAAGCACCTGATTAAACTGGCCGTAGCGATGGGTGAGTTTTGTCGGACTTTGTTCCTAATCGGACGAGCCGAAATCGAAGCGGATTCTGATTCCGAACTTGATTCCGTACCGAATTGAGAAAAGAGGGGGTGACTGCTTACTTGAGGGTGCAAGCTAAGATATACGGAGACCTTTTACGATTCATCGAGGGGCAAAGGGAGGTCGTCACCGTGGAGCTCCGCGAAGGGGCGTCCCTCTCGGACCTTCTTCGTGTTCTCGGAATTCCCGCTGAGGAAGTCTGGATGGCCTTAAGACGAAATCAAATAATGAAAGAAGAAGATGTCCTGGTGGACGGTGACGAAGTGAGTTTGTTCGATCCGGTTCTCGGCGGCTGATCGTCGGGTGGCCGGACGAAGAGTTTATCGCTCGGTACAAGCTTGCGGAGCCGGGGCTATACAATCGCTCTGGGGAGGAGAGATCGGGGTGCCTTACGGTTATACAGGGAAAATCTTGCGGGTGAACTTATCGGATAAAACGATATCCATAGAGGAACCGGGAGATTTGTTTTACCGGAAGTACTGGGGTGGCAGAGGTCTCATCGCTTACTACTTGCTGAACGAGCTTCCAAAGGGAGCGGACCCCCTCGGTCCCGAGAACATCCTGATCTTCGCAGCCGGTCCCCTCACAGGAGCGCCGCTGGCCGGGTCCGGAAGGAACAGCGTGGGTGCGAAGTCGCCCCTCACCGGCGGATACGGCGATGCCGAGGCAGGTGGGTATTTCGGCGCCGAATTAAAGAGAGCCGGCTTTGACGCCATCATCGTTAAGGGAGCGTCGGAAAAGCCGGTTTACCTTTGGGTCCACGATGGTGAAGCCGAAATCAGGGCTGCCGCCCACCTGTGGGGCAAGACTACGGCCGAGGTAGAGGCAATCATCAAAAGCGAGCTAGGCGAGAAACTCGTCAGGGTGTCCCAGTGCGGACCCGCCGGCGAAAATCTCGTGCGGTTTTCCTGCGTTGTAAATGATCTCACCCACTTCGCCGGACGGACTGGAATGGGCGCCGTCATGGGCTCTAAGAAATTAAGAGCGGTGGCGGTGCGAGGCAAAGGCGCTGTAGCTTTAAGCGACGCCGGGAAGGTCAGGGAGCTCGCCAGGTGGATGGTGGAAAACGTTCCGCGGCTGGCTTTCGGTCTGCAGGACACGGGCACAGCTGGAGGAACGGTCAACCTGAGCACCGCCGGAGGGCTTCCCACCCGGAATTTCCGGGAAGGCAGTTTCGAAGGGGCCGAAAAGATATCCGGCCAGGCGATGAAGGAGACCATCCTGGTGGACAGGGACACGTGCTTCGCCTGTCCGATCCGGTGCAAAAGGGTGGTGAAGGCGGAACAGCCGCTCAAAATCGATCCCACGTACGGGGGACCTGAATACGAGACGGTGGCGGCGCTTGGTTCAAGTCTCGGGGCAGACTCCCTCCTTCATGTGGCCAAAGGAAACGAGATGTGTGCAGCTTTTGGGCTCGACACCATTTCCACCGGAGTTACCATCGCCTTTGCTATGGAATGCCTTTCCGAGGGGGTACTCGGTCCGGAGGATGTCGGTGGCCTCGACCTTCGATTCGGCAACCCCGATGCTGCTTTGACGCTAATAGAGATGATCGCCAAAAGACAAGGGATAGGAGACCTCCTTGCGGAGGGAACGAAGCGGGCCTCCGAGAAGATCGGCGGGCGAGCGCCGGAGCTGGCGATGCACGTCAGGGGGCAGGAGATCCCCATGCACGAGCCCCGGCTCAAATACGCCCTGGGTATCGGCTATGCACTGTCTCCCACCGGCGCCGATCACTGTCACAACGTCCACGATACCATCTACGAGAAACGGGAAAGCCGTGCCATGCAGGAACTATACGGTCTTGGCGTTTTGGACCCGTTGCCCTTCGACGATCTTTCCCCCGAGAAAATCCATATGTTCTGGACCGTGACCAACCTGCGCACGTTCTACAACCTGGCTGTGATGTGTCAGTTCGTACCGTGGTCGGTGATCCAGCTGGAAGAACTGGCGAGGGCGGTAACCGGGTGGAATGTTACCGCCGCCGAGATGCTGCTGGCCGGCGAAAGGGCCAACACCCTGGCCAGGGTACTCAACTTGAGGGAGGGGCTCAAAAGCGAAGAGGAGGCTTTGCCGAAGAGGTTCTTCCAGCCCTTCAGCAGCGGACCTCTAAAGGATCGGGCGGCGCGACCGGAGGATTGGGCGAAAGCTAAACTCCGAGCTTACCGGATGGCCGGCTGGGACGAGCGGGGGGTCCCGTCCCGGGAATGCCTGGGTCGCCTTGGTATAGGTTGGGCCGGGGAAATGCTTCCCTCGAGCTCGAAATAGGTGGTCTCATCGAGCTACGTGAGAGAGGCGAGCTGGAGCATCAGTAGGAAATGTGAGTCATGGTAGGGGATGATCCTCAGCTTTTCAGTACTTGTGGGAGGGGTGAATATGCCGTTGGGTAAGTTCTGTCTCATAGTGAACCCCGTCGCAGGGCACGGCAGGTCGGCGAAGATCTTGCCCGAAGCTGAATCGATGTTGCGCGAGCGCGGGCTCTCATTCGACGTAGCTCGCACTTCCGGCCCCAGAGACGCGGTGGAGATAGCGAAAAGAGCTGCCGAATCTGGTTACTCCGCAGTGGTGGCCATGGGAGGCGACGGAACGCTGGAAGAAGTGGTAAATGGTGTACTGTCGTCCAGTAATCCCGGTGTCGCAGTGGGCACGATCCCTTCGGGTACAGGGAACGATTTCGCCTCAGGAAACAACCTGTTTTCCCACTGGTCTCACGCGCTGGACGCTCTACAAGCACCCCGCCGTGTCAAGATGGACGTCCTCAAGGTGACGGACTCGGCCGGATTCTCGAGATGGGCCATAAACTCGGTGGGATTCGGGTTCGATGCCTACGTGGTCCAGAGAGTACAAAAGCACGGCTCGAAAAAGTTCGGAAGGTTGAGCTACTTCATCGAAGCTTTGAGAGGTGCGTTCCACTTCGGTCTGACGACGCTTGAGGTCTACATAGACGGAGTAAGAAACGTCCTGCCGCAAGCTTGGCTTTTGGCCATAACCAACACCCCGAAGTATGGAGGCGGCATGAAGGTCTGTCCCGATGCGGTCTCGGGCGACGGTCAGCTCGACGTGCTTCTGGTTAACGGTATATCTCGTTCGTATGTGTTGCGCGTGTTACCACTGGTATTCCAGGGTAGGCACATCGGGAAGAAAGGCGTCCGGCTGGAGAGAGCTCGGGCAATCGAAATCCATGCCGGACCCGGCTTTCCGTCCCATATGGACGGAGACCTGGTCGATTTGACGTACCCGGTGAAAGTCGCTGTCGACCCGGCACGCGTCGAATTCCTGGTTAAGAGCTGACCAGGTGGTTGTCACAAACGGGATGTGCACCGTGCGCCGTCAGCCGGCGCAGGCTCACACTTAATACCCAAACGGGGGTGTTCCTGACAACCCGGGGGGTGCACGAAAGGAACCGCGTAAGAGAACCATCGCTTTTGTCTAAGCCGCGACTTCCTTCTATCTACCTGAAGAGCCACCCCAGCAGGACCCTCCCGATCCACATTCCCGCCGCCGTCGAGTAAAGAGAATAACGGGTATCGCCGGCGCCTCGAGGCCCGCCCGCAAGGATGAACTGGGTTGACTGGAACGGCTGTGCAAAGGCGTAGATCTTGAGGACTGTGGCGGTAAGTCCTGCCACACTCATATCGTCGGTGTAAAGCATGGCAAGATATTTACCGAAGAAAAGAAAGATCAAAGCCATGAAACCGCCTATGACGAGCCCCATGTTCCGGGAGGTGAAGGCGCAACGTTCAGCTTCTTCAGGGTACTCTCTGCCCAAGCTTTTACCTACCAGGGTAGTAGCGGCGGTGGCGAGCGCTTGACCGGGCATGAATGTCAAGCTCAGGATGTTCATTCGCACCTGGTGAGCTGCGAACACGGTTGTACCGAGGGACGAAAGGAAGCCGAACTTCCCCCATATCAGGATTCGCGACAAGGAGGTGAAAAAGAATGGCAGAAAAGCGCATCCTTGCTCCCACCACGGTCCTTTATCCTGCACCCGTGGTCCTCGTATCCTGCGGGGATTTCATGGGTGAGAAGAACGCCTTGACGGTTGCATGGACCGGCACGGTCGCTTCGGACCCTCCGGCAGTCGTGATCGGGATCCGCCCTACGAGGTACTCATTCGGTCTCATCCAGAGATACGGGGATTTCGTAGTAAACCTCCCCAGAGACGAGCACGTGGATATCCTGGAGTACTGCGGGAACGTCTCTGGAAGAACCGAAGACAAGTTCGAAAAGGCCGGTTTGACCCCGGATCGTCCAGAGTCCGTAAGGGCGCCCCTGGTCAAGGAATTCCCCGTGAACATCGAGTGCAAGGTGAAAGACAGGATACCCATGGGCAGTCACGACCTGTTCATAGCTGAGGTCATGGCCGTTCACGTCGATCCTTCAGTTCTCACTGAGGGGGAAATCGACGCAGAAAAGATGCGGGCCATCGCGTACTGGAACGGGAAGTACTACAAGCTCGGGGAAATGGTGAGAAAAAGAAGCGTATAGAGGTAGTCGCCCTACCGCTTCGGTGGACTACCTGGGATGTTCCGGCCCTGGGATGAAAGAGGTTGCCTTCGGCGCGCCCGGGTCCGGAAGGCTTCTCGAGCCCGCGTAAGCGCGCAGTTACCGGGGGATCAGTCGAACGGTCCCGGCTGCTGTGGCAGCGTTCGATCACACCGACAGGGAAACATTTACTCAGACCGGAGCTATGACGATATAAGAAACGGGGCTCTCGTCACGTTTTCCCGTGCGGTGCTTTCTTGAAAGACGCGGGAATACGGATGCAGGAGGGACAAGCTCATGGAAAGATCCGTGGTGAAAGGCGGTCAAAGGGTCCAGCGTCCCTCCGACACCAAAACTCTCGTTTGGCTTATAGCGGCTGTTGCTACCGGCGTCCTCTTATTCGCCGGCGGGATGAAACTGGCCCTCGCGTTGAATACCGTCAAATCCGAAGCAGTGCTCTATGTTGCCTGCCCGGACAAGCTATTGCTCTTTGAACCAGGTACGACTCCGGAGGACGATACAGCATATTGGGTATTGCCCCTCAACTCTGGGATCAAGGTGCTCGACTCCCAGGGACACCCCCTGGAGCCCTCATCTCCCGGTAAAGCGCTGGTTCATGGAACGGTGGTCGAGGTATCCCGGCGAAAGGATGGGCAAGTAGTCCAGATTCAAGTGGCGTCCGACGGAGTTAACCTGGAAGGCGAGTTCCAGAGGATGTCCGCAGGGAAAATCAGCGTGTCAGGTCAGGAGTTTTCCGTAGACGCTTCGACCGTCTTTGCCTACGAGGGCTACAAGATGAGCTCCTCTCCCTTCAGGTCCCTTGAGAAAGGCGATATCGTGCGCGTCTCGGCCAGACGGGGCCGGGCGCTGGCGGTGGATCTTATTTCGCCCTCCGGTTCCGTGCAGGTATCGTCCAGTGTCGAAAATGCGAAAGTGTACGCGGATGGGAAGTACAAAGGGAAAGCTCCCCTAGAACTCAAGCTCGGCGCCGGCGAACACGAGATCCGTGTAAAAGCTGCGGGCCGGTCCGACGCCGTCGCTAGGGTCCTCGTGGAGCCGCGGAAAGAGGTGGCCGTTACGCTCGAGCCAAGGGCGCCCGTCGGCGTCCTATCCATCACGTCCAAACCGAAAGATGCGGACGTTTCCGTGGACGGAGTGTCCAAAGGGAAAACTCCCGTTTACGTGACTGTTTCTCCGGGGTATCACGAGGTAGTCGTCTTCAAAGAGGGGTTCCTGGAACAGAAGGAACGTGTGCTGGTAAGAGATGGAGCTACAGAAGCGCTCGAGTTCACCCTCGAGGTCGACCCTAAAGCGCCACCGGAGCTGGTTATGGCCACGGTCGTCCGGGCCTGGCCTGATGTCCCGGCTTTGGAACTGCGATATGAAAGCGGCCGGCGGGAGCGCCTCGACGTAGGGGATATCCCTCTCTACCAGGGGTTTTTCACGACCTCATGGGACAGAGTTCTTCCCGGGGAGGAACTTGAACTTCACTACGATCCGGCCGGCAAGCTCATCAAAGTTGTGAGGGCCACGGTAAACAGGTTCCGTCTCGAAGGACAGGTGATGTGGATCTCGGGGGATGTCATCGTAGTATCCGACAGGTTTTACGAATGTCGTCTGAACCCCGGCGCTCTCGTATTCCGGAACGGCATCGAGGTCTCACAAGATGCTATCCTGCCCGGTGACAAAGTGGTGGTGCAGGGTGTTTCCGCGGAAGACATCCGCCATGTATCCGCTCAGGATGTCCTGGGTGAACGGCATCCCTTCGAGGCGTTCATCGTAAAGAGAGGCGACGGATTCGCCATCTATTCTGACCGGACGGAGCTCTCATGGTTCTCGTTGGAACCCGATCTCAAAGTCGTCGATAGGGACGGTCGCGCATATATACCGGTGTCCTCCGTTCCTTCGGGATCGCGGCTCAAGCTTTATTTCAACCCCGCGGGCAAAATCGTCTGGGCAGACCTCATATTCAAAGCAGCTTTTTCCGAAGAGGGCAGGATCGCAGCACTTAAAGGTGATCGTGTTTTCCTGAATACCTCCTGGAGACCGTATAGGCTCACACCGGAGACAGCGGTTTACCGGGATGCGGACAGACGCAACTACTTTGACCTGTCCATCGGAGATACGGTTCTGGTTGCGGCGACGAAAGAGGGCGAGTTGAAGTTCGCCTACGTCCGGCAGCGCATGCGGGTTCACAGGACCACGTCGGTGGTGCTGAGCTGGCAGGCGTCCAAAGCCGGCAGGCTTGGGTGGGAGATTCCCGAACGCGCCGGGGAAGAGCCTGCCCCCATCCTCGTAGACTTCAAGGCTCCCGTGGCGTATCCGTCCCAGCTCACAAACATTCCCTTTCAAAAGCTTACGGCGGGAGACCGCCTCAAACTTTGGCTGGACAATGAAGATAACGTGCTTTGGGCGGAGGTCCTTTCCCTCAACGAAATGAAGGTGGACGGCTACTACATGGGTCAAAGGGATGGAAAACTCTACTTCACCGGGTTCGTCGAGGGTACGTTGTCCCCCCGGGCGGTATTCGTGGGGTTTTCGGAACCGGACGAGATGGGTCCCGGTTCGAGGGTGGTGGCGGGAGGCAAGGACGGCCTCATTGATTATATCGAGGCTATCTCCTTGGCGGAGGGAAAACGGTGGTACTCCGGCGCAGTCCTGTCGGTTTCCGGAGGCTGCCTGAAGCTCCTCATGAACGAGCAATGGGTTCTAGCCGTGCCCGTTACCAGGGACTCGAGATTTGTCGATTGGAACTTGCGGGTGGATGACAAGGTAGACAAACTCTTCACGGGCGAGCAGCTTCGGGTCCTTGTGGATTCCGACATGAACTATGTTTGGGGGGAACGGAGGTCCACGCCCCAGGTGGAGGTCGAAGGGGTGGTTGAGCTTGCGCAGGGTCGCTATATCCTGGTGAACTCGAAGTCCTACGTCCTCTCAAAAGATGCTGTAATATATAAGAACGGAGAACTGACTACGGCCTGGGTGTTGGCAAAGGGAGACAAGATACGCGCCGCCGGACCGAACCGGGACAACATCGAGATCGTTATTGTCGGATGGTAGACCACGAAGGAGGATTTCATGAAGAGAAAGCCGTCTGCGCTCTGCCCCGGTGACCTGATAGCGATCGTCGCCCCCTCGGGCGCGGTACATAAAGAAGCGCTGGAAAGGGGAATCGAGCTCTTAAAGGACTGGGGCTTTCGCGTCAGACTCGGAGACGGGGTCTTCGCTTCTCTGGGCTACCTTGCCGGGAAAGATCAAGTGAGGGCTCGTGATTTCACACGGGCCTGGTCCGATCCCGAGGTCCGTGCAGTGGTGGCTGCTCGGGGCGGTTACGGGGCCATGCGTATTCTGCCCCATCTCGACTTTTCGCTCCTTGGGAAGTATCATAAGATCCTCCTGGGTTTTTCGGACATCACCGCCCTGCACCTTGCATTTTGGAGAGAACTGCGTCTCGTTACATTGCACGGCCCCGTGGCGGAAATGGGCCCGGAAGGTCCCGGCGAGTACAATGGGAGCATTCTTCGGGCAGCCCTCACAGGCGAATGGCCTCCGGGCGAACTCAGGGTGCCTGTGGAAAGGCCTTTGCGGGTTTTGGAGCACGGACGCGCCCGGGGTGAATTGGTCGGGGGTAATCTGTCTCTGATTACATCTACCATCGGAACCAGATGGGAGATAGACACCAGGGGGAAGATTCTCTTCATCGAAGATGTAGGCGAAAAGCCCTACCGGGTGGACCGTATGTTGTGCCAGCTCCAGCTTGCGGGAAAGATTCGAGACGCCGCCGGGTTCCTGATCGGAGACTTCACCAGATGCGAGCCGGAAGAGGGCCAGCCGTCTCTTACACTGAGGGAGGTATTGGACCATTACTTCGGGGGCACGGGCAAGCCTTGTTTGCTCGATGTTCCCGCAGGGCACGGCAGTTACAGAGCTACTCTTCCTCTAGGGGTGAAGGTCGAAGTAGATACGGAGCTTCCTGCGGTCAGGTTTTTGGAAAGAGCAGTAATCTCCAGGTAACATCTGGCCTGTCCTTTATGGTTCACAGCTATCGGGCACAAGGAAGCATCACGTAATATGGAATTATAGATGGTGAATCCGGGCAAAAAGGGTTATAGAGGTCCGGTTCGAGTTCATTGCCGCGAGCGCCTTCCGCCCCGGTGTTTGAATGGAGACTGTTTGATGCGGGTACGTGCGGAAATTCGCAGTTTCAGCCACAGAGGTGAAGGTGCCGGTGTGGTGGTCGGGGCAACTTCTGATCTATCCGGCATAACGGTGTTTGTCCCCGGCACAGTCCCCGGCGACCTTGCGGAAGTCGAGCTCGTCGAGAAGAAGCGGAACTATGCGCGGGGTAAGCTTATTGAGATTCTTCGCGAGGGTCCCGGCAGGACCGGAGCAGTCTGCCCCGTGGCGGGAAGGTGCGGAGGGTGTAGCTGGCAACACATCCGGTATGATATGCAGCTACGCTGGAAGCAAACCCTCCTGAAAGACGCCCTTCACCGCATAGGAAAGTCTCCGGGATGCGAGGTAAAGGCCACAGTCCCGTCCCCGAAGGTTCTGGGATACCGCAACAAAGTTGAAGTTCCTCTTCGGGTCCAGCGAGGCAAGGTGGTTGCCGGCTTTTACGAACCTTATTCGCACCGGGTCGTACCTTTCGATGAATGTCCATTGGAGCATCCTCTGGCGCGGGAGCTGGTTTCAGCTCTCCTGTCCCAGGTGAGAAAGAGAACTTATAGCATCTATGACGAAAGGACCGGAAAAGGGCTTGTACGTCACATCGTGGCCCGGATCGCCCCCGGGACCGGTGAGCGCATGGGAATGCTCGTAGCCACCACTGCCCGGCTCCCGCGTGCAGTCGAGCTGGCAGAGGAAGTGATGGGGTCTCTAGAAGGCATGAAGAGCATGGTCCTCAACGTAAACAGAGAGATAACCAACGTAATCCTGGGTACTCAATGGAAGCTCCTGGCCGGCCGGTGGTACATCGAAGATGTGATGTCGGTAGGAAGCGCCGGCTCGCTGCGTTTCAGGATCGGGCCGGGCTCGTTTTACCAGGTTAACACCGAACAAGCTCAAAACCTATATGGAATAGCTCTCGATGCCTGCGAGATTTCCCCTGTGGATATGGTCTACGACGTATACTGCGGAATTGGGACGATGACGTTGTTCGCCGCAAAAAGAGCGCGCTTTTGTGTCGGCATTGAAGAAGCGGAGAAGTCTGTGGCGGATGCCAGAGTAAACCAGGGTCTTAACGGTATAGACAACGCCGCATTCGTCGCTGGCAAAGCTGAAAGAGTCCTGCCTTCGGTTCTGGCAAGATATGGCCGGCCCGGCGTGGTCCTCCTGGACCCGCCCCGAGCTGGGCTCGCAGAAGATGTCGTTCCGCTTATCGCCCGCTCCAGACCCAGAACCGTCGTTTACGTGTCCTGCAATCCGTCGACACTGGCGAGGGACGTAGCCCGATTGAAAGAACTCGGATATGAAGCTGAATGGGCAATTCCCGTCGATATGTTTCCCATGACGCCTCACGTGGAAAGCGTGGTCAAGCTCAAGCGAAAAGACTGACTTCCCAGTCAGGCCGCCGCGACTGAAGGCGGGGCGCGAGGTTAACTTTTTCCCAGGGTAATCAGGCAAAAAACTGTACCCTTCTGCGATATTTATTAAAGGAGATATACTCCAATAGGGAAAGGAGGATCAGTTAGTGAAGCGAGTCTCTTTATGGAAGGCTTGTACCGTGTTTCTGGCGGCAACCCTTCTTGCTGGGTTTGCCCTGGGAGCGAGCCAAGTGGCGTTCGCCCAAACCAACGCCATAATCCGTGGCGCGGTCGCCGTGCCCGATGGGGCGACACTCGTGAGTCTGTGGGCCACGGCTACGAGCGCCGACCGGTCCCGTGTGTATCTAGCTACGGTGATAGACGACGAATGGAAAGTGGAAGTCCCGGCTGGTACTTACTTCGTTGAGGTGCGATGTGCATATGCGCTCCCCATTCGCTGGCAGGAGGGACTGACCCGTCAAACGGAGCCGGGTCCCCAGAGTTCGGTGATGCCCGTCCCGGTGTGGGCCGGTACTGGCTACTACGTCCTCGAAAACCAGCAGGAGATTGGTCCGATTATGGTGGCGGCTGGCGCCACGGTTGAGTTAACGAATAAGGTGAAAAAGGGATCGCCGTACCAGCTCGCCATCGAAGCTCCCGGACGGGTTACGGCCGGAGCGAGCTTCGTCATCAAAGTGACGAGAAAGGGCGCGGACCAATCTGTGGCGGGTGCGGAGGTATACCTTCTCCCGAAGAAAATCCCGCTGCCCGACATCATCGACCCCGACTCGAAAATCCCCGGGCTCACGGAGGGCAAGTTGCTGGGAAAAACGGATTCGAAGGGCGAGCTTACGACCAGCATACGCGAGCCCGGTGACTACTTGCTGCGCGCTGTCTTCCCCGGCGCTGTCTCGGCGTCGACCGGCATAACCGTCGAACAGTCCGAGGGGCTCAGGTTTTTCACAGACAAAGGGGTTTACGCCTCGGGTGAGAAAGTCATCCTCGTGCTGTACAACGGCAGTTCGTCTACGATAACGCTGCCCAGTTCCGCACCGTGGGAGGTGAGAAAGCCGGACGGCACCGTTGTGTTCGCTCCTATGGCCCTTCAAGTGGTGAAAAACCTCGAGCCCGGCAACGCCGTTACGTGGGAGTGGACCCAGAAAGATAACGCGGGAAAGCAGGTTCCGCCCGGAGTGTACCTGGTCAAAGCTCGGACATCGCAAGGTGAGCTCGAGGCCAGGTTCAGCGTCTCCGGACTGCGGGGACTCAATACGAGCCCGCTCCCGCTACCCCCTCTGCCTTCGGAGTCACCTTTCGAGGACGTTACGGGGCGGGTTAAATGGGGAGACCCGTTTATCCTGGCCCTGTATTCCAAAGGGATCATAAAAGGGAAAGCTGCAGGCAAGTTCGCACCGGACGACACGATCAGCCGGGCGGAGTTCGTCGCGCTTCTTCTAAAAGCGGCCGGGATCGACGAAGGGCTCGAGCGTGGGAAAGATAAAGATGAGGATGCTCGAATGTTCCCGGATGTCCGCCGGTCTCACTGGGCATACTCGCATATCCAGAGAGCGCTCGAGATCGGCCTCATCACGAAGGACGAATATCCTAACGGGTTTGAACCCGACGAGCCGATAACGAGGATGGAGATGGCCGTTATTGCCGTAAGGGCCATGGGTTTGCAGAATGAAGCTGAGCAACGCGCCGGTGACGAGCTTCCCTTCACAGATGCTCACAGGGTCGAGTGGAGGTACAAAGGCTATGTTGCCGTGGCGGTAGAAGCCGGGGTGTTGAGCGGGACGGACGACGGGAGAATCGACCCCGGTGGTCTTGTCACCCGCCGTCAGGCAGCGGTGGTCGTCTGGAGAGTTCTAAGCTCTTCGGACTGAGTTCCGACCGACCGCCTCGGTCTTGCGTCTGACCCGGTCAGGCCGTTGGCCGCCCATGGGTGGTCTGAACAGCAGGTCAAACTGATGAGTTAAGCTGTCCGGGTGAGCCCGGTATCCCTTGTCAGTATGAACGGTCGGGTGCCGTGAGCTCGCCCGGACAGCTCGTTCTCGATTCTCCCGTTTTGCCGGTCAAGCTTTCTTCGTTCGTAACGAGAGTTTTCCCGCGTTCTCCGAAGAATACGTCCTCAGGAATCGATCTCGGGACATCCAAGCTTGTTTCGGCACTAAAGATGACCGCGGTGGAAGGGGCGAACCGGCGGGTCTGTAGAGGTACGAGAGCCAGCGCATGTATATACCCACGGACACCCACGGCCAGGTGGGAAGGGGTATCACCTCGAATCCGAGTCGCTTGAGGTCCTTGTCCAGGAGCGTAACGGCGAAGATGAATTGCACGTTTTGGCCGACGGGGTCCTCCAGCAGCCAGGCACGGATCCAGTGTAAAGACTCCCTCAGGTCTCTCGCGAGAGTCAAGGCGCCTTTGATGCTCTGCTGCCCGCCCCCGTAAGCTTCTACGACCCTTCGACTGTCCAGGTGCATTTCAGCCACGGGCGTTCCAGCTTTCACAACGGTCCCGTCATGCAGAGAGACCTCAGGGCCCTTGTACGACTTGGGCTCAAGTCGCAGGAGCCCGGCGCTGCCGCAGCGTATGAGCCCTCTTCCAGATTCAAATCTGGCCTCCATATGATTCCAGATGCGGCGGGCGAGTTCCCTGAACCGTCTTTCTAAGCTTTGGCATATACCCTGGTACATGTCCCGGTTGTGCTCCCCGTGGTTCCCGTCACTGACCTCATAAACCGGCAGAAATACAAAGCACAGGCTCTTCAATGCAGTGTCTTCCCAGTTCCGTTTCGTCACAGGGATGCGGTTCTCCTTGCGAGAAAATCGCGGCAGGCGATGACTGGGAACCGGTTTCTGGCCGTCTCGACGCCGATGCTCTCATTCTAAATGACGCGGAGCAGGGTTGCCGGTGGGACCTCCCATGAGACCTATCCTGTATGACCCGGGACCGGTCTCCTTGACTGAGCCGGCGGGTGCCCGGATCTTCAATCCGGGGCCCGATACTGTAAAAACCTCGTCCTCGCGTACTTCAGGAAGGCCGGGTAACCGGACCAGGAATCTGTGGGATTCCTGATCCTCCACGCAAACGCGTTCCACAAAAACTTCAGCACCGTTGTCAGTCTTCAGACCGCATATCCTGGTATGTATGCGAACTCCGGCTCTAACCACGAGGATGTTAGTGGGGTCAAAGAGGATCGTTGAGCCGTGTGGAATCTCTATTTCTACCAGGATTCCAGGGCCCGATTTCAGGTCTTCCATAATCGAATTGATCTTTTCTTGCCGTTCCTCTTCCCGGGAACGTTCCGCATCAAGCACTTCCTGATACCCGTATTCCAGGAGCACCCGGTCGATGCCGGGGGTGTCAGACGATAGGCAGAATCTTTCAACGCCCTCCTGTATCAGTTGTCCTAAGGTCTTTCCTCCCTCGGCCAAGCGGGACTGCCACGTACGGGAGGTCCTGTCAAGGAGCAGTGCAATTGCTGCCCCGGTATAGTAGAAACGCCGGTATCCGGCCCCGTTCCCTCCTATGTTGGATCTCAGGAGTCCGTCTTTGATATCTTGCAGGGGCCTGCCCGCTTTCACCTCAACGTAGGTCGGTGTACCCTCGTTATATTCGCTGAGTTCTTCGTATATACAAAGGTCGTCCATACTCAGGGATTGAAGCCTTTGATGCCGGCTACGCCGCACTACGAGAAAGTGTGTTAAGACCGAATCATCACCCTCGAGAGCGCGGGCCAGCAGACGGTTTTCTATAACACAGAGAGCATTGTTTTCGGGATCGTTTTCAGGGTAGCGGGACATCAGCTGTATGTTGGGGCGGGGCAGATGCTTGAGCGCCGTGTTCTGGTACACGTGGAAACACTCGTGTAACACCAGCCGGGCACAGTCTTTAACGGCAGCACCCGCATCAGGAGTCATAATCAGGGCGCACCAGTGACCGTTGACCTGAGCTGCAGTATTGGCAGCCATCTCGGGAAGGGGAGGACCGCTATAGACCTGGAGACCGCCTACACTACCAAGTGGATAGTAGCCTCCGGGAGGAGCCGGATGACCTATAACATAAGCAACTTGAGGGGTGTGGAAGACCAGCGGGGTATGCACCGGATTCCAACCCGTCCACAGTTCAGTGCTTTTTGCGATGGAGTGGACTTCCAGCACAATCTCGGCAACGTGAGAAGGTAATTGTTCTGGCCGGGTGTCAGCCACTGCTCCGACCTCCTCGACGACGTCTTCGACGATGGTTCAACAGGGGCAGGCAAACTTCCTCCGATCCTGCGATCCTTAAGTGCCACAGTCCTGCCCTGCTTAATCGATTGATTCCGATGATTTATCACTAGGCTGTTCCAAGAGGAACCCTCGCATTAAGCATCAGAAGTGCTAACTCGGTTCGAAGCCACTATTATTTCACTGACCGCGGCCGTCCGCAGCCCTCGTTCCTTGATGATCTCGAGAAGTCCGGGTAACGCTTCCGCCGTTATCCCCGAATACCTTCCGCCGTCGTGGAGCAGTACTACATCGCCGGGCTTGAGAGACTTTGCGATGTGCTCGACGACGGATTCCGGAGTCGCGTTCCGCACCCAGTCTCTTCCCGGAAGGGACCACATAACCCGGCGCAAGCCCCGAGTGGCGAGCCAATTCCACAGGCTCCAGAAACCCCATGGAGGCCGGTAAAGACGGGGTTCTTGCCCGGTGATGTTCCGAACGACCGATGTGGAGGTGCCGATTGCCTTCATCGCGCGCCAGGGTGGGTCCGCCCAGGGGTGCCGGTGGTCGAAGCCGTGGAGTCCGATTTCATGCCCTTCCTCACGAATGCGCCTGGCTAAGTCGGGATAACGGAGGACCTTCTCGCCCAGGCAAAAGAAAGTAGCTTTTGCCCCGTAAGCCTGGAGAATGTCCAGGAAAACCGGGGTAAAGCGAGGGTCAGGACCATCGTCAAAGGTAAGACAAACCGAAGATGAGGCGCATACTCGTTTAATCACGCCGACGCCGAGCAAGTGAAAAAGGACCACCGGCATGACCATGGTGACTACGAAAGATACGACGAGGGCAAGTACTACCGGAATCATCCGCGCAGATACCTTTCGACGATCTCCCGCGCCGCGTCTCGAGCTGAATTGGGATGCCCGAGGGCTTTTGCCTTTTCCCGCATGGCATCGAGTTGATCGCGATGGTCCATCAGGTAAAAGACAAGGTCGCGGGTCCTTTCCACATCGCGGGATTCGACCGCCGCCCCGCTGGATACGAGGAATTTCGAATTTTCCTCTTCCTGGCCCGGTATGGGCTTGTGGATTACGAGAGGCAGCCCGGAGGCCAACGCTTCGGACATCGTAAGTCCACCTGCCTTGGTGACGGCCAGGTCCGAAACCCGCATTAATTCGTGCATCGTGTTGACGAATCCGAATACCCTGGCGGGGTTCTTTGCGCGCTCGACCGCTTCGAGACATCTCCACCGGAGGATCTTGTCGTGCCCGCACACTACGATGAGCTGAAGACGCCTTTTCGCATGCGCTAAAGAACGGCACAATTCGGGGACGTCGTGAGTCATTCCGTATGCAGATCCCAGCACGAGGACGGTGGGCAGAGAAGGGTCCAGGTGGTACTTGGCGTACAGGACATAGCGGGGGATATCCTCCGAGAACTTCTTATCTATCGGAATGCCCGTAACCGCAATCCGCTCTGCCGGAATGCCCCGCTGGGTTAGACCTTCCAGCACTTTCTCCGACGCCACGATGTAAAGATCCGTCCAGGGGTTTACCCACTGGGTATGCACCGCGTTATCCGTAACCACCGTAACGAGAGGAGCCGAGACCAGTCCTCGCCTTTTTAGCTCCCCCACAACCCCGGCGGGTGTCGGGAATGTCGCCAGTATGACCTTAGGTTTTACCTTTTGAAGCAGGCGAAGAAGGCGTCGGTGCCCAAGGTTGTTAAGCAGTGTCTGCCACGACGAGTCTGGCTCGATCTCCTTGGTGACCCTGTAAAAGCGGCGGTAGAGTTCAGGCGCTACTTTTATGGTGTTTACGTAGATGGAACTCGATATGATGTCCAAAAGCGGATGGACAAACCGAATATAGTTTAGCGTAAGTATGGTCGTTCCGGGTCTAGCTTCCTTAAGAGCTCCTTCCAGTGCTTCCGATGCCCTTCTGTGTCCAGCCCCGAGGTCCGCCGTGAGGTTTAGGATGTCATGGGGACCGAAGGATTCTCTTACCGGTGCGAAGATGCGGCGAAACGCAAACTTGGACTCTTCCATTGGAGAACCTCCTCAAAGAACCCCTGAACCGGCTCGTATGCGGTTTCTTTGGCCTTCTCCATAAAGAATACGAGAAAACCGGCGCTTGTTCTCTGAGCTCGCGAGAGCAGGACCGCTGTGGGAGAGTGATACCCGTTTCCGTAAGCGCCGGGGCGGACAAGGGGAAGAAACTCTTGGGAGAATTCGGCGTTCTTTTTCGCCCACTCCTCGACGGAGGTAGCCAGGTCGTAGATTCCTTCGGACTCTTCCGCGTATGTTTCCTTGGTGCGATCGACCCAACGCTCATACTTCTGATGTCCATCCAGAATGATGCAATTGGAGTGATAGGGCTGGCACATATCCTGTATCACGTGCAGGCAAGCTCCAAGGAAAAACACAGATCGGTTGACGTCACCATTCACCCACGCATGCATGGAGTTGCGAAACCAGGACCTGGCCTCATCGACGGCGGAAGGCCACAACAACAACCCCCGTTTGGCCCGAGGATTGTAATGGTGACAGCTGTTTTTCCAAGCTCTATCCGCCCAGCAGTTACCTCTCACGATCTCCTCCAAATGGGCACGATACCATGCGGCGAGAGGTTTAAACCCGTCGGCATCGAGGATTTCGATAGCCTTCAATGTTAAGAACCTGTGGGTATTTCCCACCCTGTCAAAAAGCTTCTGTACAGGAAATCCAAGTATACGGATGATATCCCCTGCAAAAAGCTTTCGGCGCCCCATCGCCCGGAGAGCTCTCCGTACTAATCCCAATATTCTCCTCTCCCTCAAGTCCGATACCCCGGAAAGGGACATCGGGCTTTTAGATATCCCGCCATATTGTAGCACACCGTAAGCACGGCAAAATTGACAGTATCTTGACGATTTTCTGGGACGGTCTTGACAGGCACACGTTATACTCCCTGCCGGCGGTGACGTGATCGAGTAGACGGCCTCTCGCCTGCCTGCGGAGCGGGCGGCTGCTGCGGTCGGATGATGGCATGAGCGCTGGGCGCTCAAGCTCGACCGGCGAGACAGGCGGATGTCGTGAAAAGAGGGAAACGATGCACCGGCAACGTAGCCGGTTCAAGCGAACCGTGACCCGGAGGCACGGCATGGGATGTAGCTTCAACCAGGTCGCCGCCAGCAGCAAATCAAGACACTACAATGAAAGAGAGGTGCAAGTGACGATGCTGAAAAGAAAGAGCATGGGTTTGGCGGTCATTGCGGTCCTCCTGGCTGTGTCCGTTCTCTGGGCGGCTACGGCCCTCGCGAAGCCGGTGAGGGAACGGCCCTTTCAGGGGTCGGGAACACGGAGCTTTGGAGCCGGCGGACCAAGGGCGGGGCTCAAGGATGCCGCCGAGGTCCTGGGTATGACAGTGGACGAAATCCTCGTAGCGAAGTCCCAAGGAAAGACGGTAGCTCAGATCGCTGCGGAAAAGGGCATCACCCCAGAGGTCTTGGTGGAGAAGATCCTTGCCCTTAGGAAAGCCAGACTCGATGCCCTGGCCCAGGAGGGAAAGATAACGCAAGAGCAGGCAAATCTCGCCCTTCAAGCCACGAAGAAGAACATCGAAGCTATGATCAACGAGACCTGTCAGGGTAACTGCACGGGAAACCCGGGGCCGCGGCGTTCGGGTCGTCAGACCAGGGGTGGTCAGGCGGGAAGTCGCAGCGGAGCTCCCCCAGGGACCGGTAGAGCTGGAGATGGTCAGCCTGCCCATGCCGGAAGCAACTGCCCCTGGGGTGCCGGGCAGGGACGGTAAAGCTGAGCTCGGGAAGCTCGATGACCATCGGGCATCGATGAGCAATTACCCGCCCGCGACCTGCACGACCGAGACTTGGGAAGCTATGGTAGGCTGGTGGTGCTGGCAAAAGTACGGCAACCAACAAGGCAGCCGGGGTTTCTCGGCTGCTTACATATGCAGGACCTAACGGGCCGGCATGCGCTGGAGTCGAGACTCGCTCCAAGATCCGGTTCCCCGAGATGTCCGGGTTCTACGTGCCCTGATATAATTTCGGAAGGTGCAGGGGGTGGCAGGGATAGCCCGGAAAATCCTTGTTGTCGACGATGAAGACGCCATAGTGAGCTTGGTGAGGAAGTACCTCCAGGCGGAAGGTTTCGCGGTGGAAGGAGCTCGCGACGGCAGAGAGGCGCTCACAAAGATCGCCGGCGAAGAGCCCGACCTTGTGCTCTTAGATGTCATGCTGCCTGGGATCGACGGATTGGACGTCTTAAGGGAGATCAGGATTTCCCATCCCTCGCTGCCCGTGATAATGCTGACGGCTAGGGCCGAGGAAGCTGATAAACTGGTGGGGCTTGGTCTCGGCGCCGACGACTACGTGACCAAGCCGTTCAGTCTCAGGGAGCTCAATGCGCGTATCAAGGCAGTTCTGAGAAGGTGCGGAAGAGAGTCGGGCCCGAAGGAAAAGCCTGTCCGGGTGGGCGACGTCTTTCTCGACCCCGAGGCGATGGTGGCCCAGGTACGGGGAGAAAAAGTGGAATTTACGAAAGCCGAGTTTAAGATCCTGTACGCGCTGCTATCCCGCCCGGGGCGCGTCTTCAGCAGGGAGGAACTCCTCGAGGAAGCGCTGGGAGAAGCGTACCGCGGATACGCCCGGACCATTGACACTCACATATGGAGCATAAGACGAAAAGTGGAGAAGGATCCGGCAAACCCCGAATACGTCTTGACCGTCTACGGGGTCGGTTACAAAGGAAGGGGTCCGTCCAAGCCGTGAACGCCTACGAAACCCGTTCTCGCCCCAGCCTTCGCCGGCTTCTCGTGGTCGAGTTCGTGCTTTTGGCAACCGCTCTCGTGCTGCTCCTCGGCGTGGCGTCCTACTGGGCGGTGGTCAGAAGCTTCAGGGAATATGCGTTTGAACAGCAGGGAGCTTGGGCTTCGGTCATCGCCTCGATTTTGAGCCAGTACTACGAAACTCGTGGTTCCTGGCAGGGGATTGAGGAGGTGCTCCGTTCTCTTTATGCCGGACCCGGCCCGAGGGGAGGCCGAGGTCCCGGGCCATGGCACTGGCGCGACAGGATAGTGGTCTTCGACGCCGGGGGAACGCTCATCGCAGATACCTTTCCCGAATACCAGCTGGACAAGGAAGCAGCCGTAAGGCAGGCGGTACCCGTGATTTCCCGCGGGGAGCGCGTGGGTCTCGTGGCCGTGCTAGGTACATCTCCCGCCGGCCGGGGGCTCGGAGAGCTCGAGCAGGCCGCAGTGGGCAGGGTACTCGCGGCGGTGGTGGCGACGGTGCTGGTTTCCCTTGCCGTGGCGAGCTTGGTCGCTTTTAGGCTTTCCCGGAGGATCGCCCTCCCCTTCGAGGATCTCCGTGACGCGGCAGTCAGGGTGTCGTCAGGAGACCTGGGAGCGGAGGTCCGCCTGGCGCCGGAAGGGGCGCCGCAGGAGGTGGCCGACCTGGTAGCGGCGTTCAACTCCATGTCGCGGGACCTTCGAGCATCGGAGGAAAGGAAGAAGGCGTTCTTACGGGACATTTCCCATGAGCTTCGGACGCCCTTGACCATTCTCAGCGGCAACCTGGAAGCTATCGGAGCCGGCGTGATTTCCCCTGACGAGGAAACGCTCAAAGCTATGTCCCGGGAAGTCTCGAGGCTCGAAGGTTTGGTGCGCAGTCTAAGGGATCTGGATGAAGCGTCAGAAGCGTACCAGCTAAATCCGAGAGCTTTATCACCCGTGGAGGTTGTGGAGCACGCAGTCTCCTCGATTTCCGGTCCGTGCCAGTCAAGAGGCATAACCGTCAAAGGGTATGTCAAAGAGGGCACCGGAATGCTGTATGCCGACCCCGACAGAGTCAGGCAGGTCTTATCCAATCTCTTGAGCAACGCCCTCCGGTATACACCGGACGGAGGCTGGATAAGGGTGGAAGCCGGTTCATCGGAGGAAGAAGGGATGGCTCGCATCACCGTAACCGATTCCGGTCCCGGAGTTCCTGAAGAGGAGGCGGACCTCGTCTTCCAGCGGTTTTACCGGGGGGACCCATCGAGGGCCAGGAGCACCGGCGGTTCCGGTCTGGGTCTTGCGATAGCAAAGGCGATCGTCCAGAGATGGGGAGGTCTCATATGGGTTGAAAGGGACGAGGAAGGAGGCGCCGCGTTTTCCTTCACCGTTCCGTTGCTTAAGTCACTGCCTTCTGAAAATGAGGCTGAACACAATGCGAGGAGGAAGCTCAAGCCGTAATAAAGAGATAAGACACAATGACGCATCAGCGCCTTTGTGCTGGGCCGCCCGGCTCAAGTCACAACAATAGCAGGGGATGGTGGACAACAGCAGAACAACGGCAAAGGAACAGCAGAGGAATAGTAGAGCGCAGTAGAGCCACAGCAGATCAACAGTAGAGCAACACTAGAGCAACAGTAGAGCAATAGTAAAGCAATAGTAAAGCATCGTAGAAACGGAGGGTCGCCGTTGACGCCGGTGAGATCGAGAGAATGGTGCGCCCTTGCGCCCGAAGAAGTGCTCGCGGAGCTCGACATCCATCTCGAGAAAGGCCTTTCCCATTCCGAAGCGAAGAAGCGACTCTCAGAGCACGGCCCCAACGAGTTGCGCCAAAGGAAACCCCCGACTTTCCTTCAGAGATTCGTGCAACAGCTTTCCAGCGTCCTGATCCTGGTTTTGATCGCCTCGGCAATAATCTCGTTGTTTCTAGGGGAAATCGTCGATGGACTCGTCATCCTGGGGAGCGTCGGGGTAATCGCGTTGATGGGGGCGATCCAGGAGGCCAGGACGGAAAGAGCTCTTGAGGCTCTTAAGCGTATGACCCCATCCAAGGCCAAAGTCATAAGAGACGGTAAGACCACCGAAATCCTGGCCCGCGATCTCGTCCCAGGCGACGTCGTGCTCGTCGAGGCCGGCGATAGGGTTCCGTGTGACTTGAGACTGGTGGAATCTCACCTTTTACGGGCAGACGAGTCGGCGCTCACCGGCGAATCAGTGCCGGTCGATAAGCGCGCCGGGGCCGTTCTTGCAGGCGGAATTCCCGTGGGGGAACGAGTCAACATGCTCCACATGGGAACGGCGGTGGTCTACGGGCGAGGAAAGGGTGTGGCCGTAGC
>DYEQ01000004.1 GCA_020725645.1 Candidatus Fermentithermobacillaceae bacterium | reverse complement strand
GCGGGCATTGGCACTTACCATGCTTAATTCGCTTCCCGAAGAAAACATCCTTCTCCGGAGGCTCTGCGGACGGGTGCAAAGGTGACAGGTTGGCAGGTTTCTCGGGCGAAAGGTGCCAGATTGACAGGTTCCCGGCTGAAAGGTGTCAAATTGACAGGTTTCCCCGCCGAAAGGTGTCAGCTCCCCCGCGTACAGTGGGGCCAATGAGGGTTGTCATCTTTCGCAAAGCTCTATGACGACTTACCGGATGCGTTCTCTGCGTTCCCGTGCTCTTTCATAGAGACGCTCCACATACCGCCACCACACGTCCGGCGAATGCCGCTCCATCACTTGAGTTTTGGCGTTCTCCGCAAGTCTCCCACCGAGATCCGGCTCATCGATGATCCGTTGCACCGCCGCAGCGATGGCCTCCGGGTCCCGCTCGGGAACGAGCAGCCCGTTTATCCCGTCCTGGACGATTTCTGCGATGCCCCCGATGGCGCTTGCCACCACCGGCACCTCCGAAGCCATCGCCTCGAGCAGGGCGATCGAGGTGGCTTCGACGACACCTGCGGACGTCGCCGACGGAATCAGGACCACGTCGGAAGCTGCGTAGAGCCAGGGCATCTTTTCGTGCTCCACGGACGGAAGGATAGCTACGGTATCTTGAAGACCGGAACACCGGGCCTCGTTCACGATGGTGTCTCTCTCCTCCCCGTCTCCCGCATAGACCAGGAGGATGTTCCGGTGAGGATTACGCTGCCGGAGGATCTTCAGGGCCGGAACCGGGTAGCGCACGCCGTTTTTAGCCGTCAGACGCCTTGGACACAGGAGGACGAAATCCTCCCCGGAAAAGCCAAGAATCCTGCGGGCCTCCGCCCGGACTTTGGTGGAAGCGGTGAACTCATCGAGATCGGCCGCATTGTAAATGAGGGAAATCTTTTCCTCGCTGCCAACATCTTCAGCGATCAAAGTGGCAATGTGCTTCCGCAAAGCGGAATCAACCGCGGCGATAGCGTCCGCAGCCCGGTAAGCTTCCCTTTCGTTCCCTTCGAGGTAAGATTCCTCCCAGGTACCTGGTCTCACCGTTTCAGCCGACACCGCTTCCCGGGCCAGATAGCCGTGCACCGTCAGAACCAGGGGAATACCCTTCTCCCTGCACGCGGGCGCCGCCGCGAGACACGAAAGGACGTCGTGACAGTGGACCACGTCGTACCGGCAGCCCGCCAGCTCGTCCTCGATCATGGCGGCGAGCCACACTTTGTTTACTTCATGTACCACCGGCAAAGAAGCATTCAAGGAAAGACTGGCATTCCGGGCGGGTGACGCCGGTACTCCGGACGCGAACCTGGCTACCCGCCTGTCGAGAAACACCGTAAGGTTTTCTTCGGAAAGGGTGAGCACATTTCCGCGATGACCTTTCTTGCGCAGGGTTTTTTCCAGGAGGGAGATATGGCTGGATATCCCACCGGTGTGAGGGTAAGGCCAGATGCTGGTTATTAGGACTTTCAAGCGACCATCTCCTTACGTTTCTTACTTCCCCTAGATGCATAGCTGGTACAAGGCTGGCGCGCCAATCAAATCGCCCCTCCAAGGCCTCGCGGCAGGTATCCGATAAGATAAGCTGCTCGCGCCCAGATTCCGCCCACCACGAGCATCTCGAGGCCGCTGAATACCCGTTTTTCTCCGGTCATCACCGCTTGAGGCGGCGTCACTTTGAGCGCCCGCCGTGGTGCCGGACCACCCACGCCAGGAAGTCCTCGAACCGCTCGACCGACCGCCTCACGTCGAACCGGAGGGCCGTGCGCCTCCCGTTTGCCGCCAGATATTCCGAAGCTTCCGGGTTGCCAAGCAGGTATGCGACGGCAAAGGCGAGGGAATCAACATCACCGGGATCAGCCACAAGCGCGTTCTCTCCCGGCGATACGTACGAGTCAACGCCTCCGCACGTGGTGGTCACGACAGGCACTCCCGACGCCATAGCTTCCAGCGGCGGCAGTCCGAATCCTTCATACCAAGACGTGAAAAGAAACACGTCGCTGGTACGATAAGCTTCGGCGAGCTCTTCCAGGGAAGGGTTCACCACGAATTCCATGGGGTACTCGACGGATGCGGCCAGGCGCGGGACCGTCTGGCAGACCCATTTCACTTTGAAACGGGCCCCGGTGCTCCACACCTTGTTCAATGCACGAAGTGCGACGTCGAAACCCTTGAATCCGAGCAACGGATTGCCCACCAGGAGCACCACCCCTCGACCCGCTCGCGCCCCGGGATGGAACAACTCTGTATCGACCCCCGGAGGAATGACATGCGCCCGTCGCCCGTACCTGGCCAGGAGAGCCCTCGCCACGGTGTCCGAGGTCGCCGCAAGATAACAGGGCTGCTCGTAACAACGGGCAAACCTCCGTCTGAGAAGCGAATCACAAGACAGGTCATCCACCTGGCCGAAAAGCGCCTCATGTCCTTGCTCCCAATACACGACTGGAACGGGAGAACCGGCTAGCTCAGGAAGTTGCTCACACCAGCCTGCCACGATTACGTCACAGTCACCGAGATACTCCAGGTAGGACCCGTTTACAGGCACGACGATTTCGCGATCTACGCTGACATCGGCCCAGTCCGGCAGCACCTTTTCGCCCTGCCGGCCCCTGCCTATCGCGTAAACCCGGTACCTCTTCTGTCGAAGGTGCCGTATTTGTTCGAAAAGCATCCTCATGCCGCCGGTAACGTGCTTGTGGGGTATGAGATATCCAATCGTGAGGGGAAACGTCTCCGTACAGGTCCCGCAGGCCAGTCCGCCCGTTGGGGCATCAACTGGCAGCTTGACTTCGTCTCTGCAGCCGTCTGCGCTGCTCCAGGAGACTGGCTTATCCGGTGCATTTACAAGGGAGTCCGGGATCGCGGATCCGACGCTGCCCGGTTTTCGGAACAAATACGATTGCAGGCGGGCGTTGAAATCACCGGCGCCCGAGCGCTTGCCGTGTGAGTCCTCCGACAGAAGCGCACCCGGCCCGGAATCGCATTGATGAGACGGAAAGAAGTTGAGCACCTCGATAGTGTTATGCCGCCCCGGCAGCATTTTCCACGAAAAATCAAAATCCAGGAAGTCGGTGACGGTCCACCGGGTACCTCCAGGCTCGCCCCCTAGGAGGTTCCCGTCCCTCGCCAAGAAGTTCTGACCCGTGTCCGCGCCCGGCACGTCGCGCTGGTTGATCTGGTGGACAAAAAGCTTCACTACCTGCGGCGAAGGGTCCACGAGAATCGTCGCCATCAAACTGCGCCTCGTGTGTTTAAGCAGACGTCGAAGCAGCAGAAGACCTTCAACCTTCGTTAGGAGTTCCAACACACCATCGACGAGTACGAAATCATAAGCGGGAAGGTCGTCCACCAGAGCGATAATCCGGGCTACCGTTCGGGTACCGTTGTTAGCTTCCTCACGCTGTGATTCGGGGGCTGGCACGGGCGTACTTGTCTCAAGGTGCGGCAAGGGAGTTGATGACTCAGGTGACACATGCCCGGGTGCACGTGCAGATGACTTTCTCCTCGAATTCTGTTTGAGTTCGGACGTCCGGTAAACTCGATCGTAAGCCCGTGCATAAAAGGGGTCGAGAGTACCCAGTTCGACACCCTCGATCGTGACGCGGCGCTTGGCCGTAAGAGGCCATCCGGGCTCGAGGATCTCCCGGAACATCATGCCGTACTTACCGATACCGAGTCCGATTTCCAGAATGGAAGCCGGTTGTAACACCTCGACCTGATCCATTACGAGCGGAACCGCTTGATACCATGGGATCTGCAACTGAACCCATCTCCTCTTTGGTACCCATCTCTTTTTGGTGAACCCCCGTCAGAGCACCGATGAACTTGGCTGTCCTTTTATGAACGTGAACTGGGGCCGAAGAGATGATGGCACGAGGAACCTTCCGCCGCTCTTCTCAAAAGCCCCAGCAGTAAACACCGTATAACATTCACCTATAAGGATCATCGAAGTGTGGGCGAATTTGAGTTAATGTCGTATACTCGACGCTTCCAGGCCTTTCGGGATTCTATATGGCAGGCCAGTGGGCCGAATCAACCATCGCAATCTCCACGGCAGCTATCTCGGGGCGCAAAATCATCCAAACGATTTGCCCGGAGGATGGAAGGAGATTCGGGCTTGCCAGTGCTGGTCCTAAATCGACCCTGTAACGTCCGGGATATTTAAACTCTACATCAAGTTCGACATATAGAGCTGAAACGGTTACGTCTTTCCAGCCATCTCGTGACTCACCCGCAAACCCGTTGGCGTGGTCGCAAGCCCCCCTTGAGACGTCTCACGCAGGGCCGGGGGTATCATCCTCCCGACCTGAGCCATGGCCGATATAACTTCGTCCGGTGGAATACGGCTCCTCACCCCCGAAAGAGCCATCTCTGCCGAAGCTAAAGCCACAGCCGCCGATGTAGCGTTTCGCTTGATGCAGGGGACTTCTACGAGACCGGCTACAGGGTCACACACGAGACCCATAAGCCCTTTGAGGGCAAAAGCAGCGGCGTGGATACAGTCTTCGGGCGAGCCTCCGGCCAACTGCACGAGCCCGGCCGCAGCCATTGCCGCGGCAGAACCGCACTCAGCCTGACAACCTGCCTGTGCCCCGGAGAGGCCCACCCTCTCACCTATTACCTGGCCTATGAGCCCTGCAGCCGAAAGGGCATCAACCAGATCTTCTTCGCCGGCACCGGAGACTTCCGCTAGCGCCAGGAAGGTACCAGGTATCACCCCACAGGAACCTGCGGTCGGCGCAGCAACGATCTTTCCCATGGCGGCGTTAACTTCTGACACGGCCAGAGCATACGCCACCGACTTGGCCAGAAGAACGTTTCCAGGAAGGTTTCGACCGGATGCAATTCGTCCTGCGACTTTTGCGGCGTCACCTCCGGAGAGGCCGGTCCGTGAACGCCTGGCACGCTCGAAGACTCCCGGTCGGACGGGCGTAGAATCTTCCATATGTCCGAGTCCTTCGCTTACAGAAGATTTCATTACCCGGACCATTTCACGCACCCGGCCAACGATCTCGGCCAAAGGTATACCTGTCTCCTCCGATTCCAGCATGACGGCAAGCCTGCCGAGGGATATCCCCTCCGCCAGTGCTCTTTGGGCAAGCTCAGTAAGAGTCACATCTCTCCCTCCGTTCTACGATACGTGATAAAAGTGTCACGTAGCTGGTGATGCGGTCGGTCCGGTGGGTGCTCGGTGACCTCTGCCCCACCCAACTAGACTCCCATCAGCTGACCTGCATAGGGACCCTCTGAACCTTTCGTTGCCACCGGCGATGGAATGCAAACACCCATAGCCCAGCTATGCCCTTTTTACTAGTCCGTCTTCGCTATTGTGCTCTGACGACTATCACTTTCTCAATCATGGGGAGCCGGCGGACCTCCTGGACCACGTGCTCGGGGATGTCCTGGTCAACCTCGATTACGCACACAGCTGTCTTTCCCCGCCCGGACCTTGCCACCCGCATAGTGGCGATATTCACGCCTACCTTTGCCAGGATGGAGGTAATGCCCGCTACTACTCCCGGTTTATCGGGATACGTCGCCACAATGGTGTTCTTCTCCCCGGTGAGACTTACGGGAAGGCCGGATATCTCAGTTATCTCGACCTTCCCCCCACCCACCGACGACCCTACCACGGAGAGTCCCTTCCCGCTGCGTGAGGTCAGTTCGATCCGAGCCGTATTGGGATGAACATCGCCGAGGTCCCCGGTCTCGACGGAAAACTCGAGCCCTTCACGGGCCGCCCAGGTGAACGAGTCCCTGATGCGCTCATCATCGGGTGCAAAGCCCAGAAGCCCTGCAACCAGGGCCAGGTCCGTTCCATGCCCCCTGTAGGTCGCAGCAAACGAACCGTGGAGGATAATCCTTGCCCGGATGGGCGGTTCCCCCAGCAGGATTCGGGCAATATTGCCCAGCCGGGCCGCTCCGGCCGTATGTGAACTAGAAGGACCGATCATCACCGGCCCAAGAACATCGAGAAGCCTCATTTCCCCGCCTCCCGATCTGCATATCCCCTGCTTATAGTATCCGTGCGTTGGGTGACACGTACAAGGCGGACCCAGTTAATCAATTGTACTCCAAAGCAAGGTTCCGGGGCTGCTTCAGTGAAAGAACGAAAGCATATGGGATGCGACCGGATACAAACCGGCCCGTGAAAAGATGAATGCGGAGGGAAACATTTCGCTCATGAGTTGGCGTTTCTTGCGGATTGTAGCCCCTAAACGCATATCCGACAGACGTCCGGCAAGGATGTTATAAATCGCCACATTCGCGAGAGAAGGAACCTTTAAAACGTAACATTCGACATTCGCGAACGTCGCAAGACTATCGCTTCCGGAAGAAAATGGTCCCAACGAGAGCTCCGGCGATGGCGCCTGCTGCGATGCTCGCGCCAAGCGGCAAGGCCGTACCCCAGAAGCCATGAACGGCCCAGTTACCGAAAATAGGTGCCACCCAGGCAGACGGCAAAAATGGGACCAGATAGGTCATACCGTATCCCAGATAACCGTGGACGGTTTCCCTGATCGCCGGTACCGCGACGATGACGTAACTCAAAGCACCCCACAACGCCCCAATTAGGCCTCCCCAATAGAGAGGCGACACGTCCATCATCTCCCTCCAGTGACCACCGGGGCCTGCCACGAAAGCGCAAGCCGACAAGCAGCAGGCCCCGGAACTCTATCGTTCAAAACCCGAGCGCGGCCGGACCGGATCAGCGCCGACTCAGGAATGTTAGCTCACCCCAAGCTCGTTCGCAGAGAGCTCCTGGAACCGCGCACATACAAAGACCCATCCCGCGTTACGGCACGTTAATGAACACCGGATTCGCCCACACCTCGCTTAAGTCGGAGCCGTCCGTCTTAGTGAATTCGAACTTCACGACGTAAAAGCCATCGGTCGATGGGGCTGTCGTGTTCCAATATATCACCGACGTAGACGGATTGGTCACGGTATAGACAGCTACCTGGTCTTTGTTGAATACCGTGATCTTCGTGCACTTCCGTCCGGTTACCGGGGTCTGCACCAGCTTGAATTGCAGACTCGAGCCGGGTGTCACGTTCAGGACGCTTCCCTGAACGGCGCCGTTGACGGTGAAGTATCCGAGGTCCTTCCGCCCGGAAGCGCTGACCCTACCGGACTTGATCGCGTCCCAGATAGCAGCCCTGTTTGTCGACGAATACGAAGTCGCGTACACCCAGGTGAACCCCGCGAACCCCGGCGCCTGGAAGTTGTGGCAATCCGACGTCCCGACACCTACCACAAACCTGCCGCTGGACATCGTAGAAGAAAGCCCGCCGCGCAACAGCGTGAACCACCGGGAGATGGTGTCGGGCTTGGCCACGATTTCCTGACTTAAAAGCTCCATCCCGCGGAAACCCAGAACGTTCCAGTTAGTCCATGGATGAGCTCCGTAAGGATGGGCGATGACCGCATAGGAGTACGGATAGTTATGGGCGTTTATCTGGTTGATGAGCTCTTGCGATGGATAGGTTTGGTTGTTGGGCACGGTGGTAGCGGTTTCGCTCATCCAGTAAGCTAGGGCATCCCCTTCGGAGTTTGCCGTAGTGATCTCCACACCCGGTAGCGCCGGGATAAGGTACTTAGACTGAGCAGCGTTACACTGGGCAACGTATCCGCCCGGGGTTGACCAGAGGTCGTTGATCCCGTCTTCGTGGTCGGTGATGATTATGAATCCAAACCCATTGTCCTTGGCATACTTAACCCTGCTGTCAAGCGAGATGAACCACACATCCGGGCTCCACGAGGTATGTACGTGTCCATCCCCTCCGTACCATCCACTCGCGCCCGGAAGGGCCAGCGCCTGGAAGTCCGCCTGAACGGTAACCGTCGCCGCCTGGCCGTCCGCAGTCGCTTCAACGCCAACATCGATCTTGCCCTTCGCGCCCTCTTCCAACTTCAATGCCGATACATCGATCTCAAATTCAACGTAGGCGCCTTTCTTGAGGAGGTCCTTTACGGCCTTCTTGTCCTTATCCTTCAGTGTCTTCAGGATGTCGTCAAGGCTCTTACCTGCAGGTTCTAATGCCTGGTCCAACGCGACTTTTTTCGAGACCGAACCCTTGGGTCCGTGGAAATCCAGTTTGATGTGTTTTACATGGGCTTTCCCGGACTCGGACGTCACGAAAACCGGGACGAGCACGGTCTCCGGCGGAACCTTGTAAGTCTCGATTTCTTCGGGCACGATGACGACCATGCCTTTGGACCGGTTCGCCTTTAGCTTCACGTCATTTCCGCCGTCCTCGTTTCCCCCGGCTGCGAACAAAGGTCCGCATAAGAACGAACTTGCGACCAGGCCCAGGGCGAGCCCTAACACCCCTAGCAGCACCAGGGTCCTGGGAAGGCGGGAGAATTTCGCTGTTACGTTCAACTTTTCAACGCTCCTTTCCTGGTGAATTCCCATCGACTTCGTAGGGGTTCAAGCCATGGCCCGATCCTTCGACGTTTGAGAACGGGGGTCCTTCCGGAGGAAATCAGGGGTGTATTCCGGGCTGGCCGACGAAAGCTCCTGGAAATAGCCGTCTTCAAGGCCGGTCTTAAGGCACTCCTCTATCACCTCGTCGTATTCCCTTCTGGTGAGTTTCCTCGAAAGTTCCAGGAACCTCAAGGCCCGGTGAACCGGGTAGTACTGGGCCATCACGCTTACAAAAGTACCTGCCGGAAGGTTACCTTTTATCCACCTCAGAACAGCTTTGGAATCCTCGACGTGTCCCGGCAGGACGAGATGCCTCACGATGAGCCCTTTCCGGATGATCCCCTGGGAATCGAAAACAGGGGTACCGACCTGGTGGGCCATTTCCAAAATCGCCGATGTCGCGTGACGAAAGTAAGAAGGTGCGGAAGAATACCGCATTGCGAGAGCGTCCGAATGATACTTGAGGTCGGGTAGATAAACGTCGATGAGCCCTTCCATGAAGCGCAGGGTCTCCATGGATTCGTAGCCGTTTGAGTTGTACACGAAGGGGATTCGGATACCTTCCTTTTTGGCAAGTTCGATGGCTTCCGCGATGACTTTCGAGTGGTGCGTCGGGGAAACGAGGTTGATGTTGTGAGCTCCCCTCGCTTCCAAGGCGAAGAATATATCCTTTAGACCTCGCGGGTCCATCTCCTCCCCGATTTCCCCCGCGCCCGGCTGACTTATGTCGTGGTTCTGGCAAAATACACAGGCCAGGTTACACCGGGAGAAAAACACGGCCCCGGAACCCCGCGTCCCCGAGATACAGGGTTCTTCCCAAAAGTGGAGGTCGGCCAGGGCGACCCTGGGGAGCCACCCCGCCTGACAGAAGCCCCTGTCGCCAGCTTGCCTGTCAACGTTGCACCGGCGGGGGCAAAGCACGCAACCCACCCCGGATCATCTCCTCGTACTTGCCCGCCTCGTTTTGATCCGTCTCTTCGACGTACAGGGCGGTAGCAGCGCGAATGAAGATCTCGTCGAAGCGGATATCAGCTCTATGGTACATTGTAGCGAACCAGGCAACAAAGGTTCCGGAATGATACGAAGGAGGGGTAGCTCCGAATGTACCTTGTCTTGCGTGAAAACCGGCTGAGTTCGCTCCAACGGTAACCTGCGCGGTCAGAGAGCCCGGCTTCTTTGCATCCCCCGAGAAATACAACCTCGGAACACACCACCTATCAGCCTGACATCACCCGACCGCGGGAGATGAGGGTTTGGTAAGATGTGACCCACACGGTCTCGATTTTGTGCTGAGGAGGCAGAGCTGCGAGGATACCGGGGCCTAGCTCGTCCGTGACCCATATGCCGGGAATATGAAGGCCCCTTAGATGGGGATCCGGGATCGCCACCACCGTACCATGAGACACGCTTCGTGCCGCCGCAGGAAGAACCAGCCCGACGTAAGGAGCTCCCGCGTTCGCCCCGGCCGGCGGAACGGGCAAATGCCCATGGGCACCTGTATCCTGAGCAGGGAGTGATGATTGCGAGCTCTCTTCGGTTCGCACGAGGAATCCCGAATCGGCCCACCAGCGGAAAACATGAACTTTCCCCAAGTCCAACCTGTGTAACGAGGATTTCTCCAGGTACCTGTTCCACTGCCGTATGCGGTTTTCTCTCCGTTCTTCCGGCGACCTCTTACGTGCTTCAGCGGAAGCTGGTACCCTCAAAACATTGTGTCCTTGTGCTTCCAGCAGGTGACCGAGGACTTCCTCCGCGGAATTCCGCCCTCCGCTTACGGGTGACAGTAAGACTACTACATCCGGGCGGACGGCGTCGGCCTTAGCGCATTTAAGCCTAATCCCTTCCGAAAAAAGAGCGAGGCCGGTGGTGTCCACGACCACAGCTTCCGCCCCGTCCCTCTCCGCCGCCTCCACACATGCCGAGGCCCCCGCGACCATTGCCAGAAGTCTCGCGTCGCCTCTGCCGTAGGGCGAAACGTCGCCGACCAGATAAGATCCCGTTCGGCTGATGGAACGCCTCGCAAGGGAGCTACCCTCGATCCGTTCGGTTCCAGGCCGCGAACCGCCCCAGGACATACTATCAGCGCGCATGTTCGCCACAGGGGCGCTCTGGTTTATCAGACCGTATGAAACAAACCCAGGCGGACCGATATCCGCCTGACCGATATCGCAGTCCACCACAGCACATGTCCTCCCTCTGTCCTGCAACCAGGAGGCAAGAAGAAATGCCAGGGTGGACTTTCCCGTATCCGGTCGTCCGACAACCATGATGCGAACGCGCCCCGTTATGTTCTCCAGGAAACCGGCGATCTGTTCGGGAATCTCGATTCCCATCAACGGCATGTTAATGGCCCCGATTCCTCTCTACACAATTGCTCTGACGTGGCTCCTCTTTCTTTAGTTGCGGAACACAGACCATCCGGTATTCTGCTCTACGTCATGGGACTTACTGACCCATGTACCAAGTGTTGCTATGTATCATGCCGGGTCATCCATATCGATAAACGACCACTTCTGTATTTCACCCGCTCCCCGCCGGGCTCTTGCAGGTTTGTTCCGCTAGCTTCAAATTCATGGTAGCATACAGTTTAGTCTGTATCAAACTTTTGCGGCACGCGCTACCGATGATTAATTGGGGGGACATGATTGAGCAAGTACCGGATCCTGGCGTTCGACGGCGGCGGGGTGCGGGGTGTTCTCAGCGCCACGCTGCTCAAAAGACTCGAGGATTCCTTCCCCGGGCTGGTCGAAAAGGCCGACCTCGTAGCGGGCACGTCCATAGGTTCTCTCATCGCCCTGGCTCTTGCCTTCGGCCTCTCCCCCGCGAGACTTTCGGAGATCACGTCCGGCATAGACTGGAGCGCCGTTTTCCGGCGGAAAACCACGGGGTTCCTCCGCCCCATGTGTGGGGGTACATACGGTATTAGGGCTATAAACTCAGTGTTTCCTCCCGGGCTTCGTCTCAGCAACTTGAGCAAGAGGATGCTGGCCATTTCATTCAGAATCGCCGCGAACGGCGGGGACTCATGGGCACCGGTTTTCTTCAATAACTTCCCGTCGTCGGAGACCAAAGATGCGTCCGTCCTTGACGTGGCCCTCGCCTGCACAGCTGTCCCGGCTTACTTCCCATCCCACCGGGGATACATCGACGGCGGCGTCGTCGCCAACAACCCGAGCATGGCTGCCTTATGCGCGGCAGTAGATCCCGGTCTCGGCGGGCAGAGCATCGGAGACGTCGTTCTGTTGTCGATAGGCACCGGACGGATTTTATACAGGATAGATGCGGATACAACCTCGTGGGGCGCGATGCAGTGGGCGCTACACCCATCCCCGGCGACGCCTCTCATAACACTGATGGTCGACGGTGTTTCTCAATGTTACACAACCTTCAGCCGTCAGATTCTGGGCGAACGTTATTACAGGCTGGACCCGGTATTGCCCGAACCCATCGGGCCCGGTGACTATAAGGCAGTCCCTAAGCTTCTCCGGTGGGCTGAAGAGACCGACTTGACTGGCGTCGTGTCGTGGGTGAAGAGGAACTGGCTTGATTAACCCGGTAATTGGGAGGGTGCCGATCCGAAAGGCCGTCCTCCGAAACACCACGGGTTTCGAGCCGGGTCCCCGAATGGGCCAGAGGAGGACGATCAGAGGAAGACGGGTAGTGCGGTAAAATAAGGGTTGAGGTCCGTTGTCGTTCATCCAGCTTGAAAGAGTGATGCTTGTGGACAGAGTAAAAAAACTCGAGGCACTCAGCAATTTTACGGCCATGGCTGGTCAGAACCCGGCTTTTGCATTTCTCCTGGGCTTCCTCACCGGCCAGGTAGACCGGGTATTCTTTGTACGTAACCTTGAGGACGCCAAGATAGCCCTCAGGATGTCGGTGGGGCGACAGAGAGTTTGGCCCGCTCAGCCTCTGCTAGCCACCGTCTCGGGAGTGATTATGCCTACGCCGATGGCCTTCGTGTCCGCCGCGGGAGCTACTGATGATCCTATATGCGTCTCCCTGGAATTCGATCACGCCGATGAGACCCCCTGGTATCAGGATGTTCTTTTGCCCAACGTGTCTTACGTACGCGACCTCAAGAAGACGGTGGAGGAAGAGTCCCTCCGCGTACGGGCCGAGACGGACAGAGCTCTTGACATATACAAGGAATGCAAAGAGATGCTGGCCAAAGATCCCGATCGCCAAAAGGAACTTTCGTACTACCTGAAAGTGGCCGAAGAGGAACTGCGGAACCTGGGTAACAAGCTCGCGGAGCTCAACGCCCAGATGAAGAGGATCTCATCGGACTCTTGACCAATTCACCCCGCAGCTCCGCAGGTTGGAGCTTGACTGCCTCGGTCAAATACCTCATTTTTCTGCCAGTTTGTGGGCAGGCGTCCCCGGATGGGCCTCTTTGGTGGGGGCGAGCTTTAATTCGCAGGATTCCGTTCTAGTGCAATCCCGCCTATAGTCAAAAGTCCCTCTTATCGGGGGCGCCAAGCTTTGCCAGGTGCGAAGTGATATTCACCGCAGCCACCGTCAGCCGGTGACCATCGTCACTTCCATTTACGCCCCGCGCGGAGCCGTCTTCCGTAAACCCCTGTGAAGACTTTGTCGCTACAACGTGGTCGGGAGCCTCCAGGACGCTTATGGACCCGGTATCAACCTTCAATTTCCAGAAACTCCGAAGCGGAGCACCAATGGCCGTCAAGAGGAGGACTTTTAGGACAACCCGGTGGGAAACGATGCATATATCCCCCGAACCGGTGGCGTTTCCGGTTGAGGCCGAGTCGCCCACGATATCCAGAAGCTTGGCCCAAGCTCTTTCTCTCACGTCCTCAAGGCTTTCTCCCGATGGGAACCTCATCACATCGGGCCGCTCAAGCCAGACACGGTATTCCCGGGGGAAATCCCGTTCCACCTGAGTGACGTAAAGCCCGCCCCAGTTTCCCACATCGATGTCGCTGAAAGACTCATCCACCTCAAGCGCGGCACCCTCAACACCGCTATGGATGATTTCAGCCATCTCCCTCGCCCGCCCGAGGGGACTTGATATTACCTTCATTAGACGCTCGCCGCGGGCAGCGCATGTCTCCAGCAGGAACTCCCGAACGAGCCCGGCCTGTTGCCGGCCGACATCGTCGAGAGGCACGTCCATCCTGCCTCGGAATATCTCCTGCTTGTTCCAGTCGGTCCTTCCGTGCCTTACGAGGTAAATTCGTCTCATTTCCGCACCTCATACCCTGTATCACTGGTCGATTTTCCGTCCTCTACGGGCCGCATCTCTCCCCACGGCATCCTTATTAGGTAGGGTACGCCGTCCCGCAGATAAATCCTGGGCAACCTCGCCCCCGCCGTCGGCCTGATGCTTACGCTAGCTTCATCGCCCACCGAAACCGGAAGCCCCGTCACGTCCACCATCGTAAGCTGCATTCCGATCCGCCCGACCACCGGCGCCACTCCGCATTCAAATCTGACCGCCCCGCCTTCACCGCGGCCCTTTCCCAGATACGAAAGGACCATCTTGACGATGTATCTGGCAAGGTCGCTGAGGTCTTTAGGACGTGAGACCGCGGTTAAACCGAATCCGTCGGAATACCCCGCGGAAACCACGGCGATTCTCATGGGACGTCTGATCGAATAGTCCCCTCCGTAGCCTATGGTGTCACCCGGTCTGACATCGTGGATGAACGAAATTCTCGCCCTGAAGTCCCAAACACTCTTCAAGGACAGCGTGGTATGACGGATTCCGAAAGGAAGCTGACCGTAAAGAAGGGTGCCGATCCTCACCATGTCCAGGCGCATGTCGGGGAACCTGAGGAAAGTGCCGCTGTTGGCCACGTGCCGGAGGAGCCCGGGAGGAACGTGGCGGAGGGCCGCCTGAAACCTGGCGAACTGCCGGAAGCTCGCCTCATCCCGGTGAGCTTCTGCCATGTGGGTGAACACGCCACGGAGACGCACCCCTTCCTGAGATCGAAGTTCATCCAGGACGGTCGGAACCTCCCCGACCGGAAGCCCCGTCCGCCCCAGCCCGGTTTCGATTTCGAGGTGGATTCCAGCTACCTTACCCACCCGTCGCGACGCATCGGCGACGTCGAAGACGCCCTGTCTTGAAGCTACGCTCACTTCCAGGTCGTGCTCGATTGCGGTGACGCACTCCTCCTTCAAAATCGGGTTCATCACGAGTACTGGAGCTCGGATACCTGCCCTTCTCAGCTCCACGCCTTCCGGTACCGAGCTTACCCCCAGGTAGTGAGCTCCCGCCGATACGAAGACTTTAGCTGCCTCGATCCCGCCCACGCCGTAACCGTCGCCTTTTACTACCGCAAGGAGCTTGACACGCGAACCAAGGACCTTCTTTACCTCCCTCGCATTGTGCTCCAGCGCCGAGGAATCCACATAAAGGCACTTCGGCCCCGCAAGCGCCGCTATAGTCTCCGGCCCGCTCATCCGGTTCATGTTCCGACCTCCCAAACTGCGCCGCGCTTCTCTACCATTCCGCTGCCGGCCGGTGTCCTCGGCCGGTGGCCAAGCTCCGGCGCAGATCACCGGAGTCCCGGTCCCCGGCTGTTTCAGGCTCTCCACCATTGATTCTTGTTAGCGTCTTGGGTGCCCGAGACCTTCTCGAGCACCAGCGCTTTTCTCCTACGGTCTGGTCCTCATGGTTTCCGCTTCATGATTTCCGCCCGGCATTCGGCCCGGCGCCCGCACCGCCTTTGCCTTTATGACCCGCTCCATTTCCCGGTGTTTGTTCGACAGCTTCCATTTCGTCCAACGACCGTCCTGCCACGTCTGGCATAATCGTAAATAGAGCCATGGACGCTCCCGCCACAATCACCAACCCGAGGGCACCCAGGGCCGTCGAAACGACCCGGCTCTCCGCTAGCGGTTGGTCGTAGTACCGGAGCCAATTAGATACCGCAAGAAACACTCCGAAGGCGAGAAGTCCCGCATAAAGAAGCTCCAGGAGAACGCCGAGGAGAAACGCCCAGCCCGACGCCCGTTGCCTCGGGTCTTCCGCCTCGAAATTGGGGGCAATACCCCCGGCCGATACTTCGATTGAAACCATCCCCGGGACCACGAGAACCACGAAACAGAGGGTCGCGATGAGTTGCCAACGGGTTCCGCCGGCGAGCAAGGTAAACGCTATGCCGGCGATCAGGGCGACCGGGAGGACCAGAGGCACTATGCCAAGGGTTTTTCCGCGAACGATCTCCCTGCCGGTGACGGGGGTGCTCCGCAAGAGCGGCCAGTTCTTCCCCTCCCTGGCTACGGCGCCAAGGCCGAGAGAAGATGAAAGGCCCCAGCTCATGAGAAATGTGGCAGCTAACGACCCGTACAACGGGACGGCCTGCCCCAGTCCTTTCAGCCATTGCCCTCCCCCGCGAGCCGATCCCACGAGGGCGACGATCATCATGACCAGCATGTATACGCCGTTGGAGATCTCGCGCAGGTCCCGGGAAACGTGACGCAGCTCTTTGAGGGCGAGGGCCAGCACCGGTGACCGCCGGAGGAAGACTCCCGTGACGAATCCCTGGATCGACTCTGTATCTCCCGACGGCCCATACGTTCCCGCACCCTCTCTGGCCGAGTCTCGTCCCGGGCGAGACGGTCCGGCGGGCCGTTCTCGTGCTCTTGACCGCCTGTCCTTCTTATGCACCTCTCCCGACGCCACCCATCCGCCGTAAAAAGCTTCGGTGACCAGTGAGAAAGAGAACGCCATAAGCCCGCCGGAGACGAGGAACGTAAGCCCCGCCCATCCGAAGAAAGCTCCAAAGTCGCCTTTTGAGGCAGCTACAGCTGCCTGCGCCAGCCACCAGGCCGGCGATATTCCCGCAGCTGAGAGGCGGAAACCCTCGAGCGCCTGGAGAGCTTGCTCCATGCTCATGCCGGTTAAGTGGCGCGGACCGAGATGCATCAACGTGTAAATCGCAGCACCGAAAAGGGTTCCGAGTGCCGCGCCAAGCTCTTTGATGCGGTAAGGAGGTATGAGCCGCACCGCCAGGAGATTTAGTCCCGCGCCCAGGGCCGCCGGCAGCAATACCGATATGGCCGTTAAAAGCGCACTCTGAAGATAGAATACCGCGCCTGCCGGAAGAGCTGCGCCGTAACCCGCGAGCAAAGGGAAGCTGAATATCAACGTCGGAATGGAGGCTCTCAAGATGATTTCGGCGAACTTCACGAGGAAAACCTCTCTCACGCTGAGCGGCGCCGTGAAAAGAAGGGGCAGGTCGGAAGAGCTGTACATTGTGCTGAAAGCAACCCCGAGAGCTGTGAACAGGGACATGACGAGAGCGAAGAAGAACCCGATTGAGAGGAGATTGGCAACCCAAAGAGATCCGACCCCGGCCACCTCACCAAATGCCGCTGCTTCGAGAATCAGCCTGAAAATCCGCCGGGAAACGAAGAACACCACAACGGCTAAGACTATGCTAACGAGCACGCCAAGGAAGAAAAGGAACGCCCGCGACTCACTCTTCGTAACCGAACGGAGGGATATCCGAATTTTCCAGTAAAGGACCCGGATCATCGTCGAGCTTCCTCCCCCTCTTCCAGAAAGCGGACGATCTCGGCGTACTCCACTCCACCGGTAAGCTTGAGAAAGATGTCCTCGAGAGATCCGGATGCCTCTTTGGATAGAGCCCTCAACTCCGGCACCGTTCCGCAGGCGATGATCTTTCCGTGGTCGATAATCCCCACCTGTGTGCACATCCTCTCGGCGATTTCCAGGATGTGGGTCGACATAAAGATGGTCACCTTCCGCTGCGCTAAAGCTCGCAAAACGTCCTTAAGCACCCTCGCGCTGCGCGGGTCCAGACCCACGGTGGGCTCGTCCAAAATCAGTACCTTGGGGTCATGAACAAGAGCTGCGGCCACAGCGATCTTCTGCTTCATACCCCGGGAGTAGGAGCCAATGAGATCGTCTCCTCGTTCGCTGAGGTCGAAGAGTTCGAGAAGCTCTGAAATCCGGTTCTTTTTGCGCCGCCGGTCGACGCGGTACAGGTCCGCCATAAAATCGAGGAATTCCCGGCCCGTCAACTTTTCATATAGAACGGGAGTATCAGGCACGTAGCCGAGAAGGGATTTCGCTTCTACCGGATGGGTTTGGATATCGTATCCCCCGATCATGGCTTTGCCGAACGTGGGCCTCAAAAGCCCGGTAAGCATGCGGATGGTTGTCGTCTTCCCCGCGCCATTCGGACCCAGAAAACCGAAAATCTCCCCGGGTTGAATGTCGAGATCCACCGAGGAGACTGCCTTAAGATCACCGAAGGTCTTCGTGAGTTTTATCGCCCTGATCACCGCTATCCTCCCTCTCCGCACCTCGCCGGCCCCCGGACGCCCGAGCTTCCGCCTGTCCCGCGTCGAACTTACGGGCGGCGCGCGTTCTTCGTGGCTGGTCACTCGGGGCGTTTTAAGGTTTTCATAAGTCCTATCGCACGAAGCAAGCAATCAGCTTCTTCGCTGGTCCGGATAAAAAGAACACCCACGAGATCACCGTCGGTAATGCTTCTTGACGATTTCACAGCCGGCCAGAGAAACCCTCACGAACAGCTCTTATCAAGTCAATCCACTCGGTACGGAATTGCCAGTCCAGGTGATTCATCTCGGTGCCGATACAGATCGCATCCACTTTGTGCTGCTCATCAATGCAGACCAGCTAGCCTCCCCCACAGAGGATCATTCGAGATACTCTCCGGCGTCCCTTCCGCTTCAATTCTGCCCCTACTCAATACGAGCACTCTCGTGGCGAGCAACCTTACCTCGAGGAAATCATGGGTGACCAGGACAGCCGTTACGCCGGTGTCTCTGATGATGCGTCTAAAATCTCTCAGAAGCTCCTGCCGGGCAATGGAGTCCAGCGAAGAGAAGGGTTCATCGAGGAAGAGGACTTCGGGATTCAGAACAAAAGCCCTGGCCAGAGCCACTCTCTGGGCTTCCCCTCCCGAAAGGGTATGGACAGCTTGACCTTCCTTGCCAGTCAGTCCAAACCGCCTTATCCACTCAACGGCTCTGGCTCGGGGTCCGTCTCTCACTCCTCTCAGGCGAAGTCCGAGTTCGACGTTCTCGAGCACGGTTCCGTCAAGAAGCAGGGGCTCCTGGAACACCACCGACATCCTGCGCCTTATCTCCACCACGTTTCTCTTGGTGACCTCGGTACCGCGGAAGAATACCCGCCCTCTTTCGGGGAAGTCAAGGCAGGCGAGAACGGCGAGGAGAGTACTCTTACCAGCGCCGTTCGGACCGATGACCGCAACAACCTCCCCCTCTCGCACTGCGATGTTGGGTACCACCAGGATTTCCTTCCCTTGCCTAACCACGCGGATATCACTGCCGGCGATGATTTCCCTGGCATCCCCAGCAGCAACTTGATCCCGAGGATTCGCCGCTCTCGCCAACTTTACACCTCCGAGCTCCAAGGCGTTACAGGCAATGCTTACTTGTAAACAGAAAAAGCAGACTCAACAGTTTTCGGTGCTTTGGTATGCGAAAACGGACTCCGGCAAGCACTCGAGCCAATCAGTCCCGCCGGCGCCCCGCGGGGCGCCGCGGCTGCCTGGCCCTCCGGTACGAAAATCGCTGCAACCGGCTGTTGGCAGCGTGCTCCATCCGGCTCACGCACTTACGTCACGTATCGCCTTTTCCGCTGTTGAACCACGGTCAGCGCAAATGTAACAGCGTAAGCTAGGGTCATCAATATGAAACTTAGAGCAAGGGCAACGTCAAAGTTGCCTTTGTTGACCTCAAGCACGATAGCGGTGGTGAGTACACGGGTGTGATGCCTCACGTTTCCTCCAACCGCCATTGAAGCTCCTACTTCCGAGATGACGGCGCCGAAGCCCGCCATGACCGCGGCCAGAAGCCCGAACCTGCATTCCCTTATTACGAGCCACCAGAACTGAAGGGGCGAAGCGCCCAGAGCCAGGATCTGGCGGGGCAGTTTCGGGTCAAGTTGCTGAACCGAAGCCATGGTAAACCCGGTCACCACCGGAGTTGCGATGAGAACCTGGGCGATGACTATGGCGGTGGGCGTGTACATAAGCCCGAGGGCGCCGAGGGGCCCGCTGCGCCACAGAAAGATCGCCACCCACAATCCAACCACCGTGGGTGGAAGCCCCATCGCAGTGTTGACCGCTCCGACCAGCGCTCTCCTGAACCGGAACTTTCTCACCGCGAGGAATAGACCGGCAGGAACACCCAGTACAAGGCTGACCAGGGTGGCCAAACCCGACACTCTGAGGGTGAGAAATGCTATCTCGTAAATCTCAGGGTCTCCCGACAGCAAGAGCTTTACACCTCTCGCGAGCCCCCGCCATATTAGATCCACCGCCTGCCCACCATTCCTTTACTACAGATGTACCTGCTCCCAATTCCCGCATAACGCCTGGTTTTCCGAAACCGGGATCTCCCGTTACGCGTCACTTCCCGGCGTCCGGGAAGAACAAGGGTTGACCGTATTCCTTCACTCCAAATCCCCCGATGACTTTCTGGACTTCCTCCGATACCATGAACTCCACGAACGCCTTTCCGCCTTTGGCGTTGACCTTAGGATGCTTTTCGGGGTTAACCTGCATCACGTGATAGATGTTGAGGAGCGACCGGTCGCCCTCTACGAGGATCACCAGGGCGAGGTTCTTCTTCAGGGACAGGAAGGTGCCTCTATCGCTCAGGACGTATGCTCCTTTTTCCGAGGCGATATTCAAAGTTTGTCCCATGCCGGAGCCGCATTCCTGATACCAGTGGCCTTCGGGTTTAACGCCTGCTTCCTCCCAGACCTCAAGCTCTTTCTTATGAGTGCCTGAATCGTCCCCCCTGGACACGAAGAGCGACTTCGATTGGGCGATTTTCCTGAAAGCCTGGGCTGCCGACTTCTCACCCCTGATCCCGGCGGGGTCCGCTTGCGGCCCGCAGATGACGAAGTCGTTGTGCATGACCCGTTTTCTGTTTGTGGCGTGTCCTTCCGCCACCACCTGCTCTTCGGATTCGGGCGCGTGCACCAGCAGCACATCAGCTTCCCCTCTCCGCCCCATTTCCAGAGCTTGCCCGGTTCCGACCCCGACCGCCTTCACCCTGTAGCCCGTCTTCTTTTCGAACACCGGGATGAGGACCTCCAAGAGGCCTGTATCTAGTGTGCTGGTGGTCGTGGCCAGGATCACATCCTCTTTTGTCGCGCACCCTGAAATCGATATCTCCACCAGCGATATCGCGAGGGCAGCTAACAACATCCCCGCAAGCCCGGCGCTGATATAACGGTTTTTCCTCAACCCCGGCACCTCTCTTAACCGGTTCTGGTTGGTCCTAATTGTCCTGATTAATCCCAATTGGCTCTAAGTGATTCCATCCAGTGTTAATCCGTTCTAACCGGTTCAATCTAATCAAGACAGTTTTGGTACCCCGTTCTGCCGCGACAACTCCGAGCCACACTCACCGGCAATCCCCCTGAGGACCTCCAGGCCGTGAGGAAGGGCAGGGAGGATAGTCTCGAGATTCTCTATGACCGCTTTGGGGCTTCCAGGAAGGTTGATTATCAGCGTCCTCCCACGGATTCCTGAAACGCCTCTTGAAAGCATCGCCCTGGGTGTGGATTTAAGCCCCGCTGCTCTCATGGCCTCGGATAGGCCGGGCGCAAGACGCTCCACCACCGCGAGCGTAGCTTCGGGAGTGACATCCCTGGGACCGAAACCGGTGCCGCCCGTCGTGAGGATGAGATCCATTCCCCGCTCGTCGGCCAGTCTTATGAGCTCCGCGGATATCCTGTCTCTGTCGTCCGGCACCAAGACGTACTCGACGACGTCCCCGAGTTCACTGAGCATTTCCTTGAGGACTTCGCCGCTCCGGTCTTCCCGCTCTCCGCGGGAACCCTTGTCGCTGGCGGTGAGGATCGCGATCCTGTGTTCGTTGTTGACATCGATCCTATCTCCCGGCTTGAGGTGCCCGGACGCGACCACTCGAGCGAATATGCCCTCCTTCGGCATGATGCAGTCCCCGGCAAGGTAGTAGATGGCGCATCTTGATACGCATTCTTTGCCGATTTGAGTCACCTCCAGGACCGCGTCGCCGGCCAGAAGGCGGGTTCCGACCGGGAGAGCTGGAAGATCCAGACCGCTCGTGGTTACGTTCTCTCCGAAATCTCCGGGCTTTACATCCAGGCCTCTCGCCCTCGCTTTGGCGATGCTCTCTTCGGCGAGGAGGCTCACCTGCCGGTGTCCGGGTCCGGCGTGGGCGTCACCCACCACGCCGTGATTGGATTTGAGATAGATTTCCCCGACGTTTTCTTTGCGCGTCCCCTTTCGTTCCGAAAGAGAGACGGCCACTACCCTGCCTGTCACCGGTTTCTCACCCATTGCGAGCTCGCCGTTCGCCTCCCCCTTGTCTTGGCTTCCGCTAACCGCCGGTTTCTCGTTCATCGCGATATCACCGTTCCTCTTCCCTGATGAACGTCCCGCTCTTCCCGCCCGACTTTTCAACCAGCCTTATCCTGCCGATTTCCATGCCCCTCTCCACCGCCTTGCACATGTCGTATACGGTGAGGCATGAAACCGCCACAGCTACAAGGGCTTCCATTTCCGCGCCGGTCTTACCCTCAAGCTTCGCCGAAGCTTCGACCTCTACGACTGACCTCTCGGGATCGACCCGAAGTTCCACGTCAACCCCGGTTAGGTTGATCTGGTGACACAGAGGTATGATCTCCTGCGTCCGCTTGGCCGCCATGATCCCCGCTATCTGGGCGGTAGTTAGGACGTCCCCTTTGGCCACCTTCCCCTGGGATATGAGGGCCAGTGTTTGGGGGCTCATCTTGATTTCGCCCCGGGCCACGGCCCTCCGTGGGGTCACGCTTTTGTCCCCGATATCGACCATCCTCACCCCGCCTTCGGGGCGAAGGTGCGTAAGCTGTTCCCCGGTATCGCCGGTACCGGCCGCTGCCTGCTCCCCGGCCGTTGCCCGGCCCTCAGTCATTTCGTCCATCAAAACGTCCCCCTTAACCACCCAAACGCCATATCTAAGCGAACTTACCCTCCCCAACCCTACTGCCAGCCAAGTGGTACCCCCGGAGGTGCCGCCATCGGCAGCCGGACGGACCACCTCTCACCCGTTTTCGCAGTACTCCAAAAAGCGCTAGCCTCCTATTTGACACATTCGCCTGGCTTGAGATTCCCTGTCCCACAGCTCGTGCGCCCCGGGTTTGGACAAGATAGCCCGCCTGAAAGCTTCCTCGATCTCCCGCATCTTTGAACCCTGCCTCGAACTGCGGAGTATTTCCTTCACATCCACTTCGATGGCGGAGGCAAGACAGGGACGGAGTTTGCCGTCGGGGGTCAATCTTAGCCTGTTGCAGGAATCACAAAACGGTTTGGACATGGCGGATATGAACCCTATGGTACCTTTGGCCCCCGCAGCTCTGTAGGTCCTGGCGGGTCCTGCGCCGGAAGGAGCGGTGGAGACCTCGAGTCCCCCCGGAACCGTCTTCGAAATCTCGGCCATAATCAGGTCAGACGAGACTCCCGAGACTTCCTCCATCCCGTCAGATGGCCCGATAGGCATGTATTCGATGAACCGAACGTGAACGGGCAGGTTCAGGGTCAACCGGGCCATATCCGCCACTTCGTCCAGATTCCAACCCGCCATCACCACGACGTTCACCTTGACCGGTTCAAGCCCGGCCCGGACCGCAGCTTGTATTCCCGCCAGAGCGTCCTCGATCCGGCCGGTCCGGGTGATTTTGGAAAACCGGTCGGGGCGCAAGCTATCGAGACTCACGTTTACCCGTATAAGACCGGCTTCTTTGAGGATTTGAGCGTAGCCGGCCAGGAGAGTGCCGTTCGTCGTCATGGAGATATCCTCGAAGCCCATGGCCGCTATACCGCGTACGAGGTGGTCGAGGTCTTTCCTGACAAGTGGCTCCCCGCCGGTTATTCGCACGTGAGAAATACCCATCTTCTTTGCCGCCGCGAGTACTGTGAGGATTTCTTCGTACCTGAGGATGTCCTCGTGTCTCAAGAGCGGCACGCCTTCTGGAGGCATGCAGTAAACACAGCGCAGGTTACACCTGTCGGTAACCGAGACCCTGAGGTAGTTTATTTCCCGTCCAAATCTGTCGTTCATCCGGTTGTCTTTCGCGGCCGTTACCCGTGAGGAAATGAGGAGGCGGCGAAACACACAAATCAGGCCTTCCCTTTCCAGATCCGGGGGGAACAGCCGTTTCCAGCTGCTCCGTTTGCCAGGAAGAAGCACGCTCTCGGCGTTGGGACTTGCACTAATCCTGAGCACCAACGATGGCGGCAGTCCCGCAGCCCCAGGCTCGAGCCCCTTTCCCGGCTCGGCCGGCCTCCATGATTCGTCGGGTTTTAGGAGACACGGCTCGGAAAAGCCTTGTCCACTTGTATTATACATGATGCATATGTAACGACCGGTTCAAGGCGTGTCGTGCGGAATTATACCACTTTCCTCCATTTGCACCTCAAACCGTTCAGACCCTTGGAACATAAGGTGCCGGAATGGTCATGGCCTCGGGAAGTCCTTTCTCTCCGAGCTCCGCCAGACGACGCACCCGGAGTCTCGCGCATCATAGCCTCCCATCGCAGCGACGCGTTCCTTAAAAAGATCCGAGCGGATTATATCCAGTACGGCTTTTACGCCTGGGTGATCCAGGTGCTCGGCAGGAATGGCGAGATCGTAGCGTTCCTCTCTCCACGGGATGAAATCGAGTCCCAGCGCCCTCGCAGCGGCCATTATCCCGAGCCCGGCGTCGGCGGTGCCGCTTTTCACCGCAGCCGCCACCTGCGTATGGGTGTACTCTTCCCGGTCGTACCCTTTGATAAGCGCGGGGTCGATCCCCTTTTCCCTCAGGGCAAGATCCAAGAGCACCCTGGTACCGGCGCCTTTTTGCCTGTTTACGAACGTAACGTCAGGCCTCGTAAGGTCCTCTACTGCCCTGATGTTCTTGGGATTACCCGGTCTTACCATCAGTCCTTGTTGCCTGTAAACCAGGGTCACTAAGACAACGTCCATGTTCGGAAGGTACCTTTGCAGGTAAGGGACGTTGTACGTGCCGGTTTCCTCATCGAGCAGGTGAGTCCCCGCCATGTGACATTCACCGCGCCGGAGAGCGAGAAGGCCTCCAAGGCTGCCCTGGTTAGCTGAGGAAAAGGTCATTTCAGGGTGCATCTCCCTCACGAGATTTGCTATGAGATCCAGGATGGGATCGTGGCTGCCGATGTGGACGACCGTCCCCAGGATCTCCCAAAGCGGGCGGATGAGCTGCACCTCCACCTCTCTGCCCCCCATAAACCCTTCTCTTCCCCGGGGAACCACCAGGATACCGTCGGCCCTGACCAGAGAGGTGGTTAAAGCTGCGCCCCGCGCCAGGGGAGTCGCTACGAGCTTCTCCCCGACTTTCCCCAATTTCACCCTGACGAACTCATCCAACCCCATGGGCGAGACCACGCTCCGGGAAAGGGTCGTGGTGACGGTGTCGGGAGGAGGACAGGGCAATCCGAGGAATTGACAAACGAGGGGCTTGACGAAAAGCTCCATGTCCAGCGCAGCGGAAACGGGATAACCGGGGACACCGATCACCGGTTTCCCCGAAGCTTGCCCCAGAACAACGGGTTTTCCCGGCCTCGCCGCGATTCCGTGAACGAACACCTCGCCGAGCTCATCCAGGACGCGGGATGTATAGTCCTCCGAACCTGCGGAAGAACCGGCCCCGATCAGCACCAGGTCCGATTCGGACAGCGCCCTTTTCACCGCTTCCAGAATCGCGTGGAAATCGTCGGGAACGATCGGGGTTACCTTGGGGATGCCTCCCCATTCCCCCACCATGCCCGAAATCATGGCCGAGTTGAACTCGATTATCTGGCCCGGAGCGGGCCTGGCGCCGGGAGGAACCAGTTCGGACCCGGTAGGGATGAATGTAACCAGGGGTTGTCTTCTTACCGAAATCTCGGTAACCCCTCCCGCCAGGACGGCTGCGATGTCCACCGGCCTGAGCTTGTGATTTGCAGGGAGGATGAGCTCGGTTTCCACCATATCCTCCCCGTAGATCCTCACGTTTTCCCAGGGGGCCACAGCGGAGATTATCTCGAGCTTTCCTGGCCCCTTGTCGGCGAGATCTTCCACCATGATGACGGCATTCGTACCCGGGGGCAACGGATCGCCGGTGTCCACCCAGAAGGCATTCTCGCCCACCGTGAGCGCAACAGGCGCGGTTTCACGCGCTCCAAAAGTCACCGCCGCATCGACAGCTACACCGTCCATGGCTGCCGCATGGTAATGGGGGGAGCTCATCGTGGCGAACACCGGAGCTGCCGTCACCCTGCCCAAACATTCAACTGCCGGGCAGGCCTCACCGGGCATCAAGGTACCCTTGAAAGCTTTCAGGAGTTTCTCCCGGGCGATTTCATACGGGATATCTTCGAGGTAAACCTGACGTTGAGTAGGATTCTCATTTGGACTTGAGGAAAACGTCCCTTCCGGCATTGGTTGGATCCTCCCCTGCTACTACTCTCCTCCTGGACGGCGGATCTTTTGAACTCGAGCTGGTTCGAATCCCGCCCCTGCCGTCACACCTGTACAAGGCCCGCACAGTTGCGGACCTGGCGGTCTACGCCGGGAACAGGAAGGCGGGGTTCGTCACCTTGACCACTACTTCTTCGCCGGCGCGTAGTCCCTCCCGCTCGAGCGGAATCACGATCTCACCATCGGAATTGACCATCAGGGATATGAGCCCTGACTTACCCAAAACCGGGTCGGCCCAAAGAACCCCTTCTTCCTCCCTCAGTTTAACCCTGATATGGTCCTCCCTGCCCGGAGCGGACGACAAGTTCCGCGAAAGCTTAGCCGTCACGCAGTCAGGTCTCAGCGTCGTGCAGAAAGGTCCGGTCATCGCAAGCTGCGGCATTATCGCCGAAAGGGACGGACCGGGCGTTACGTCCTCATCCCCGAGTCCCACCGTAATGCGGTAAGCGCGCACGATGGCCGGAAGCACAAACAGGTCAAAAGCGGTCAGGCACGACACTGGGTGTCCCGGCAAGCCGAACACTGGTTTTCCCCGGCAGACGGCCAGGATAACGGGTTTTCCCGGCCTCACTGCCACCCCGTGCACGACGACCCCGGGCGGACCAAGGTCGGAGAGCACCTTCAGCACAACGTCCTTCGTTCCCACCGAACTCCCGCCCGAGATGATCACGAGATCGGTCCCGTCGAGCCCGGCTTCCACGAGTTTCCTTACGTCTTCGTAGGTATCCCGAGCTATGCCGAGGATGACGGGCGTGCCCCGGGCCCCCATCACCGAAGCTGCCAGCGAATAGGAGTTGATGTCGCGAATCTCGCCTGGAGCAGGAGCTTTATCAGCAGGAACGATTTCATCGCCGGAGGAGATCACGGCCACAACCGGCCGCCTTGCGACCTTCACCGAGGTCTGGCCGGTGGCTGCAAGCGCCCCCAGTTCGTAGGGTCCGAGAGCCCGGCCGGCAGCGAGGACCACCTGGCCCTGGGAAATATCTTCCCCTTTGCGGAGGACGTTTTCGCCGGGGGCCACGGGTTTCTCCACCAATAGGGTTCCGTCTTCCAGGAGGGTCGTGTACTCCAGCATCACGCAGGCATCGGCCCCTTTTGGAAGGGCGCCGCCCGTCGAAATCCTGGCCGCCTCGCCGGAGGAAAGAACTCTCTCAGGAATTTTGCCCATGGAGATTTCCTCGACGACCCGCAGCATCGCCGGAAGAGCTTGCGATGCACCGAAGGTATCCTTCGCCATCACGGCGTACCCGTCCACGGTGGACCTCGAGTAGGAAGGTACGTCATCCCGCGCGCGGACTTCCTCCGCCAGAACGCGCCCCAGACTCTCGAGGAGAGAGACCGTTTCAACACCCAGAGGTCCCGGCGTCCAGTGAGAGCAGAGCGTGTTCCAAGCTTCTCCCACGGTCTTTACTTCGAAAAAGTCCTCCATTATGTAGTCTGTTCCTCCCGTATGGTTCAAGCTCCCGCGAACGGGCTGAATGAACCTAAACCTCGTACTCCGTACCTTCCTCGGCGATGGCCACCGGCGCGAAAACTTCGGAAGCTTCCGCCAGGAGCTCCGCCTCGGAGTAAAAAGGCCAGATATGAGTCAAGAGAAGCTTCTGAACCCCGGCTTCCCGCGCCACCTCCGCCGCCTGCCTGGCGGTGAGATGCCCCGTCGCCGCGAAGGAGGCGTCCCGTTCCAGGCAAGAGGACTCACACAGGAAAAGATGGGCACCCCGGGCTGCACAAATCAGAGCGTCGCAAGGCCGGGTGTCACCCGAATAGGCCAGGACCGTTCTTCCGTCATCGATCCGCATGGCGTAACACTGAAAGGGATGCTCTACCTCAAAGAAGGTTATCGTTAAGTCGCCGATCCGAATATCCTTTCCGGAGCTTATGGTCTCCACGGTCACTTTGTCCTTGAACTTCAGGGTCTCGCGGACATCGACCGGTTGCTCCGGAGCGTAGACCGTCAGGTGTGCGGGGAGCGCCGGGTATCTCCGGGCCGATTCCGTTGCATACCTCAAAGAAAGAAAATCTGACGAATGGTCCGCATGAAGGTGGGACAATATCACGACGCTTATTGCGCCTAGGTGTTCGTATTGCTGGAACCTGGATAGCACACCGGGACCGCATTCCAGTAACACGCCCGTTTTTTCCGTCCGGACCCAGTAGCCGGGACAAGCGCCGCCCGCCCGGGGAAACGGAGAGTACTTACCGAGAACTCTGAGCTTCATAAGCCCGTCTCCTTTCTCGCCAGAAAATCACCGCGGTTCGAGGAAAGTATACCTTTTACCGTTCCCTGGCTGTAGGTCTCAACCGGCATATTCCGGGTCAGAGTCTTCATAGAATCAGTATCGCCCCGACCACCTTGGTTCGAAAGGCACACGCCAGGCCCTTTTTGCGTTATTCCGCCGGATACGGTTGGCTGAAAGGTCCGGATGGAAAGTCGCACAGGTGGTTGGGAACGGGTCGAACGGGCCGGAGTCATTCCAATAAAAGAGGGGAGAAAACGGCCATGCCGCTCGTTTGCGTCGACGCGGGACATGGGGGAAACGACCCGGGAGCTGTAGGCCCCGGAGGAGAGCTCGAAAAAGACGTAAACCTGGCCGTGGCCAGGTACGTTCGCGTGTATGTGTCAAGGTGCGGGCACCAGGTGGTCCTGACCCGAGACTCCGATATCGAACTCAAACTCGCCCAGAGAGTGGCGGCAGCAAATCAATCTGGAGCTCACGTTTTCATCTCGGTGCATTCCAACCTAGCTGTCAAAAGCGGCGATGGTAGCTATGTACAAGACCCCGGGCCGCGGGGGGTTGAAACCTTCTACCATCACAGCTCTCCCAAAGGCAAAGCCCTAGCTGAGCGCCTTGCCGACACCATGGCGGCAGCTTCCGGCTTCCCGGTCCGCAGGGTAGCACCGTCCGGGTTCTACGTGCTTAAATACACCCTCATGCCGGCTGTCCTGGTGGAAACGGGCTTCCTTTCCAACGAAACCGACCGGAGCCTTCTGCGAGAACCTGCGTTTTTAGACAAACTCGCCCTTGGGATCGCCTGGGGCATCGCGGACTATCTCAAGACTTAAGAGCCGGCCTCGAGGTAAGTCAAGGAACGTAGGCGAAAAACAACGGTCCCCGAATAGTGCCGGAGACCGCGAGTACTCTCGGAGACCGCACCCGCGTGTCACTCGAGCCCGACAGGCGCAGTCCCCATCTACCATGCAGCTACCACAACTAGCGGCGCCTACAGTCTATAGATCTCGGCGGTCGGGAGCTTCTCGCCGTCATCCTCCAACCGGAGGATTGCATACGACGGCTTCCACCATACAAACCCCCAGGCGGGCCCCGGGTTCAGGAGGAGGGTCTTGCCCCTGTACTCCATAAACGGGCGATGGGTATGGCCGAAGATCACCACGTCAGCTTCGGGGAAACTCGAGCGGGCCCGGCTTTCGGTTTCCGCGGGCGAACCGGTGCCGTGCATCACCGCGATGGTCTTCCCGCATGCTCGAAACACCAATGTCTCCCCAAGTTCCGAGCGTACCTCCGGCGTGTCCATATTTCCGCAAACAGCTCGAACGGGGGCGATTTTCTCAAGCACGCTCAAAACATCCAGGCAAGTAAGATCGCCCGCATGTACGATCAGGTCCACGCCCTGGAAGCCCTCGAGGATGCTCCCGGGGATCGCATCTTGCCTGTCTGGAACGTGCGTATCCGACAAAACGCCGATCCTCATAGCTATGTGCGGTTGCGAAAGAACTCCTTCCGGACACATCGTTCTCGATATATCTCTCGGATACCCCTACAATTTCTCCGAAACGGCCTTCGCCTGCATGAACAAAAGAAGGTAATCCCTGGACCCCGCTTTCGAGTCGGTACCCGACATGTTGAAGCCTCCGAAGGGATGTGCGCCCACCAAAGCACCCGTGCACTTCCTGTTAAAATAGAGGTTCCCCACGTGGAACTCTTCTCTGGCCTTTTCCAGATGAGCCCGGTTTTTCGAGTACACGGAGCCGGTGAGGCCGTACTCGGTGTCGTTGGCGATTCTCAAGGCGTCGTCGAAATCCTTCGCCTTGATGAACGCCACGACGGGGCCGAATATCTCCTCCTGAGCGATGCGGGCCTTGGGATCGACGTCGGCGAAAATGGTCGGCTCTATGAAGTAACCCGGGGTTCCTCCCGGCGAGCTCACGATGTCAAGAGGTTTCCCGCCGGTAACGAGCCGGCCCTCTTTCTTGCCGATGTCGATGTAGCCCAGGATTTTCTCATAAGCAGCTTTGTCCACCACCGGACCCATGTAGTTCGCAGGGTCCTTCACGGGCCCGACCGTGAGCTTCTGCGTCCTCTCGGTCACCTTCTTCAAAAGTTCATCGTAAACGGATTCCACCACGATCGCCCTGGAACAAGCCGAACATTTTTGGCCGGAAAACCCGAAGGCCGAAGTCACGATGCCGGCGGCGGCCTCGTCGAGGTCGGCGGTTTCGTCCACGACGATGGCGTCCTTACCACCCATCTCGGCGATCACCCTCTTGATCCAGATCTGACCGGGCTGGGTCTTCGCAGCAAGCTCCACTATTCGGAGACCGACCTCCTTCGACCCCGTGAATGTGACAAACCTGGTCCTTGGATGGGAGACGAAATAGTCCCCGATTTCCCCGCCGCTTCCGGGTACGAAGTTGATGACCCCGGGAGGGATCCCGGCCTCCTCCATAACCTCCATGAACCTGTAACCGGTCACTGGCGCGTTGCTGGAGGGCTTCAGCACCGCCGTGTTGCCGGTAACCACCACCGAACTGGTCATCCCGCACAAAATGGCCATCGGGAAGTTCCACGGCGGAATAACCACTCCGACGCCCAGGGGGATGTACATGAGCTCGTTGTCTTCATCGGGCAGGCGCGTCAAAGGCTGCCTTTCGCCGAGTCGCATCATTTCCCTGGCATAGTACTCGAGGAAGTCTATAGCCTCGGCCGTATCGGCGTCAGCTTCGACCCAGCTCTTTCCGACCTCCAGCACCATGGTGGCGGATATGTCGAATCTCCTGCGTCGCATGATAGCCGCAGCTTTTAGGAGATAGCGAGCCCGCGCATCGGGGCTTACCCTCTTCCACGTGTGAAAAGCCTTGAGCGCCGCTTGCATCGCCTGCTCGGCGTGCTCCTTGGAAGCTCTGGAGACGTAGCCCATCACCTGGGAGGGGTTCGACGGATTGATGGACTTTATCTTGTCCTTGGTGAAGATTCGTTCGCCGCCGATGATGAGAGGATACTCCTTGCCCATCTCCTTCTCGGCGCGGGCGAGGGCATCAAGCATTTTGGCCCTGACCTGCGGATCGTCGAAGTTGACCAGAGGCTCGTTTTTGAACTCCCCGACCATTAGAAAAACCTCCCCCAAAGAAGAGATCCCGGCACCTTTAATGAAGTTCTATAGACAACTCGCTAAACCTTCTTACCGCTCAAACCTGCTGGAAATTCTCTGCCATAAACGTCTATCTGAGGGGGCTGACGGGAGCTGCAAGACCCTCCGGCAGCGGGCTCTTATACTCCCGCCCCTTCGTCCTCCGGACGAACTCCTCCCGAGCTTGGGCGAGAAGTTCGGGCTTTTCGACCAGGTCTACAGCGGTGAGGGCCATGACTTTAGAGGCCACGAGCATCCCCTTTTGCCCGAGAGGGTGTCCCGAGCAAGCTGTTACCTGCCAGGAATGACCCGGTACGCCGATGGGCCAGCAGGCCGTGTATACCTGAAGGGTCGGGGTAATCCAGCTCACATCTCCCACGTCCGTGGATGCGGGTAGGACTTTTCCCTTGTCGAGAGGCTCGACCACCGTTGTGTTCATAACCTGCTCATAGAGCTCCTGGGGAGCGTTCACCCGCTCCAGATACTGCTCCTTCTGCCGGGGCTCGACGGTTGCCGCGATTTTCCGGGCAAACTCCATATCCCGCTCGTCGAAAGCCGGTGCCCCGACCTGCCGCAGCCAGGCCATGGCGGCCTGGCCCAAAGTTTCGTTGGGGAGAACGTCGTAACATCCGGAGAGGAAGACCACATCGAAGGCGGTGCCCGTCATGAGTGCTGCACCTTTGGCGACATCGAGAAGCCTCGCGTAAACCTCCTCCACCTGATTTCGGCGAGGAGCTCTTACGTAATACCAGACCTCGGCGCGGGCGGGGACGACGTTGGGCTGCCCTCCCCCATCGGTGATGACGTAGTGAATCCGGGCATCCGGGATCACATGCTCTCTCAGGTAGTTTGCGCCAACGTTCATGAGCTCCACGGCATCCAGAGCGCTCCTGCCGTTGTGCGGGTCTCCGGCAGCATGAGCTGTCCTGCCGTGGAAAACGAACCGGGCCGAGTTGACCGCGTTGGAACTCCCCATAGCTACCGTGTTTATGTCTCCGGGGTGCCATGTGATGGCGGCATCGAGGTCGGAGAACACCCCGTCCGTCGCCATGAACACTTTGCCGATCAAGGTTTCCTCCGCCGGGCAGCCGTAGTATCTTACGGTGCCCTCTCCGCCCCTTTTTGCCAGATATTCTTTGAGAGCTACAGCTGCAGCAACAGCGCCCGCCCCGAGGAGGTTATGACCGCATCCGTGACCAGGCCCTCCCTGGACGAGAGGACTCTGCTCGGTGGAAACCGCCTGAGACAACCCCGGTAAGGCATCGTATTCTCCAAGAAAACCGATGACCGGTTTCCCGTGCCCCCATTCGGCGATCAATGCGGTGCGAAGACCTCCTGCACCCTCTGTAACCCGGAATCCTTTGTCCGCAAGAAATCTGGCATGTGCCCGTGCCGATTTCTCCTCTTCGAGCCCGAGTTCGGCAAACTTCCATACATCGAGACTTACCGCAACCGTCTCCTCAAACAATCCATCCAGTATCTCCGAAACATCGGTTTTCAAGGCTGGTTTATCCATGTCCGGTCCCTCCCTACGTTATCCGCCCGTTGCCGGTATGTATCGCCCTTATCCCGGCGGTTACAGGTCCTTCTCTATCGTAAGGAAATCTTGAGCAAAGGGAATACACGACGGATACAAAGACACTTCACAGAGAAACATGCCACACCGGTTCGTCAAAGCGCTGACGCGCCCGAGCTTGGGACTACTTCCCACTTGCCGCACTTGGAACCCCACCGGGCGACTATCTTTCCGTTTATGGATATCTCCTGAATTTCGCAGGAATTGGCACATCCCTCACAAATGAATCCTCTTGATGTGGCGGAAAACGAGGAGATGCTCGACGCAATTTCCTTCACGGGGAGCTTCGGATGCTCCGGGCCACTCCCCCCGTGGGCCGCGTTGGTCCTCGCCGCATCGGCGGCGTACAGCGCCGCTCCCAAAGCGCCCATCACCTTGAAGTGGGGCGGGACGATGATCTCCAGTCCGATTTTGTCCTCGAGCGCTTTTTTCATCCCTTTGTTGGCGGCGACTCCCCCTTGGAAGAGGACCAAGGACCGGATGGGATGGCCCCTAGCGACGTTAACCACGTAATTCGCAGCCAAAGCTTCGCACAGGCCAGCGATGAGGTCCTCTTTTCTGTAACCCAACTGCTGCTTGTGTATGAGGTCAGACTCGGCAAATACGCCACAGCGACCAGCGATCCGCGCCGGTGAACGGGATCTCAACGCCCATTCGCCGAACTCCTCGATGGGAATCCCCAGCCTCGAGGCCTGGTGGTCGAGGAAAGACCCGGTTCCCGCGGCGCAGATCGTGTTCATGTTGAATCCCACGGGGTAGCCGTCTTTAAAGAAGATGATCTTCGAGTCCTGCCCTCCGATGTCGATGACCGTCCCCACATCCGGGAAAGCTTCCCGCGCGGCCCGGGCATGGCAGGATATCTCGTTCTTTATCACGTCCGCGCCAACTATGGCCGCGGCGAGAAACCTTCCGGAACCCGTAGTCCCGACCCCCTTGAGATTTCCGTCGAGGCCGGAGGAGGCCAGCTTTCCGAACGCCTCTTGAACCGCTTCGATAGGGCTTCCGTTATTCCGTATGTACTCTTCCTGGAGGACCTCTCCCCTCGAGTCGGTCACTACGAGTTTGGTCGTCACCGATCCCACGTCCACTCCGATGAAGCGGTCCCCGGTAGAACCTCGCGCTGGATCTCCCACCGGGCTCCGGAGGGAGTCTTTAACGACGCTCCGGTCCAGCTGGGGTACGGGGTCCTGTCTCAGCTCATCCGCGGATTTTCGGCCCAGGTTTTGTCCAAAGTCACCCACGAGTCGACCACCAGTCCTCACAAGACTAAACAGCGCCCGGCACGTTCCGGCAAAGACCGTTTCCTCCCCCATAAAAGGTCCACGAACGCTTCGAGTCTGGTCCTCAAACCCACCGCCCCGGTTTGCTCGGAGAGCACTAATGAGAGGATGGGAATGTCCAGCTCCTCGCCAACCTTCACGAGGACGCTCTGGGCCACCACCTCCGGCATGCACGTGAAGGGCAAGAGATGAATCACACCGTCAACCCGGGACTGGGCCGCAAGCACCGACTCTCCTACGCTCTCGAGCCCATGTCCGCCCACGGAAAGGCCGAGGTAAGGGGCGGCCGCCCGCTTTACCCTGATCTCCCGCAAGATCGACGAAGGCACGGCTAGGATGTGCCTTTTCAGCCAGCTCATCACCGTGAGGTGCCGTTTGACCCTCACCCGTTCTTCGAAGGAACCTAAAACCCGCTCGATATGTTTGTTCACAAACGGCTCGTTGAGAACGTAAATCTCGCCGACGACAGCTACCGTCACCACCGGCTCTCGGGCCTTTGGAACTTCCATGCACGCTTCGCGGAAACGCCTGAAAACCCTGACGCAGGCGCCGGTGGAAGATGCCACGTCCAGGTCCCGAAGAAACCCCCGGTAGAGTTCATCGCCGCTACCCCGCGGGATTTCATACGCCCTGAGCTCCCTCAGCATCTCCTCGGCCTGTTCCAGGAGAAGAAGCTTGGAGAGAGCGAGCGACGCTCCCCGGATTACCAACCGCACCGCCGGCTTCCCAATGACCTTTTGCGCCTGCTGGAGGAAAGCGCTCCCCCTCTCCCTCCAGGGGAAAGGCGAATCGAACCCGACCACTGCCACATTGTATCCCGCGCGGCGGAGGAGATTCTCCATCACCTGGGCATACCATCCCAGCCGGCATCTGCCTTTCCCCATCACCATGGCGACCCTGTCCGCCCCGGCGCGACAAAGCTCCCTGCATTGTCCAAGGAGCGCCACCATGGGGTAGCATATGAACTCCGGCGCAAGCTCCCTCCCGAGGGCGACCAGGTGGTCCGAAAGGTCTGGCGGAGTCAAGACGTCCACGCCGCACTCGTGAAATAGAGATTTGAGAGGGATGTGGAGGTTTCCCATCGTCACTATGCCGGGTCGCGACGGAACTTCCGGGCCTCTCACGTAAGAGACCTGCGTCCCGGTGGCGGCCGGCTTCCCGCTGCCGGCATCCGCGTCTTCCCCGGCCCCGAGCGACACTAAAGTTCCCGGCCTGGCCACGTGCGCCGTGGCGTCCATGAACGTTTCTATCCTGGTAAGGAGCCCGAGATGGCCCGTGTGCTCGTCAACCACCAGCCCCAAAAAGGGAATACCCTGACGTTCTGCCTCCTCTTCGATGTAGTCCTCTATTATCGACGCAGGTCCGCACGAAAAGGACGATACGAATATCATCCTGTCCACGAGGCGGTTCCTGAGTAGGTAGAACGAGGCGCCGAGGATGTGAGCTTCGAATGACCAGAGTTTTTCCCCTTCGAAGATAGTCCTGACTCCGGCCAGGGCGGACTCTTCCGAAACCATTTCCGGCGTTACCGCTCTTCCGAAAGAACTCACCATATCGAAGATGCCAGCCGCGAACACGTCGTAGAGAACGTAAGCGTGTCCCATGAGGCCCGTAACCGGCGATTTCCGACCGGAACTCGTCTTATCCGCTTCGTCGAACGAACCTTCGATCATCCGCGGCACCGCTATTTCGTGGCGAGCCATGGCGCTTTGCGTGGCCGCCCACGCCATCCATCCCCGCTTCACTGCCTTAAGGGCGAGGGTGCGGTCCTTGACCCCGAGGGCGTATGCCGCTTTGACCCACGATCGCTCCCAGCGGGGATTTTCCTTCACGTCTATGACCGGGCTTATGAGTCGCTCCGGTTCGAGATCGAGACCTGCCTTGATCATGTCGGGAAGCCCCATCATCTTCGGGCAGCAGTAGCTCGTCCGGGATAGCGAAACCAGAGCCGGCAAAAAGAGGACGTCGCACCCGCGGTCCAAGAGGGTCTTACAATGGTAAAACGCGATTTTCACACCGGGACACGGCTCGTCGGTGGGAGACAGGGAAAGCCCGTCCAGTGCACGCGTGGCCGGCGCCTCCGATTCGATGAACGGTACTGCCAGTTCCTTGAGGAACGTGCGATACATGGGAAAGAGGTAATAGAACGAAAGCACCCTCGGAATTCCTACCAGAATCGTTACCCACCTGCCTCAAGCCCTTAAGACGTTCTGCCGGCTGTCTTGCCTCTGTTCTTCCGGGGATGTCGTTCCGTTTGTCGCCTTCTGTGAGCTCGGACGAACTTCCAGCAACCTCCACAGGCGCCGGAACGATTTGGACGTATGCCGGCAGAACCCCGGAGATGCTCTTCAAGCCTCCGGGAGCAATACGGATATAAGTGTGTCCAAAAACCAGAGGGAATTTCCGGATGGGATGAAGATAACGGGCTTTGCGTCATTGCAGGCAGGATAAATGTAACTTTGCTCTTACCAAGAGCTGACGGGGCAGTTACCACGAAACGCGATGGAGGGTGATGTTCCCGGCGCCGGAGCTGATGGTTACGTCAAGTCTGGTCTTGGCTTTGAGGTAGTTGGGCGTAACCCAGTAATCGCCTTCTCTGACGAGGCCGGCCTGGGAGAAGTTATGCCTGACCACCAGCGGCGGACCGGATACTCGCAGCTTCAACCCGCATTCTTTGTCTACGGTCATCTCAAGGGAAATGACCCCTGAATCAACCGAAAGGGTCTGACGTCTGCCGGACAAGCCGTACCTGATTTTGAGGTCAACGGCCCCACCCTCGATTTCGATCCGGTCGAGAGCAGCCCTGGAACCATCGATATCCGCTGTCACGACCCCGGAGTCTATTCTAACAGCTGTCGGGATCGAGGGATTCAGGCGGAAATCGCAGTGGTACTCGGCTGACTCGGCAGGCACCGATCCGCTGCTGTCCATTATCAACACCGCCGTCTCCCCCGGCCCGAGGGAACCCCCCGGAGACGTTCTCACATCCGTCCGGGGCTCTATCCCCAGCCACCTTACCGTTCCTTGAAGGGCAAGACTCTTCTCCCCGGAGGTCACCTCCGGGTCACCCTTCAATCTAAAGTCGCAGACGGGGAAGTCCCCGGATATACTCAGAGCCACCAGCGACGGCGTCAAGGGGACTTCCACGGTTTTTTCGTGAAACTCTGCGGGCACTGTGATGATCCTGCGTGGAACGATGCGTGGAGTGAACCTGTAATGTCTTAACGGGTATCTGCCCAGCCCAAATGGATCCAGTACCGCGAGAACCAGCATGGCGACGACGGCCAGCGCTATACCGGGGATCCTCCATCTTGCGAACAGTATCTGGATACCGATACCTACGAGGATTAGAGGCCAGTAAGCCAGGACTGACTCCCATACGTACCACGGAAGCTTGCCGGTGGTGTTCATCAGCAGCATCAAGCCCACTATGATCACCACAACGCCCGTAACCACCCTGTTAATCATCGAAGCCACCTCCGGTTACGATTGACGACGAATCTCTACCGCCCCGCCGCACCGCAGTCATTTCACCGTCGCAACGCAGAAACTACGATAACTACACCCAGAGCTACCAGGGCAAGAGGCCACCACTGGGTAAGGACCCTGAAAGGCATCTCCCACCAGAACGGCGGAGTGAACCGTCGAACGAGGAGGATTGCGCCGATGATCATCAAAGCCCAGCCCAAAAAATGCCTGGTCGCGGTATCGTGGTTCCCCGAGACCTTTACGGCTTCACCTTTTATGAGCTCGGGTGGTCGAACCTCCGTTCCCGACCCGGCCGGTCCAGGCATTGTCCCGCTCTCGGTCCCCTCGGGAGCGGGTGCCCCTGTTTGCACCTCGCCCGCCTCGGAGCGGATTCCGGCGCCGGTTGCCGGGCGTCCCTCGTCCGTTCCCAGCCGTTTCTCGAGCCTCCGGGTTTCGACCTTTTCGGGCGCCTTGGGCTCAAGTGGTATGATAAGCCACGCTATGATGTAGGCGGCTATAACGCCCCCAGTCGGAAACAGAAACGCCATGAGGACGATGAGAAGTCTCACCACCACGACATCCACACCAAAGTACTTGGCCAAACCTCCCGCCACCCCGCCGAGGATGGCATCGCTTCTTGACCTATATAGTCTCTTGCTCAAGACCCGCGCACCTCCCGATCGTGTCCGTCCAAAGCCCTTTGACCTAATCTTCGGAGAACCTCACCCGGCGTCTCCTCCACGTAACAACCAGGACGAGTCCCATGCCCAGAGCGATGGTGATAAGGGACTCCGAGCCGAAAAGCGCCTTCATCGCTATGACAGCGGTATCACTCCCGCCAGCCTGGAACGCCCTCCACAGTTCCGAGACGTGTTTCATGAAATCCCTGAACGAGAAGGTCCTGAAGAAAGTGACCGCTTCGTCCAGGACCTCCATCCCCGGAGCGGATCCGTGTCCGAGCCCGCCCCCGATCCCCAGAGCTCCCAGGTGAATCTGGACGAATGTCGCCATCACCATTACCGTCAGAGCAATCGCCCGACGCACTTCGACGCGGCCGAAGAAACCGCGGGTTCCGACCACCAGACCCTCGACGAACGCCGCTGTCCTTCCGAGCACCCACCCCGATACTCGACCAAACATCCCCCGGGAAAGCCCTTCAGGTACGTCTTGGGATGTCGTTTCAGATATAACTGCCGCGTACCTCGATGGAACTGGCGCAGGCCTTCCTTCAAGAGCCCATTGTCGAGCCATGCTTACAAGGCGATCCGAAAACTCGGGAGGCGGAGCGACCACAGGTATCTGCCGCAACGCGTCACGGAACCTCTTTTCAGCTTCAACCCGTTCATGACAACGCGGGCATGTCTCGATGTGCCTCAAGATAGCTTCGCTTTCTTCCGGCCCTAGTTCTCCGTCGAGGTAAAGGTCGATCTCAAAATCGTCCGGACATCTTAAGACCACCAAGCCGGAACACCCCCGATCATCGTGTTACGCCTCGACAACGGTTCGTGGTCGGACCCAGCTCACCGGGTCCTCCACGAACCCGGTGTATGCACGGTCCCGCTTGAGAACTACCTGCCCGCCTCAATAAGCAAACCCGCTTTCCAGAAGGATCTCCTTTAACATCCGTCTTCCCCGATACAACCGGTTTTTTATCACGGTATCCTTGAGTCCGGTTATTTCCGAGATTTCCTTTATGGATAACCCATCTACGTGGAACATGACCACGAGCTCACGATATCCGTCATTTAGCCTGGATATCGCCGCCTCCAGAGTCCGCCTCAGCTCCTCCCTCTCCACATCCTCGTCGGGAGACGGTCCCGGGTTAGGAAGGGTCCTGGCCTCCGCCTCGTTACCCTCCAGCGACGACATGGCAGGGATCCTCTTCTTCTTCCTCCCCCGATCGGCGCAGATATTCCAAGCTATCCGGTACACCCAGGGAAGGAAGTCCGCTCCCTCCCTGAAAGAGGACAGAGACCGGTAAGCGCGAAACATCGTCTCCTGGGTAACATCCATAGCGTCTTCCCTGTTACCCGTAAGCCGGTAGGCCAGATTGAATACCTGCTTGTGATACTTGCCTACCAGCTCGGCGAACGCGTCTCGATCCCCACGAAGGGCTCTCTGGATTAGAAGTGAGTCGCTTGCCAGTAGTAAGCCCCCCATCTTCTGAACCCGCTCGCCTAACTCGAAGTCTCGGCTGCCTGGTCGGGTTCGGTAGAAAGCCCTTTTTGACCCGGTCGCTGTACTCGGTAAGCTTACCTTTACCGGCCTGGCCCGGTCCCTGAGCCCCCGTCCTCCGTTGAAAGTTACATGCTCCGGACTCGCCCATGCTAACCTAGCTCAGTATCGGATTACGCTAAAGAGCGGAAAAAGTATCAGCGCCGGAGGTTTTGGCCTTGGGCCGCTTTTAGTAATTATACTTGTTCTTAGGATTTACCTGATAATTGGTGCCCCGACCTCATGTGGTTGCGGTCTTTCTGTCACCAATACGATCAAAGCTGTAGGGAGGTTCCGTTATACTTGTCTTGAGGGGGTCGGGACATGACGTCCGAAGACCGGAGAGATGGAGGTGCGACCGACCCGGGCATCCGGGGAAAGACACCCCAGAGTAGGTTCATAGGTTCCCCCGTGAAGGTCACATACTCGCAGGAACCCGGATACAAGCGGCCGCTCACTCTCAGCTGGAGCGGACAGGAGGCAGCTGTCTCGGAAATCATCAGCCGTTGGGATGACTGGGGTTTCGGCACGGCACCTCCGAAACGCCGCCACTGGTGGCAGAGGCGCCATCGCACCTACTACCGGGTAAAAACCACGGACGGCCGGACGTTTGAGCTTTACTATGATAGATCGCGACGGAAATGGTTCCTCACCCGGGAGTTGTTAGGAAGCTGACCGCTCCCGTCCAGCCTACCTTCGGCAAGGACGAAGCTTCTCTTAAAGGCAGAAGCTCCTTTCGGGCGAGTAGCGGGACGGCGGGTCCTGGCCAGCCTGCCCTAGCCTGAGACAGCCAGTCGGCGGGACCTTAACGAAACGCACGTAAAGGCAGCAGGACCGTAACCGCCTTTTGGTGAAAAGGCTCAACCGGGAGTCGCCTGGGGCGAACCTTTCATCCGACTCCTGAGCGGAAAACATCCTCCACGATAGCCATAATTCGCCTGGCCCTGTTTTCCCAGGAGTTCTCCCGCGCAAAGGCGAGCCGTGCCTCGCGGCGGGCCGCCGAATCTTCCGCCACCGCTCTCTGAAGCATAGTGCAGAATTCCGAGGCGTCCTTCGCCACATAGACGTCGGGTCGTCCCGCCAGAGCCGGCAGGTCCGTCGCGACCACTGGCTTTCCTGCGGCCAGGTATTCATAAACCTTGATCGGGTCGGAAGCCCGGGTGACCTCCCGCACCTCGAATGGAACTATCCCCATGTCGAAGGCCCCGACGTAGGAAGGGAGCTCGTCATAGCTCTTTTCGCCAAGGTAGAACATGTTGGGTCGCCTGGGAAGCCGTTTTGGATCGAGCCCAAGCGGGGGCCCGACAAAAATGAAGTTCCAGTCGGGCATGGCCTCGGC
>DYEQ01000027.1 GCA_020725645.1 Candidatus Fermentithermobacillaceae bacterium | reverse complement strand
AGGGGGGAGCTTGGGCTCCTCTTTGTCTAAGGGAATCATCCATCGAAAGCTCACTCCAGACCTCCACGAGTTGTCCCTACCGGTACACCTTACTCAGTCATCCTGCTGATACCTCGGTTCGGCTGTTAGTGCCTTACTTGACCGGAATGAAGCCCTTGTCCTTCACGATCTTCTGACCATCCGCGCCCAGTACGAAGTCCATGAATTTCTTGACCTCTCCCTGGGGCTCTTCTTTGGTAAGGAACAGGAAGGGCCTTTGAATCTTGTACGAGCCCGACTTCACCGTCTCCACGGAGGGCTTCACTCCGTCGATGGCAAGAGCTTTCACGGTGTTGTCCAGCGAGCCCAGCGAAACGTACCCGATGGCATTCTGGTCTGAGGCAACGGCGGTCATCACCGCGCCCGTCTTGGTCTGTACCACCGCGTCGAGCTTTATCTGTGACTCGTGCATGACGACCTCCATGAAGGCACCCCTCGTGCCGGACCCGTCTTCCCGGGTAATCACGGTAATAGGGGCATCGGAGCCGCCTACATCTTTCCAGTTGCTGATTTCACCGGAGAAGATCTTCCGTACCTGCTCGATGGTGAGGTCTGACACCGTGTTAGAAGGATGAACTACGATGGCGATGCCGTCGATAGCTACCTTGAATTCCTTGATGGTCTTCTCTTCGGGTTTGAGTTCGCGGGAGCTCGTGCCTATATCATGAGTTCCTTGGCGTGCGGCTTTGATTCCCGCGCCAGAACCCGTAGCGGCGTACGTGATCTTAACGGTGGGGTACTTCTCCATGTAAACCCTGGCGAGTTCCTCGGCAAGCGGCTGCACCGAGGTAGAGCCGTTCATCTGGATGGTAACTTGTTTCGGGCCGCATCCGGATACGAGGAGAGCAACTCCGGCCAGGAGAAGAGAGGCCGTCGCCATTGCCCTCAGCGTTTTCGCGATCACACCGATTCCTCCCTTTTGGTGCTCGGTTCGACCCCATGTTAGGGGAGGAACTTTTCAAGGGAGTATCGGTTGTGTTACCGCACTGTGAAATGTAAAGCGGCTATGCTGACCCGACGGCAACAGCGCCGCCCAGGAGAAACCGAACTTGCCGAACGGCAAAACCCGAAGCGGTCATGCTAACAACCTTACTGCCCTTCCACCACTACTACCTCATCATCGAGAGCCGCTTTTTGATGAGGGGTATAGCTTCTTTATTTGACCTGGTTTGATTAAGAAGTTCGATCAGCCCCTCAAGCACTTTGTCCGGCTCAAGGTCGTTGGTCATCTTCCGGAACAACCAGATGGCCTCCAGCTCCTCTTTGGGCATGAGGAGTTCTTCTCTTCTAGTCCCGGATCTCTTGATGTCGATGGCCGGGAATATCCTCTTTTCCGAGAGTTCCCGGGACAGGTGAACCTCCATGTTGCCGGTGCCTTTGAACTCCTCGTAAATCACGTCGTCCATGCGGCTTCCCGTGTCTATGAGGCAGGTCGCCAGTATCGTGAGGCTCCCACCCTCTTCGATGTTCCTGGCCGCCCCAAAAAACCGCTTGGGTTTGTGGAAAGAAGCGGGGTCCATGCCGCCTGTCAAGGTTCTGCCGGAAGGCGGCTCCACAAGGTTATAGGCCCGGGTCATCCTCGTGATGCTGTCGAGGAGTATTACCACATCCCGCTTGTTCTCCACGAGGCGTTTGGCCCGTTCCAGAGCCATCTCGGCGACCCTGGCGTGGTTTTCGGGCAGCTCGTCGAAAGTGGAAGCTATGACCTCAGCTTTGACCGATCTCTGCATATCGGTGACTTCCTCGGGGCGCTCGTCGACGAGGAGCACCATCAGATACGTGTCCGGCGAATTCTTCGTTATAGCGTTGGCGATCTTCTTGAGAAGCATCGTCTTTCCGGCCTTGGGTGGTGAGACTATTAAGCCTCTCTGCCCTTTTCCGATGGGGGCGATGAGGTCGAGAAGCCTTCCCGAGGTCTCGTTCTTGATGGTTTCCAGAACGAACCTTTCGTTGGGGAAGATCGGCGTGAGAGCTTCGAAGTTCGGCCTCTCCCTTGCGAGGTCCGGGTCCTCACCGTTGATAGCTTCTACTCGCAGAAGACCGTAGTATCGTTCGGTATCCTTGGGCGGTCTGACCTGTCCGGAGACCAGGTCCCCCGTACGGAGGTCAAACCTCCTGATTTGCGAGGGCGAGACGTAAATGTCATCCTTCGACGGGAAGTAAAAAGCGGGTCTCAGAAAACCGTAACCCTCCGGCATGATCTCGAGGAGCCCCTCGGCAAAAATGAGGCCGCCGGCTTGGGCCCGCGCCTTCAGGATTTCGAATATGAGCTCCTTCTTCCTCAGGCCGGAGTATCCCTGAATCCCGAGCTGCCTCGCCATTTTGTTGAGCTCCACGAGGGTCATGTTCTCGAGTTCCTTCATGGTAGGCCCTGTCTCGATCCGGGGTCTCTTCGTCTTTACGACGTAAGGGAATTCGACGGGCGCCTGCACGGCCTCGGGAGTCTCCACCGCTTCCGGAATCTCCTGCGCCTCCGGGGTCTCGCGATACTCGATCACGACCCTTTCCTCCGGGGTCAACGGTGGTTCCCTGGGAGGTTCCTCTACGGCCACCCTGCCGGGTTCTTCGCCTGCGAAGGGATGCTCGAAAGGTCTCTCAGAATCATCCTCACGAGACAAAGAGCCGTCCGAAGGCAACCGGGCTCGCCACTCGTCGCAGGTCGCAGCTGTTCTATCAACGGAAGCTGGAAGCTCTGGCGGAGGGAAAGGGGGATTTTCGGGGCCCGGTCCAGCCCCGGGCACACCCGGAGACCGGGTTCCCTGTGTAGTTTCCTCTGTACGGTCCTGTTCTCTAGCTTGGTCGGGTTCGTTGCCCGCCGCATGTTCGGACGAAAGGGGAGCGTCCTGAGCCTGGGGATACTGACGGTCTGGCGTTTCAGTCCCCTGCGTCCCCGGTTGGTCGGGTTTTACGATGCCTTCGGTCTCCTTTTCCACGGCTGACTTCCTCCTTGTTCCTCTCCCTTTGGTCGGTGTCGCTCTCGACGTTCTTTCCCTCGAGGGTAAGGGTTGGGCCTCGGCCGTTCTTCT
>DYEQ01000026.1 GCA_020725645.1 Candidatus Fermentithermobacillaceae bacterium | reverse complement strand
GAATAGACGCCACCTGCGTTCCTACCACCGTCTTGACTTTGCCATACCTGGTTGCAAGAACGGGAGCAATGAGTCCGGCGATGGCCGTAGCTCCGTGAGTGAAAGACAGGATCAGCCCGATAACTGCGGTATCCACTCCCAGTTTTCCCGAAAGAAACACGTTGAAAAACGGGATGACCAGTCCCGCACCGAAGCCGATTAACACGTTGTAGGCCAGAAGGCCGGTAACGTCCCTATTCCGCATGACGACGGCAAGCGACCGGATTTCCTCCCAGGCAACTTGGAGAACCGCGGAAGCTTTTCGCACTCCCACCCGAATTACTGCTGGGCGTTTCTCTGCTTTATCTCCCTCATCTCCCTCATCTCCCTCAGCTACCTCATCTACTTCATCTACGTAACCCCCCACTACGTAACCCCCCACGAAATTCGCCGGTTCCGTCTCACGACTGTTCCTGCGTCCCAACCATACCTCACTGCCTGGCCGGCGGTCCTCGACTATCTTGAATGCAGGAAGGACGCCAATGAGAGTCACGATGGAGAACAGGGCCAGCGAAAACCGGAAAGCGGTAGCTTGGCCGAGCCACCTCAATTGACGAGGGAGGAACCCTCCAAGTAGGCTCCCGACCATGCTGACAAACATGGAAAGACTGAAGTTGACCCCGAAGAGCCTGGCGCGGTCTTCCTGGGTGCTTGACTCGGCCAAAAGCGGCGCTCCCGACGTCATCTGACACGCCTGCGCGAGTCCGACGATACACGAGCAAACAATCATTACGAGCGAAGAGGAAGTCACGGCCATGCCAAGATATCCTACAGTGGTAAGAAGGCCCCCGGCGACCAGGGCCGGTTTCCGCCCCAGCCGGTCCGAAATCACCCCGGCTGGCACTGAGGCAATTGCAGCTGCAAGCATCCGCGTAGACAAAATCGTCCCGAGAACCGTTTCGTCGAATCCCAGGGAGATGATGTACAGGCCCTGTATGACCCCATAAGCTCCCTGTGCCAGGGAGCTCATAGAGATGCTCTGGAGGTATAGGGTTGCGTTTCTCTGGAACCTGAGAAAGGTGAGTAGACGCTCTGCCAAACTTTATCTCCCATTATTTACCTATTTTATTTCTATACCCGTAAGAAGCCTCTATAGTAGTACGATGTTAGAACGCCGGTGTCCTTCTTTGACAGCCCTGCTGCTCCAACCGCCCGGCCACCCGAACATACGAGAGGGACAGCCCGAACGTCCACAGCTCCCCGGCGTTTCTTCCCCCGCATGAAAAACGGCCCCCGGAAAACCCGGAGGCCAGTCTTGCGGTCCGTTCAGTAGTTAGAAACGTCTTCCCCTAACGTCTCTGCCCCTATCGCCCCTGCGCCCAACTCTCTCTTCCCTCTCCCGGGCCTCGCTCACCGTCAACACTCTGCCATTCCAGTTGAGGCCGTTCATCGAATCGATGACGGTTTGCGCGTCCGCGTCTTCGACCTCGACGAACCCGAATCCTCGTGAACGCCCGGACTTGCGATCCGAAACCACGCGCGCAGACACGACTTTTCCGTACTGCGAAACGGCGTTCGCGAGGTCATCGTCTGTGACATCCCAACTGAGGTTCCCGAAGTACAATCTCTTGGTCACGTTTGACCACACTCCTTATCCGGCTGTGTTTCTATCCCAGGCGCCCTTTTTGGTCCCGCACATTGCTGTCCGCGTGACCAAGAGAGTAACACCTTCATGAACCAGCCTGCTTTATATCATATCCCTATTTGGCACAAACCGCCAGCGGCCCAACGCCAGGCCATGCCCAGTGTGCAAACAGAGTGAACAACCCCTGAACCAGCAGGTCGTGCGCTATGCCTGGCGTGGATGACAGACGTGGTTAAAGAGTACGGCGGACGCGCCTGTAGAAGTGGCACGTTGCAACGACACTTTTTTAAAGGGGACGTCCATTCACGAACTTTTGGTAGGCTTCATAGAAGTCGTATTTCGGTAAACATCGACCATCCTTTTTAAGCTTGTCCCATATGTAAGCTGCGTGTTCAATCGTCACTTTTTCCTTATAGACCGCTAGACTGATCACGTCCTCGGTACATATGAGCCCGATTCCGTTATCCTGGCAGTACCTTTTGACGTCCTTCAGGTTATTGCTGGCAACTGTCCCGGATAAAGATTTGGCGAGGACTATTGCAGCTGCCTCTCCGGCCCCCATGATCGGCAGGCTGGAAGAACCGCCACTTGTCAACCGGTTAAACAGTTGTGCGTCTTCGCTTACGGCGCAGATCTTAAGACACCCGATCAGACCTGCGTTGACCGCGTCACGGATTCGCTCGACTATGTGCGTTTTCGAACGCCATCGGTACAGGTGGCTGAGCTCGTCCATAACCTGATCGGAAACGTATACTTCAGTTCGTACTTCTAATGTGTCTACAAGTATCTTAAGTCCCTGGTCGAAGGACGCGAAGCACTCAGCAAAATCAGT
>DYEQ01000025.1 GCA_020725645.1 Candidatus Fermentithermobacillaceae bacterium | reverse complement strand
GGAACGGCGTCTTTGACGGCCCGCGTCGGTCCCCACGTCAATGTAAAAGACGGTATGACCTGGAGGGTCGCCGTTAACATGGAGAAGGTGCACCTGTTCGACGCAAAAACCGAGATGAACCTCGTCAAACGCTAGCGAGTCCCTCAGAGGAGCAAATACCGGAAGTAAACATCGAAAGTAAAGGTCGGAAGCAGGTCAAACGCCAAGGTTTTGAGGGAACCCGGTAGCCTGGCCGGCATTTCCGAGTTGGAGGAGGCGACAGAACTGGTGCCGACGATGAAAGATGTAGCGCAAAGGGCGGGCGTTTCCGTATCCACCGTCTCAAGGGTGATTTCGGGGAGCGACCGGATCAGCGCCGCTACCAAGGAGAGGGTGCGAGCAGCTATGAAAGAGCTGGACTTTCACCCGAACGCCATTGCCCGCAGCCTTGCTTCCAAGACCGCCGGCACCATCGGTCTCGTAGTAAGCCGTTCCCCCGAGAACGCCTTTGCCAACTCGTTCTTCCCCGAGGTCATCAGGGGCATCGGATCTGTTCTCAGCAAACACGGGTACTACCTCCTCCTGATAATGACGGATGACCCCGAAGTCGAGCGAGCTCAAACCCTGGCCGCGCTACGATCCCGACGGGTCGACGGCGCGATTGTGACGAGCTCGAGGGTGTCTGACCCGCTGTTCCGCCATCTCGTGGAGGAGAAAAGAAAGTTTGTCCTCATCGGTCGGGTTCTGGACGATCTTCCCGTAAGCTATGTGGACAACGACAACGTCAAGGTAGGGTATATGGCCACGCGCCACCTCATCGAGGCCGGGTACCGGAGGATCGCCATGATATCGGGAGCCACCGAGTACGTCGTATCTCTGGACAGAATCGAGGGATACAAGAAAGCCATCACGGAAGCGGGGATGGAGTTCAGAAAGGAATGCCTTGTCAACGCGGGATTCACGAGGGAATCGGGGGAAGACGCCTGCTGCAAGCTCCTTGCCCTCGAGGAGCCACCGGATGCCATATTTGCCGCCGACGATACCATGGCCTCGGGCGCGGTAAGGGCGATATTGAAATCGGGGTTGCGTATTCCAGAGGATGTCGGCGTGATCGGCGTTAACGACGATCCCCTTGCTTCGATGATGAGGCCCGCTTTGTCCACCGTCCGGATCCCCGTTTTCGAGTTGGGTGT
>DYEQ01000100.1 GCA_020725645.1 Candidatus Fermentithermobacillaceae bacterium | reverse complement strand
GGTTTCTTTTCTTCTTCTTGATGATGCTGGGCACGATACCCCTCCTATCACAGTAGGGTAATACGCTATTCTACATCGTGCCCAACAATTCCTGCCTGAACCACAGAATAACACGCACATACCCAGGACGAGTTGGTCGCGCACCGCGCAAGGGGTAGGGTAATACATCTGGCCAGCTCATACCCTGCCAATAATGGCAGGAAATGCCTCAGGGCATAAGCCGCGTAGCTCGGTATTTACTGCAGATACGGTATCACGTTGTCAAGGTTCACTGGAAATCTCCGAGGACCTCTGCCCGTAAATGAGAAACTTCCGCTAGGCTACCTCTTGGATTGATGTGATTGCGCGGAGGACATGCTTTATCCACTCACGGCTGGCGAACGGCCCGGTCAGGGCTGGCACCTTTGCCCTTAGCCACGCTTCGACATCCTCCGCCTGGGCGCTCATCCGCCCTATGTCAACCGTAGGCAGTGTCATCGACTCTGGGGCCGGACTCGCTTTTCGCCCAAGATGGCGCAAGAGCTCGTCATTGCTCTTTGCGGCGAGGAGCCGGGCCATCCGGTCGGCGCCTTCGGGTGTCCACCGGGCCCCGATCCTCTTCATCCGACGAGCTATGGTGTGCCTAACCTGACCCTCGATCGCCCCCAGGCGGTCTTCTTCAGGCAACGCTTTGAGGCCGTCCCAGTTCGCCAAGAGGTAATCCCTAAGAGCTGACACGCGTCGCCTGGCGGTCCCTCGAGCGCGCTTGGCGGCTAGATTCAGTGACTCCATAGCCGCCGTTTGATCCAAAGCCCCTATCGCAGAACTGACCGCCTCGTAGCTGACGCTATCGAAACTCAAGGCCTCTGTCAGCCGCTTGCGCAGGTGGAACGGGTCAAGGTGATATTCACCTTTGAACAGCTCCGCCCCTTCTCTTATCCATGGAGCGCCATCCCCTCCCACGTGCACTTCCTTGACACGACCAAGATCCCAAGTCCGTCCAAACTCCACCCCGGCATCTTCCCAGATCTCCTGGCCGCTCACCAGGCCCGCAACTGTGCGCCGGTTCTTCAGTGACCGTCTGGCACCCTCGACCTTCCCCTCATACCCCACAACAAGCTTTATCTCGTCATGGCGCTTGTCCGCCCGCTGCATTGCCACCACTACGCCGTCGCCTTCTATGCGTAGCTTCTCCACCTGACGACTCCCCTGGGGAACCTCCCCGCGCTCAAAGACCCTCTCTCGCCCTTGCTCGGCTTCAATCACAGCTTTCTCTCCCGCGTCTTTCACCACACCCCAGACCGCCATCGGGCTCACCCCAGGGACAAGATACCCTAGAATCCTGGCAGCGCGCCTGAAAGGCGTCTCCGTCCCCAATTCTAGTG
>DYEQ01000099.1 GCA_020725645.1 Candidatus Fermentithermobacillaceae bacterium | reverse complement strand
GAGATCAGCGGAAGATACGGTTCAACGAGTCGGCCCATTCTCAGAGCAAGCGAGACCTCATGGGCTATCTTCGGTGCAAGACGGGGTCCGAACAATCTGTCTACCTCAGAAACGGCGATTTTACTTCCTACGTTGCCCTCGAGTTTTGCCAGACGGAGAAGAACACATCCTTTGTAGCGGGGGTGGTCGTAGATGTTTACGCCTCCGGAGATCATGAGGCGGGCTATTTCATAATCGGAAACCGTACGATCGACGATAGTCTCTTTCTGGAGAGAACCAGTACGGGAAGGCTTAGACCTTACAGCAGAAAAGAATTCCGCGAGAAGATCCGTTTTGAGCGAGATGCCAGGTTTTTTACCGGTGCCGAGGATTACCGGAGGAATATCCTGGCGAGGTTGGGTCACATTTCGGACCGGTTCTTTTCACTCATCACAAAAGGTGTTGCGTTTCAGCCTATCACGGATGTCCAGAAGTTTGTCTACGATTATGTGCTCGACGAAAAGCCCCTAGACGTAGAGATAATGCTGGAAAACTTCAGGCATTACAAGGAATACGAGGAATTGGTAAGACAGACGAACGAGAAGATCGCTGCGCTCCTGCCTATCCTCAAGAAGCACGAAGAGATCACCTCCACAAAACGCACCATCGAGGTTCAAGACTATCTGATTCTCCGGGCTAAGCTCGAAGAGTGCGATGAGAGTATACGGGAGATCGACGACAGAAGCCTTAGCCTCAACCAGCGCCTAAGTGAAATCCGTACGAAGCTCAATGACTGTACGGATGCCCTCGAGAAACTGAGAGATCAGGAACAGGAACTCATACAGCTCAGGGCGTCCAACGTTGTGTATACGAAAAAACAAACGCTGGAGCACCGAAAGACTTTTCTGCGGTCGAAGCTCGTTGACCTTGCTCAAAAATCCGGCAAGTTTTCGGAAAAATGTCTCAGAGCGGCAAACGACATCCGGCATATAGTGTGTGACCGCGAGAAAACCGCGGTTTGGGGTTTGTCCGAGCCCGACATGCAGTTGCTTGAGGCGGCTACGGAGGGATTGAGCCTCCACGGAAAGATAGGAGAGACGGTCAAGGGATTGGCAGATAGAGCGGTGGCACTTGAAACTATTGAAGCTGATTCTTCCTTAACGCAACAGCTATCGGAGGTCGAGCGGCAGATAGCTGGAGTGCAAGAGGCTGGGTTGGAGGATCACCTCGACCAACTCCGCGCCCTAGCTCATGACTACTTACCGGGGGTGCAGAAGCTCTCGAGTCGTCTGGGAATACGTATTCTCGAACTGGAGAACGAAGATGAGCTGATCAACCGCGAGCTGGACTCTTTGAAAAAAGAACGTCGTGCATATCCCAGGAATGTGCAAGAACTCATGGGTGCCCTGGCCGAATCAGGTATTGAAGCGAAGGTACTCTGCGAACTCCTGGAGATCAGGGATCCGAAGTGGAGAAACGCCGTGGAAGGGTACTTGAACACGCAGAAGTTTGACCTGATCGTGAGGCCAGAGGAATTCGATAAAGCCCTTACCATCTACGAGAGGGAAAAGGTCGAGAGAAATATTTCCAGGGTGGGTCTTGTGAACACCGGGAAAGTGCTGGAGTATTCCGGTAGCGCCATGCTGGGGAGTCTTGCGGAGGAAGTCGTAAGCGACAACATATACGCGCAAGCCTACATAGCCCGCTTATTGGGGAGAGTCATGAAGTGCGAAAACGAGCACGAGATGAAGCGGTTTTCTCTGGCAATAACTCCGACCTGCATGACCTACAGAAATCATACCGCCAGGCAGATTCCGTTTGAAGCGTATGAGCTGCCGTTTATAGGGAAAGATGCAATTCCTGCACAGATCCAAGTAAAACAGCGCCGGCTGGACGAGATCCACAGGGAGATGACTGAAGCTCAGAACAAGCTAAGTACTGCGAGAGACGTTGAACGCGTTCTCGGTTACCTCGGGGAGCTCGAATGGGCTGGTGACTTAATTGAACTGGGCCGGAGGACTTTTGAGATTCCGATGTCTATACGAGAGCTGGCTGATGTTCTTTCGGAGCTGAGCTCTCTGGACCTATCCGATCTGGTCGTTATCGAACAGCGGCTTGAGTCCCTGCGTTTGGAGATCAAGCGGTGCGATGAGGAGAGCCGCTATTATGCCACCGAATGCGGGAAACTGGAGACCGAAATCGAAAGCCTGAAGAGAGAGCGGGAGCGTCTTGGAGCCGAACGCAATGCCTTAGAGTCGGAGATTGCGACATACTGCATAGAACATCCCGACGCCAAGGAGGCGGGAGACAAGAGGTATCCCGACGAAAGGAGAACCAAGACTCCGCACCAGATAATCTTGAATTTTGAGGCGAACAAGAAGACCCAGATATCTCGTGTCGAGAATCTCAGGCGCGAGCTTTTTGAAGCAAAACATAACTACAACGTCACATACATGTTCGGAGGCGACCCGGCATCGGACGATCCGGGAGATTATGAAAAAGAATACGAGAAACTCAAAGAGAGCGAACTTCCCGCCTACGAAGAGCGGATTAGAAAGGCAAAAGAAATAGCTGAAATCGAGTTTAAAGAACACTTCATTCACCGGCTCAAAGAGAACGTCCAAAATGCACGGGATACCATCAACGCTCTTAACACGGTTCTGGGGCAGATAGTTTTCGGCAAAGACACATACCAGTTTTCGATTCAACCCTCGCGCGACTTCCGCAGGTATTACGACATGATAATGGACGAAAACTCCGTTGAAGGCCCGGGGTCGTTGTTCTCGGATGTATTTCGACAACGACACGGCCACGCTCTGGACGAGCTTTTCGCGATGATTACCGACAGTGACCAGAAACGCTGCGAAGAGAACATCAGAAAGTTCACGGATTACCGGACTTATCTGGATTATGACATTCGTATAGAATCCGGAGGAGAAACCCTTTCTTTTTCGAGGGTCTGCCGGGAGAGGTCAGGCGGCGAGACGCAAACTCCCTTCTACGTCGCGATAGCTGCATCGTTCATGGAACTCTACCGGCCTTCTCATCTTGATTCTCCGAGGCTTGCGATATTCGACGAGGCTTTCAACCGTATGGACGTGGACAGGATGGAAAACGCCATGCAGTTCTTCCGGGACGTAGGTCTGCAAGTGATTGCAGCAGTGCCGACCGAGAAGTGCGAGCTCCTGGTCCGGCACGTCGATTCCACACTGGTGGTAGTGAACACCGGACGAAAGGCATGGGTAACCCGGTACGAGCTATTGAGGGAGAAGGGACGGGATGAAGGACTACAAGAGAGAGATACTCGTCAAGTTGTTGGAGAAGTATGAAAGGTCCAAGCTGTACGTGATCCAGAAGGCCAGGGATGAAGCAGCTCGGTCGGCACTCGAGGATCACCCGGAGCAAGAAGAACGCGCTTCCACGGGGCCGTGCACCCCGAACGAGTCCGCAGGTGTTGACTCCGGTGCGCGTAACGTTATCCTGAGATACTCGAAAAAGGAATTTCCAGACTACTGGGATGAGTCGAGTGCCGAGAAAAGGCAGTCCATAAACCTTGCCACCCTTACCCTGGAATCACAAGGGATAATCCGTGTCCAGCGAGCAACATGGGACCGGGAGACCGTCGAAAAGGTATATCTTCGCCTCGAACGGCTTGACGATGCCTACGAGATAGCGGGCAGATGTCCCAGGACAAGAAAAGAAGCCTCTATGGAGAAAGTGGTGACGAAGTGGCTCCGGAGATGGAAGATGGAGCTCGAGAGTGCAGACCGAGACCCGTTCCCACCGGCGTCTGCAAGTGAGAGCTCTGGGGAAATGACAGGGCATCTTGATGACCCCGGCTTTCCGCCAACGAACCGGGTTTTTTGCCTTCGAGCTGGCATTGCGTTTCTCAAAGAATTCGAAGTTAGACTGAACAGCTGTCTCTCGCTGCCTTGCAGCTTTTCGCTGGACGATGCCGAACGGCTCGAGGATGTCTGCAAAGCCATCGATTCACTCTCCCGGTTGACCTCAGAAATGCCTGCCAGGGTGTTCAGTGTTCGGGTCTTCAGGGACTCAAAGCGGATTGAGACAATAAGTACGAGATTGATGAGGGTACTCTGCGAATTCGGCGACCTGAACGAGCTGGGAATCGACAAGAGTGATTTTCAGAATCCGTCGGAGCTCAACGACGTTCTGTCAGCCGAGCTGGGGATCGTAAGCAACCCTATCCACGTTTTTGTGTCAGGTCCCCTCAAATTAAAAGGGGAGGGGCGTGTCATAGATTTGAGTGGTTTTGTCCCGGATGTCGGGCTTCCGGAGAAAATGGTCCGCGACTTCGAAATCGTTGATGTGGGTAGTGATAGTGTCATCACAGTCGAAAACCTTACTCCCTTTTGCATGCTGGCTCAAGCACTCTGTCAACAGCGGGGAGGTCGGAGAGAGTGCCTTCTTGTTTACCTGGGAGGATATCACAACAAGACCAGGCGGGAGTTTCTCCGCAAGATCTACCAGAAGTACATCAGGGACGGACGCCTCCCCCAGTTTCTTCACTGGGGGGACATTGACCTGGGTGGGTTCAGGATATACCACCATCTTACGAAGAGAACGGGAATCCCCATCCAGCCGTTGCTGATGGACGAAGACACTTACCACGCATATTCGGTTCGTGGTAAACCGCTTAGCTGGAGCTACCGAAAAGAACTTGAGGCCCTCCTGGATGACCCGCGCTATCAGATATTCCAGGGAGTAATCCGCGCGATCCTTGAGCGAGGAGTCGTGGTGGAGCAAGAAAGCGTCGACGTGGAAGAGGTTCTCAGAAGGTGCGGTGGTGAGCCGCATGACTAGCAAGGGCACGATATTCGTAATGCCCACCTTCCCCTTATCCCTGCTTGCCCATGTGTCCAGCGGTCAGTGCGGAACCGTAGGGCTATTTGGAGCGGGCGCGACAGTGTTCGTAGAGCAGCCCAGCCGAGTCGGGACCAATCGCTATATGCTGGGTGTCATAGCACAGTCTCGGCTCCTGAACTCGGTTCCGGAAGTTGATGATGGTTACAAAGTACCCATCAAACTGGTAGGCAGCTTGCCAGTTTTCAGCGGGACTCTTGGATCGCAGGAACTCACCATGCTGTACGATACCGGTTGTTCAGCGTGGCCTCTGATTGTGACGACATCCCTTTTCGAAAGGATGTTCGGTGATGCGGGAGTTTTCTTCGGAGGCTTTCTGCTGCTAGCTGCTGGAGTGGCAGCGATGCAACCACAGCCCGAGATGGTGGGAAGACTGACTGGTCTGTCGTGCTAGAGGTATACACATGGATAGTCTTGGTCCCTGGCTTCAGGCAGGACGTTTCCGCATAGCGCGAGGTGCAAAATGCTCTGCACGGACGAGGTTCGCTGCCTGAACGGGATGTTCGCGAAGCGCATAGGTAACGACTTCGGGGAGGCGACAAACATGACCTCCGAAAGGCAGAACGACGGACCGGTACGCGAGGTCAGAGTCGTTCCTTACGATCCCGCGTGGCCTCGACAGTTTCTTGAGGAAGCCGAGCGGCTGCAGGCGGTCTTCGGACGCGAGCTTGTCGATATCCACCACATAGGGAGCACGTCTGTTCCGGGTCTCGCGGCGAAGCCCATCATCGACATCCTCCCGGTCGTGCGGGATATCGGAGTGGTGGACCGTTTCAACGGCGCCATGGAGGAGATGGGTTACGAGGCCAAGGGCGAACTGGGTCTCCCCGGGCGGCGCTACTTCCGCCGGACGCATGTTCGGGACGGTTTCGTATGCCATACTCATCACGTTCACGTGTATGCCCTGGGGAACCCGGAAATCGACCGTCACCTCGCTTTCCCGGACTATCTCCGTGCCAACCCCGAAGTGGCCCGGAGATATGCCGAGCTCAAACAGGAGCTGGCCCGACGGTTTCCCCATGATATCGAAGGCTATATGGACGGGAAGGATGCGTTTATCAAGAACGTTGAACGCACCGCCCTTGCGTGGTGGCGGAGAAGGTAAGCCCATTTGGTTTGACCCGACCAGCAACCGAACAGGGCGATGTGCCGTTCGTCAACATTGGAACGAGCCGATCAGGCGGCCTATAGTATCGGCGCGGGACGCATGTGTGAAGACCGGGTCTGTAGGAGGTGAACGATGAAGCGGCTTATCACTCTCGTTTTTCTGTATCGTCGGACTGACGGAAGCAACGTGGGGCTCCTTTGAGGTGCCTGAAAAAGAGGGAAGTCCTCTTGCTAAACGGCAGGTGGCAGAGCATACCAGGGCGAATCTCTAGTCCAACCGCGACCAGGAAGACCGCTGATGTGCAGCGGGAGCAAACCACGGACGATCTCGGGCTGTTTGGCGTGGCCGACGAGAGAAACCGAAAGACGGGACACGAGCCCGCGCCCGGCTGCGACCGGACCAAGCCCGATGACCAGGTGGAGACGGAGATAAACGACAAGCTAAGGTCGTTCAGTGAGCCGCCCGTGCCGGTCAAGTATTCGACGTATGACTGGCAAGGGCAAACAGTGGTGCGGAGAAACCACCTGAGAGCCCTGCGGGCGCTCAGGTGCCCCAACCCCAGCCCGACCCCACTCCCGCTCAGGAACCGGAAGTCGGCGAGGATGAAGGTGTCTCAGAAGGGAGCACCGCCGTGTGCAGTGATACGGGGTTCAGGATTACGTCGGTGGAGTTCACCTATCCCTTTGGCCCGGTGCCATTGGAAAAGCCCCGCTACAGAATCGTATACCTGGGGCCCGAGATGAGTTCCGAAGGCCAGATCCTGGTGCGGTTCAGCTCGCCCCCGACAGCGGATCAGCCCTATTTTTGTTTACGCCTCTTCCAGAACGGACACGTGTTATTGCCGTACCCGCGGGGAGCCACCGACCCGGTGTGCGGGGGTCCGGCCGGGGTGCAGTACTGGTTCGATACCGACGGACTTCACATGGAGGGGGTGCCGGCGCAGAGGCTCTCCTGCCTGCGTTCGTGCGGGCAGTAGGACAATTCGATGCCGACACTTGGGTACTCCAAACCGTGGCGTGCCAGTGCTTCCCGGAACCTGAGTATCCTCGGCGCTGCCCGAGAACCTTCATTGACGTATCGATTCATCAATCGCAAGTATGCCGGAGAATAGTGTTGCTGGCGTATTCGACACGGACGGCAACACAGCCAGATGGCTTTGCGGACAGAACAGTTACGTCCCTACACCCTCAGCCTGTGTGCCCAATGACTTGAGTAAGCTGCTTTACCGAGCCGATGACTTCGAACCAGCGGGGCAGGGCGGCCAGTGTTTCCTCATCGCCGGGCCGGTACTTTCCCGTTTTCACGAGTATTCCTGCAGCTCCTATGCTGACCGCGCCCTCGATGTCCGTTGTAACGCTGTCACCTACGATGAGGACCTCTTCGGGGGCGAGTCCCATTTCGGCAAGACACCCCAGGAAGAAGCCCTTCTCGGGTTTGCCCAGTAGTCGAGCCGTTTGGCCCGACGCGTATTCAAGAGCTGTGACAAACGCTCCGGTGTCTATGTGATAGCCATCTGCCCTCACGAGATATTTGCCCTTTTGCAGAGCTACCAGCTGCGCTCCTTCGTACAAGTGGCGAAAAGCCATGTTGATGCGGTCGTATGAGAGATTGTCGCGGCAGTTTCCTACGACCACAAAATCGGAAGGAGGATCGGCGACGGAAAACGGTTGGAAGAAGGTTGTCAGCCTGCGTGACACGAGAAAATGAAATCTCTTTCCCGGGTTCTGCTTGACGAAAGTCAGGGCCGCATCGGCCGGAGTGTAGATCTCACCGGGCCTTACATTGAGCCCCCCTTTCACCAGCCGCTCTCTGATCATGTCGCCGGTGCCCGTGTCCACGTTAGTGAGGATCTTGACTTCTAGCCCCTGTCCTCTGGCCCACTCCAGGGATTCGTTCGCTCCCTCAATGACCCTTCCTCTGAACCAGAGCGTACCGTCGAGGTCAAACAGAATTCCCTTTATCTGCTTGGCGAGCCTGTTCATGTCTGGCCTCCGTTTATCCCATGTGATTGGTTTAGGGCGAGAACGCAAGAGCCTCTGCATGGTATTCTACATCATGGCTTTGCGCATATCCCAGTGGAGACTGACACAATCCTTTTTGGATGTGGAATGCTGGTAGAGGGGAGCGGGCATTACGTGCCGCGGGACCGCAGGGACGGCTGTAAAGCCTATAACATTTTGCTACAGCAGCCACAATAATCTGTACTCGTTAATGTCATGCCACGCGACTGGGTCCCCCACAGGAGCTGAGACCCGGCCCGTCACGTCCGTACGGAAGAAGATGGAAACACGGTCCGTGTTCAACAAAAGAAGGTAGGACTCTTACCGAGGTTCTGGGCGTGAAGGAGGGGCTGATGATGAGAAAGCGAGCATGGGCTGCGATTGCGGGTTTGCTTGCTTGTGGCAATCGTAAAACCCGCTCCTCTGGTGCCGGGACTCCTCAACGAAGTGCTCGAGGCGCGAGCTGGGGATGTGAGTTTCGTGGGTCTTCCGGTGGGAGAGGCAGAGCCCGTGTGAGCGCCGGTGGTAAATTGACCCCGTAGCGCCGGAATGAAATTGACCCCCCTCCCAAGAAACCTTTCCTTAGCACTCGATGCAAAGGAGAGGTCGTTGAATGCTGGGAGGAGGGTCCGTTTTGAGCATATTTGAGTT
>DYEQ01000024.1 GCA_020725645.1 Candidatus Fermentithermobacillaceae bacterium | reverse complement strand
GGAGAGGTCCGATGCCCTTATCAATCGACATGCCCCCACAACCATTATATGGCGCGGGGCGCAGGTGGAAGTCCTCGAAAGGTACGGTTCCTCAAAGACTGGGAGGAGCGCTCGATCTTACTTATGGCGCAGGGCACAGAAACACCCATCCCTGCCAGCGGGATATGGCAGCAGCGAGTTTATCCCAACCCGACTTCAATATCTCGACCAGGAGGAACCGGACCTCCGTCGGAACATCTTGAGGGATTTGTTTCAAGACATCTGCGGGGATCCCCTGACGGTTAAGCCGCTCAAGCTCTTCCTTTGCCAGCAACCTGATATCCTGTATCACCTGCCGCCGTACGGCGATATCCAGATAGCACAGGGGCGGGAATATCACACACCACCAGTTTCGGCCCTTTCCCTCCCCCAGCACGACTCTGAGCGCGAGGTATTTGCCAGCAGGCAGTTCGATCTGTCTTGTACCTGCGGTGTAGCGGACGGCAGGGAATTCGTAAATGCCGATTTCCGAGTGAACGCCGTAGTCAACTCCGGTGGACCGGGCGACGTCCCGGGCGACCGCGTCCACGGTGGGCAGGAGTTCTTCGAGCTTCACCAGAGGCGACCGTCCGTCTTCTAGCGTTAACTCGGGGGCGATCCGCCTTAGAAGGCAGTCCCTAACCGATAGCTTCAGTTCTTGATCCAGCTCCGAGTCGGAGTTGGGAATGATGTGAAGCCGGATCAGATTGTCGGGGGTGTAAGCTTTCTGAGACGAATAAGCTACCGCCATGTACCAGCCCAATGCCAGAATAGCCCCGGCCGCCACAGCTATGACCAGCGCCTCCAGCATAGGGTGTAGACTCTCTCTCACTTCGTGTTCACCTCCTAGCTCATATGCTCTCTCATGCGCAACAGCGCGCCCTTTTCCAGCCTGGAAACCTGCGCTTGCGATATGCCTATTTCCTTAGCTACTTCCATTTGAGTCTTTCCTTCGAAAAACCTCATCCTTATTATGGCCTGTTCGCGTTCGGATAATTTCGATATGGCTTCATTGATAGAAATGCCTTCGAGCCAGGACGAATCCTCGCCCTTTGAATCCGTAACCTGGTCCATCACGTAGATCGGGTCACCACCGTCATGATAGACAGGTTCGAACAAGCTGATGGGTTCCTGGATGGCGTCGAGAGCGTAAACCACCTCGTCTTCGGGCATGTTCAGCTCGTGGGCGATCTCCGATACCGTCGGTTCCCGTCCGAGCCTCGTCACGAGAGTGTCCCTAACCTGAAGCGCCTTGTATGCGATATCCCTGAGAGAACGTGAAACCCTTATCGGATTGTTGTCTCTGAGATACCTCCTGATCTCGCCGATGATCATTGGTACGGCGTACGTCGAGAACTTGACGTTCTGAGAAAGGTCGAAATTGTCTATGGCCTTCATGAGGCCGATGCATCCCACCTGAAACAGGTCATCGACGTATTCACCCCTATTTTGAAACCGCTGTATCACCGAAAGCACCAGCCGGAGATTGCCCGATATCAGAGCTTGCCTAGCTGACTTGTCCCCGTTCTTCATAGCTACGAAGAGTTCTTTCATCTTGCACGAAGATAAGACGGGGAGCTTCGAAGTATCCACCCCACAAATCTCGACCTTATTCAAAGCTCGTACCCCCGGAAATTTGCCATAATTTAGTGAAAGTGCTATCTAACAGTATTGCCTACCCAGTGCAGGTGCTATACACTTCCAGCCCGAGTTAATCCGATTTGCCGGAAGGACCTAAAGTCTAACCGGCACAGTCCCTTGAAGGGGGCGCCATCCTAAACTCGAAACCTCATCACGACCGGAAAATCCGGTTGTAAGCGGTGGTCTTATTTAGCAACGGGGGGTTTAGAATTCCGATTTGATGCTCGTTAAAAAGGCGGTTATATCTCAGGCGAGACGTAGAAGAAAACCCGGGTCGCTGCAAGCCTCGGGCAATACCGCGACGCAGCTTCTCCGGGAACGCCGTCGCGTAAAGCCGCGGATCTACTGATAGGTCATGATGTCCTGGTGGAGCTTTTGCATGATCTTCTTTTCCAGCCGCGAGATGTACGACTGCGAGATTCCGAGCATGTCCGCAACTTGCTTCTGGGTTCTCTCGATTCCGTCTTTCAGGCCGAAACGAAGGTCTACGATGGTTCTTTCCCTCCACGGAAGACGGTCAAGAGCTTCCTTAAGAACGGCCCGGTCCACCTCTTTTTCCAGCGACCTGTATATTACGTCTTCCTCGGTACCCTTGACGTCGGCAAGGCACAGCTCATTCCCTTCTGCATCGATGTTCAGAGGTTCTTCAAACGATACCTCCGCCTTCGTCTTCGTGATGCGTCTCAGGTACATGAGGATCTCGTTTTCTATGCATTTAGAGGCGTATGTGGCTAGTTTAATCTTCTTGGCCGGGTCGAAAGTGGAGATGGCTTTAATGAGCCCGATCGACCCGATCGACACGAGATCGTCGATGGGGACGCCGGTGTTCTCGAACTTCCTTGCGATGTACACTACGAGCCTGATGTTCCTCTCCACAAGGACGCTCTTGACGTCGGGGTCCCCTTCCTGGAGTCTCTCAATGAGAAAAGATTCTTCGTCTGCGGTCAAAGGCGGCGGAAGCGCCTCCGTTCCTCCGATGTATCCCAGGAAGACATCAAGCCCCAGTGCTCTTCTCAGTTTCAGCCATTTGAGAAGCAATACCCACTTCAGTCGCGAAAAACTCAAGGTTCGGCACCTCCTCTTTCACCGGCGACTGCACCTTCCTTCCCAGCGTCGTTCGCCCGGGAGGAACAGCGAGGTTACCTTTCTGAACGAAAGCGATTTTCCCCGGCTAGACCAGGTCGGGGTGGACCAGAGCCTGGTATGCTCCGGACGGTGAAAGCTTTTTCCAGGATACTCCAACCACGGCATCGATGGGGGCGCTTGAACCTGCTTTCTTGGAGACGAATACTTTGTCCGGGATAAATCCCGGCAGAACTCCCCTCTTGCCCGATATCCCGCAATACGGAATCAGCCTCAGGCGTCTGGCCATCGGATCGAGCGCGAGGTCATCCCCGAGGGAATCCCACTTGGAGGAGAAAAAGTCGATTGTCTCGCCGGATAGTATTCCCTTCAGACTATCCAGGTCCACGACGATCACAGGCAGCCCGGTGAGGGGATCCCTTAAGTCGTTACCGGTGTCGAGCAACCCGGTGAGAGTCACAGATTTGCCATCTACTTCTAACTGTACCTGCAGGAAAGGAGAACCGGGCTTTTGAGAGCTCAGCGCCAGGAGCAGGGGTATAGCTGCGGCCACGAGCAGTCCTGCGAATACCGCCCACCACGGGACCGGCGACCACGCCGGGTAACCCAGGGAATAAGACCGTAAGCTGCGGACCAGAGCGAAGAAGGCTATGGCCGTGCCGGCGGCGACCATACAACACAGGTAAAACGAAAGAAAAAGCGAGAAGAGAGCTCTCCCCCTGACATCGGGAAAAGCTACCAGGACCATCAAAGCCCCCGCAACGAGTCTCAATGGCCATGCGTAAAGAGGGTCTAGGCCGGGAGCAAGAGCGAGGGTCGCGTAAAGCGCTCCTCCCAGGGAGCTCAAGACCATCCTTCCCTGCCTTGCTCTACGGCGACTCAACCGGGCCGTAGCTCTGAGCAAAAGATAGTTAGCTATGAAATTCACGAGGAATAATACGTCGGCGTAGACGTACCCGGTCATGTCCAACCCTTCCCCAGGAATAATGACTATTCTGGACATGACCCGGATATGACCAGGTCGGCATCGATCATAAGACCGGGCGAGGGACGAGACTTGTCAAAACGACTACCGCGAAGTATCTTTCTTCGGCGGCTTATCGGAGGTTTTCGACTTTAAGAAAACAGGTACCTCGAAGAGCTCGCTGTCGTCGATAATTTGCGGGCGGCGCGTATCGGTGGGTTTCGGCTTGCGCTGAAAGCCGGTGGCGATAACCGTGATTCTGACCTCGTCCTGAAGCTTTTCGTCGATGACGGCGCCGAATATGATGTTAGCTTCTGGGTCAGCGGCGTTGATGATGACCCGAGCTGCTTCGTTTACTTCGAATAGACCAAGGTCGGGACCACCCGTGATGTTTATGAGGATTCCTTTGGCGCCTTCGATGGTGGTTTCCAATAGCGGGCTCGAAATAGCCTGGTTGGCCGCGTCCACAGCTCTGGACTCACCGTGACCTACCCCTATACCCATGAGAGCTGAACCGGTATCCATCATCACGGTTCTTACATCAGCGAAATCGAGATTTATAAGACCCGGGACACACACGAGGTCCGATATACCCTGAACCCCATGGCGCAAAACTTCATCGGCCGCGGCGAAAGCTTCGAGAATGGACGCTCCTCTGTCCATCACCTGAAGCAATCTGTCGTTGGGTATTACGATGAGCGTGTCCACAGCTTGTCTGAGCTTTTCAATACCCTGCTCAGCCACGCTCATTCGCCTCTTGCCCTCAAAACTGAAGGGTTTGGTCACAACGCCGATGGTAAGGGCCCCTACTTCTTTACAAACCTGGGCGACCACCGGAGCACCGCCTGTGCCGGTGCCCCCTCCCATACCGGCGGTTATGAATACCATGTCCGCGCCTTTGACGTGGTTCAAAATCTCTTCCCGCGATTCCTCGGCAGCTTTGAGTCCGACTTCGGGATTGGCCCCAGCTCCAAGTCCACGGGTGAGGTTCTTGCCGATCTGGATTTTTACCTTAGCTTTGGACAGGTTAAGGGTCTGAGCGTCCGTATTGATGGCGATGAAGTCGACGCCACGGATTCCCGCCTCGACCATCCTGTTGACAGCGTTAGTTCCTCCTCCACCGATTCCCACTACTTTGAGCGACGCGTATCTTGTCTCCTGGTCCTCGAGAAGCTTCATCACCCTCACCCTTCCCGCGCCGTGGATTTCCACGTTCCCTGAGCTTTCACCTGTTTTTCACGAGACGTTTGACCAGAAGCCGCCTGATCATAGCCAGATTCGTGAAAATCCGAACGCCGAACGCAAATACCGCCGCCAGATACAGTTCCAGCCCGAGCAAATCACCGGCGTAAGTGAGAAGTGCCGCCAGGACCGTGTTAGCTACAAAGCCGCTTACAAATATAGCTGAATCAAAATCTCCTTCCAGAATCGACCTCAGTCCCCCAAAGGCCGTGTCGAGTCCGGCGAGGACGCTGACCGCTAGGTACCTTGCCATACTCTGAGGGATTTGAACTGGTAGATGAAAGCCGATGAAGATCCCCAGAAGAAGACCGGCCAGAATCATCCACATTACTGCGTTTCCTCCGCCTTTACAGGCCTGGCGTATTTGAACTGCAGAGTACCGTTGTATGCGGGAACCAAAACCTCTTCTTCCCGCTTCACCTTGACTTCGATGCCCCACAGAGCTAAGTTGTCTATAACGCCGCCCCGGAGATGTAAGGCGGAATCCAGGGTCTGCGGATCCCCTATCGCTCTTATTTCGATGGGTGGTGCTATCCTCACGCCGTTAATCATAAACACCGGACCCGCGCACCTTATCTCGGTTGTAGCTACGAATCGCTGACCGTTGATGCTGAGCGCCTCCGCGCCCGCGCTGAAAAGCTCATTGACCACCCAGCGAATATCATCATCGTGGATCAGGTAAACGTTGGGATCCTGACCTGCGGACGACGGTTTCTTCGAATCGCTCATCTGTACGATTACCCCGGGTCCTCTCACATCGGCCAGCCCTGCCAGGATCCTGGCTTTAGAAAGTTGTTCCCGGAGGGCTTGCTCCCGGCTGAGTCCCGCCGCGCTCTCAGCGAGGCGGTCTCTGAGCTGTTTTACCTCCTCCCGGAGGGAGTTTCTCTCTTCTTCCACGACCTTAAGGAGTGCCGTGAGCTCCGCCGCTCTTTGGTATGAAATGTTCGCGGTGACTGCCGGCCGCGCCTTCAACTGAAGAGCTAGCATGAAACCGAAGATCATGAAGACCACGGTTAAAATGAGCTGCGTCCCCCGCTTCGACACACCCATCCCCCCGTTCCAAAAGGGGCGCTTCGCTTGAGAACTTCTCTTCAAACATACCATAACCCGGTCGCCTCGAGGCAGGTTACCTGACCATTTGATCCCGGAATCTTACGGAAGGCTTTCCATACCGGAGCTCTATGTACACCACTCTTGAGAGATCCTGGGGCGCCAGGGCGCTGAGCACCGACTCCAGCGATTCAAGGCGCCCTCTAAGACCCGCATCCGCTTCCCCTAAGTAGACCAGGGCGCCTCCTTCTTTGACTAACAGCACGAGCTCGTCACCGCGGATCTGGATTTCCGAAGTAACACGCCTGGTCAGTGGACCCATAGCCCGGGTGCACGCCAGAGCTTGTAACTCTTTGCCTTCCAGACGAGACCCGGTCGATACGCTTCGCGAAACCCCAACTATAGCTACGAGCCCGGGGATTTTGCCATTGTCTTCCCCCAGAACTTTCCCTTCCAGGTCCACAAGCCAAAGTTTTCCTCCAGATACCACCAGAGCGACTGGCTTGCGTTCTTCAATTCGGATATAGATAGTCGAGGGTAGAACCCTTTTGATGTTGGCTGTTTTTATCAAGGGGGAACACTCCAGCAGCTTCTGGGTCTTGTCCAAATTGACGGCAAAAATATTCATCCCCTCACGGATTCCGGCGAGCTCCAGAACCTCGTCTCTGGAAAGGGCCACACACCCATCAACCGTGACTTCCCTTATAGAGAAGTACGGCGAACGGAGGAACAGGAACCCCCCCACCATGAAGAGGAAGACTACACCCAGAAAGGAAAAGAGCCCGGGTTTCAACGATTCACCTCCACGTTGACCGCAAATTCGTTCTCCGCGAATCCTTGCTTTTAATCAACCCTCGTGATACTGCCACCGAGAGCTCTTATCTTATCTTCGAATTTCTCGTATCCTCGATCCAGATTATGGACGCCCGTCACCACCGTTACCCCCTCGGCGGCGAGCGCAGCTAAAACCAGCGAGGCACCACTACGAAGATCCGTCGCTTCTACCTGCGCCCCGGACAGGGCGGAGACTCCCTTGATTATGGCCGTTCGGCCGTCTACCCGGATCCGGGCTCCCATTCTCCCAAGCTCCTCTGCTTGCTTGAATCTGGAGTCAAAAACAGTCTCCGTGATGACCGACGTACCGTCGGCCAGCGTGAGCACAGCCATCATTTGAGGCTGCATATCTGTGGGAAATCCGGGATACGGGAGCGTTTTCACATCGGTTGGGAACGGTCGTTTCGGCCCGTTTACCAACAACCCGTCGTGCTTCTCGACCACCGCCGTTCCGGTTTCCTTGAGCTTCGCGATAATGGCCTGAACGTGCTCAGCTATGGCGTTTCTTATCCAGACCTCGCCACCGGTTATCGCGGCCATCGCCATAAAGGTGCCAGCTTCTATGCGGTCGGGCATCACCGAATAGACGGCTCCTCTCAGCGATTTAACACCCTCTATTCTGATAACGTCCGTGCCCGCACCGCGCACCGAAGCGCCCATGGAGTTCAGAAATCCCTGGAGGTCCACGATCTCCGGCTCCTTGGCGGCGTTTCTGATGATGGTGAGACCTTCGGCAAGGCAGGCACCCATCATGATGTTTTCGGTAGCTCCTACGCTCGGGATATCCAGATGTATGTCCACCCCTTTCCAGGAGTCCGCCATGCCCAGGATCCTTCCGTGAGATTCTTCGAACCGCGCCCCCATAGCCCGGAGTCCCTTGAGATGCAGATCGATGGGTCTGGGTCCGATGTCGCAACCCCCTGGATGCGACACTTCTACTTTTCCGAGTCTTGCAAGAAGAGGTCCCATCAAGAATATGGAGGAGCGTACCTTTCGCATCAACGCCTCATCTACCACATGGCTCCTCAAGCCCGATGGGTCGATATAAAGGTCGTTGCCGGTAACCCCGGTCCACCGGACGTCAACCCCAATAGAGGTCAAAATCGCGGCCATTATCTCCACATCTACCAGATGCGGTGCATTCTGTATGAGACAGGGCCTGGACGCCATAACCGATGCGGCCATCATGGGCAAGACCGCGTTTTTCGCGCCGCTTACCGAAACGCTTCCTCTGATGCGTTTACCGCCTTCAATCACGAACCGGGCCATGCGTGCTACCACTCCTACCGCATCCGCTGTCGGTCCATTGTACGAAAGGGAAAAGATCGGTGTTACAGACCCCAGGGGCAGGTCTATTCAGGTGCCTTTCCCGAAGAGTGCCCCTACCCGGCGCCTCCGGGGAGTTCCCTTCCGCCCTGCAAGCGGTCGGCAAGAACTCCGTGGGTCTTCGAGATGTCTCCCGCCCCCATAGTGATGAGAACGTCCCCGGGACCTACTCTTTTTGTAGCTACGACTGCAGCGTCGTACATGTCGGGGACGTACAGGGCTTCTGGCCTGCCAAAAGACTCGACCGCTTTGAGGATGAAGCTGGCATCTACGCCCTCCTCGGCCTTTTCTCCCGGGCCCGCGTAGATGCTGGTGATAACCAGACGATCCGCCTGGGAAAAGGCCGCTCCAAATTCGTCCTTGAGTATCCTGGTACGGCTGTAGCGGTGCGGTTGAAAGAGCACGGAGATCCTGCATCCGGGCAAAGCTTCCCGTACCGCACCAAGGCTCGCGCGGATTTCACTGGGATGATGCGCGAAATCGTCGAGCACCAGTACACCGTCCCATACGCCTATCCTCTGTAGCCGCCTTTTTACTCCCGGAAAACCTTTTAAAGCTTCGAGGAAAGACTCATCCTCTCCGGGATAAAGCTCCCTGGCTGCAACAAATGCAGCTAGCGCGTCGGATACGTTATGCCGTCCCGGCACAGACAGTTCGAGTCTTCCCAGCACACGATCGCCCCAAAGTATATTCGAGGAAGAACCCCAGCCATCCGCCACGAACCCCGTAGCTCGGAAATCCCCATTGCCTTCCACGGAATAGCCGACGCAGTTGTTCCGCCCGCTCTCAAGATTCCGAAGTCTCGGATCGTCGGCGTTGTAGACCACCTTTCCTCCTTCCCGGACTCCTTGTACGAACCGGGCAAAAGCTCGCTCCAGGTTTTCTACGGCTCCCCAATAATCCAGGTGGTCATCGTCGATGTTCGTGACGACTGCGATGTCGGGTGAGATTTTGAGAAAAGATCCGTCGCTTTCGTCCGTTTCAACGACGGCGTCGCGCCCTCTACCGTCCCGCGAATTCCCCTCTTCTGGGAGCTCTCCGCCGACGAGGAAGGTCGGATCTTTTCCGGTCTTCATGAGAATCCATGCGAGCATCGCTGTGGTCGTGGTCTTTCCGTGTGCGCCGGCGACAGCGGCGATTCTCTTACCCTCGATTACCGAAACGAGCATGTCCACCCTATGAATGAGAGGAATCCCAAGTCGCCGGGCAGCGACCACCTCCGGGTTTTCCGCCGAGATGGCCGAAGACAGCACCACCAGGTCCGCGCCGGTTACGTTTTCCTCACGATGCCCTATGAATATCTGGGCGCCCTCTTTTCTCAAAAGCTCGGTGATCGATGATTCTTTCAGGTCAGACCCAGAAACACGGTACCCTCTCCCCAAAAGGATCCGGGCGATGCCGGACATCCCCTGTCCTCCGACAGCTACGAAATGTACCTTCTTCATAACTCACCTCAAAAGCGTTCGCCGTTTCTTTCATACTATTCTAAACGCCTGGTCCTGGCGAGTTTAATGAGCTCCCTCGCTATTCTCTCGGCCGCGTCGGGCCTCCCCGCCGCCTTCGATGCCGCAGCCATCCTTTCCAGCTTCTCCCGGTCCAGAAGTACGTTGAGACAAGCTTCCGCTATCGCCCCGGGCCCCTGGGTCTCCGCCAGCACTTCACATGCACCGAGCTCTTGAAGAGCTCTCGCGTTGTACTCCTGATGATTTCCGGCCACGTTGGGTGAGGGAACTACCACCGCCGGAATCCCCCGGGCAGTGACCTCCGCCAGCGTCATCCCGCCGGCTCTGCACACCGCCACGTCAGCGGCGGCAAGAGCATGTTCGATGTCGTATACATAAGCTTGTACGATAAGGTTACCGGTTTTGACGTTTCTTATTCCTCCCTGGGGCTTCAATCCCAACCTTTCTATAACCATGTCGAAATAGGCATTGCCCGTGATAAACAGCATTTGAAAACCAAGGCTGGCCGCTTTTTCTGCTATCTTCAGGCCCGCTTCCATCAGAGTCTTCGCCCCGCGCGAACCTCCTAACAGGAGTACGGTGGTCTTCCCGGGGTCCAGTCCGAACCGGCGATAACCCTCGTCTCTTTTGGCCTCGATCACGCTCTTGCGCACGGGGTTTCCTGTTACGATTGCCTTGGAGCTGCCGTGGAAATGGGCCTTTGTTTTCTCCCATGCGCAGAAGATCCGCTGGACAAAGCCGGCGAGGACGAGGTTGGTCTTTCCCGGAACCGAGTTTTGCTCTTGAATTGCGCAGGGAATACGACTGGCCCACGCTGCGACGATGACGGGACCAGAAACATATCCGCCGGTCCCCAGCACTACGTCCGGACGGAAATCCTTCAAAATCCGGAAGGCGTCTTTGACTCCCAGGGCGGCGCGAGCGGCGCCTGCTACAGCTTTGATGGCGGACTTTCCCCTGATGCCCCCGGATCTCACCGGAGCGAACTCGATCCCTCGCTTCGGGACGATGTCCGCTTCCATCCCCTCCGCGGTCCCTACGTACAGAATGCGGGCCCTGGGGAGCATGTCCAACAGAAATTCGATAACGGCCAGACCCGGGTAGATGTGCCCCCCGGTTCCGCCTCCCGACACCACCAGCCTCATGCTTCGCGTCTCCTTTCAGCGACCCGCATACCTGGAAATGTTGAGGAGAATTCCCGTACCGACCAAACTTATCACGAGGGAGGAGCCTCCGTAGCTCAAAAAGGGTAAGGGAATACCGGTAATGGGAAGACAGCCCGTCACGACCCCCATGTTTACGACGGCCTGCCCCACCAGGAGAGATGTTGTTCCCGCCGCCAGGATGCAGGAAAATCTGTCGGGCGCCGCGAGAGCTATCCGGTAACCTCGCCACGCTATGATGAAGAACGCAAGCAACACCGCAAAGGAGCCAATGAACCCCATTTCCTCGCCGATGATGGCGAATATAAAATCGGTATGAGGTTCTGGCAGGTAGAAGTACTTTTGTCTCGAGTAGGCGATGCCGGTACCGAAGATGTGTCCCGAACCGAGGGCATACAGAGCCTGAATGATCTGAAATCCCGAACCCATCGGATCCTTCCAGGGATCAAGAAAAGCGAAAAACCGCTGGCGCCTGTATTCCGACGACATAATGGCCCAGATCAAGACCGGTACCGCACCCATACCCACTAGAGCGAGGTGCCACATATTCGCCCCAGCTACAAAGACCATCACCCCCGCCGAAGCTGCCACCGCCAGCGCCGTACCCAGGTCAGGCTCCGCCAGGATAAGAGCGAAACTCAGACCCAGGAGCACAAGATAGGGAAATAGGCCGGACCAGAACCCTCGCACCCTTTCCCTTTTCCGAGCAAGGCTGTCCGCCATAAACAGAAGCGTGGTGAGCTTTGAAAGCTCCGCCGGTTGCAGGTTTACTGGTCCGATTTGGATCCAACGTCTAGCTTCATTGGCCATTCTTCCGATGCCCGGTATCAGCACGAGCACGAGAAGAAGCAACGAAAGGCCGTATAAATAGGGAATCACCGGTCGCAAGCGCCAGCAGTCGAAGTTTATGAAAAACATCATCATCGTGGTACCGATTAGCGCCCATATGACCTGCCTGACCAGAAAATAGTAGCGTGAGCCGTAAAACCGTTCGGCTCTTACGAAGCTCGCGGAAAACACCATCACTATGCCGAGAGCGAGCAACGTGAGAACGGTGAAAAAAAGCATATAATCGGGTTTTCCCCTTATCAAGTTCGTTCTTCGTTGCACGGACGCCCAAAGAACCTCCTGAGAGACTTCCTATTGAGCTTTTACACGAGCGACATCACCCATATTCCGGCGCCGGCTAAAAGAGCTTGAGCAAGCCAAAAGGTCCTTACCACTCTCACTTCAGGCCAGCCCAGAAGCTCAAAGTGATGGTGGAGCGGGCTCATCTTCAATATGCGCCGGCCGAAAAGCTGGAAGGAAATAACCTGCGCGATCACGGACAGAGTCTCCACCACCGGGACGCCGGCGAAGAACAGGAGTAAAAGCTCGGTTTTTGTGAGCATCCCGAAAGCCGCGAGCAACGCACCGAGAGCTAGTGAGCCGGTGTCGCCCATGAATACTCTGGCCGGGTGACGGTTGTACATGAGAAATCCCAAAATCGCGCCGATCGCCATGGGCGCCAGGTGCTCGAGACCGCCGGCTCCTTCCAATCCCGCCTTCGCCAGGGTTACGACGGAAAGCGCGCCAAGCCCTATGGCAGATACCCCTGCAGCTAGCCCATCCAATCCGTCCGTGAGGTTCATGGCGTTGGAGGAACCGACCATCACAAGGATGCCGAAGATGGGATAGAGGGCGCCAAGCTGTATCTGCCGGTTTATCACCGGAACGATGACGGAAGAAGAGCTGCCTCCCATTCGCCAGATATAGAGGAACACGGCCGCCGCCAGGATCTCCAGACCCATCTTTTCCCGGGCCCTCAGGCCAAGCGAGCGTCCCAGACGGAATTTCCTCCAGTCGTCGATGAAACCTATGAGTCCGAATGCAAAGAAGACTCCGGTGGCAAGCCAGGCGTCGCGCCGGATGAGCCCGAAAAAGGCACCGAGGATCACCGGAACGACCGTTCCGAGGAGGAAGATCACCCCACCCATGGTGGGCGTCCCAGCTTTCTTGAAGTGAACCCGGGGACCTTCTCCCCTGATGTGCTGCCCGATCTTCAAGCGCCTCATATAGGGTACGAAGACATGCCCGATCGCAGCTGCCACGATAAAGCTGGCGAGGATTTCAACGATGTAAACGAGACCCTTGTTCATTTCCGTCCATCTCCCGACCTCTGGCCTTCAAGAACTCCACGTATTCTTCGAACTTCATGGCTCGAGAAGCTTTGACGAGTATCACATCCCCAGCTTTCAGCACTCCGGCGAGAAATCTCCGGGCCGAATCCCTATCGGGAACCCAGGTGACTTCCGGCGCCCGCGCGACCGCGGTGGAGACTTCAATGGCCGCGCCGGCGATGTATCGGGCCAGATCCCCCTGGGTCACCAGGACGTCAACCCTGCCTGCCGCATACCGGCCGACTTCCCGGTGGGCCTCCGGTGCCCATTCCCCCAGTTCGAGCATGTCACCGAGGAGGGCTATCTTTCTTTCGCCCCGCAGCTCGCTCAGGAGGTCCAACGCAGCTTTGCACGAGACAGGGCTGGAGTTGTAAGAATCGTCCAGGATGGTGAGGGGGCCCGCGTGAGCGATCGCCGTCCGCATGCCCGAAAGGCTTGCGGTTTCAAGACCAACTGCGACCTCGCCGGGCATCATTCCCAATTCGATCCCGATCGCCGCTGCGCAGAGCGCGTTTTTCACCTGGTGCTTTCCGGGAACGGGGATCTTCGCACGCATCTTGCCGCCCGGATATCGTAAGGTAAAAGCTGCGCCTTCCTCCCCAAGGACGGTGATTTCCTCACCTCTGTAGTCACAATCCGGTCCAAACCCGTAAAAGACCTTTCTGCACTTGACTCCGGCAGTTACCTCGCGAACCAGGGGGTTGTCCCCGGCGAGAAATGCAATTCCCTCGGCCGGCAGAGCTTCGATGAGTTCAGCTTTCCCCCTGGCGATCTTCTCGAGGCTTCCCACCACGCCGATGTGAGACTCGGAAATATCCGTGAGAACCCCATAGGTAGGACGAGCGATGGAGGCGAGGTACTTTATCTCTCCCACCGCCCTCATGGCCATTTCGAGAACGGCGATTTCGATTCCTGGATCGAGTTGCAACGCCGCGAGGCACAGGCCGATATGGGAGTTGAGGTTTCCGGGATTCTTCCCAACGCGGAACCGCTTCTCTAAGACCGAGTAGATCATGTCCTTAGTGCTCGTCTTGCCCACGCTCCCCGTCACCCCAATCACCTTGGCGCCGAGGGAGCTCAGATAATACCGGGCCAGATCTCCCAGCGCCGTCACCGTATCGGGTACGAGGATCACAGCCTTTTGTGGGGAGAAGTCCGGAGGAACATCCACCTCTCTCGACACGAGAGAAGCTACTGCTCCCTTCGAAAAGGCATCCAGGACGTAGTCGTGGCCGTCCACCCTTTCACCCTTGGTAGCGCAAAAGAGATCCCCTTCCGCGACGGTCCTCGAATCCACCGTGACGCCCGTCACTCGCTGCGACGGGTCCCCCCGGGTCAGGACACCGCGGGTAATTTCGACTATTTCTCCTACGCAAATCCCTCTCATTTCGACCCCTCCATCGACTCTCGCAAAATCCGCCGAGCTACCGCCACGTCGTCAAAGGCGACGATCTTGTCCTTGAAGACCTGATAAGTCTCATGACCTTTTCCCGCTATGAGCACGACGTCGCCCGGGCGGGCCATAAGTATTCCCTCTTTAATGGCATCGAACCTGTTGACGATTTTCCGGTAATTTTTAATACGCATGCCCCCTGCATGAGATCTTAGGGCTTCCATTACACCGGCCTCGATTTCGTCCATAATGGCCTCGGGGTCTTCGGATCTGGGATTATCGCTGGTGAGTATGACGTAATCCGCCAGGGTAGCGGCGACCTTACCCATCAAAGGACGCTTGCCTCTATCGCGATCGCCACCGCAACCGAAGATGACGATGACTTGTCCCCTCGAGGTTTCCCTTATCATTTCAAGGACGTTTTCGAGGCTATCTGGGGTATGGGCGTAATCCACGAGGACGGTGAAGGCCTGACCCTCATCCACTACTTCGGCACGACCCCGGACGCTCCTTGAGGATTCCAGAGCCGCGACTACGGTCTTTATATCGATGCCCATTCCGTGAGCTACAGAAGCGGCGGCCAGAGCGTTGTACACGTTGAATCTGCCTGGCAGGGAAAGGCGAACCCGCAGACTTCGACCGCCCATGGCCAGGGAAAACTCGGTATCTGCAGGTCGGAGCGAGATGTCATAACCTCTTACCATGGCTTCCTTCTCAATTCCAAAAGTGATGCAGCGAACGGGGGAAACCTGCACGAAGCCCGCCCACTCCGGGTCATCCATGTTCACGACGGCGAACTTTCTATCGGGGGGGTGACCTGGATGGGACTCTCTCAACATGCGAAACAGCTTCTTCTTGGCATCCAGGTAGTCTTCGAAAGACCGGTGAAAATCCAGGTGATCTCTCCCGATGTTGGTCAGGACGGCCACATCGAACGCCGTCTGATCCACCCTGTTGAGGACCAGGGCGTGCGAGGACACTTCCATGACCACGGCGGAACAGCCGGCCGAAACCATTTGTGCGAGGAGAGCTTGAAGTTCCGGCGCCTCCGGCGTGGTGTGAAACACCGGGAGGACTTCATCACCCACGAGATTGTGGACGGTCCCGATGAGACCCGTTTCGATCCCGGCTTGACGAAGCACGTTTCGGATGAGATGGGTTGTGGTGGTCTTCCCCTTGGTCCCGGTTACCCCTATGACGGTGAGCTTCCTTGACGGATGTCCATAAAAGGCCGCGGAAACCATGGCCAGGGCTAACCGCGTGTCGCGAGCTAGAGCTACGCCCGAAGCGGTTTGGGGGAGCTCCCTTCCCTTCTCCACCAAGATAGCTGCGGCGCCTTTCCGGAGGGCATCTTCCAGGAACTCGTGACCGTCGAAGCGAAAACCCTTTATTGCGACGAAGAGGTCTCCGGACTTCACAGTCCGCGAGTCGTACGACACTCCGGTCACCTGCGCGTCCTTAAGCACCTGAATCCCGGTCATTCCCGAAACGATCTCCGAGAGGAGCAACCCGATGCACCTGCCTCCCATACCTGCGTCCTGACCTTATGGGTCCCAAAAACCGACGCCGGACAAGTCTTCCTTCCGCCCTAATTCGACGATGGGTAAGGGATTTACCTGCTAGTTGCCCCTACATCCATCCGCAGGAGTACCTTGACCATCGTCCCCTGAGGAACCCTCGTTCCAGCTGGCGGGTCCTGGCTTGTCACGAAACCACTGCCGGACGCACCCATTAGAAGCCCTCTTTCTCGTAACTTTTCCCTAGCTTGAGTCAGCGTAAGCCCGATAAGGGACGGAACTTCCACGAAGCCTGACTTCTCCGTGGACTCGTCGGTGTACAGTATCACCGTGGTCCCCTCTTTGACGGCTACGCCCGGCGGTGGAGACTGATCCATTACTCTGGCTCCCGTCCCTTCCTTCAACCCCGCAAGCCCCGCCTTTTTGAGTTCTCCGTGAGCTATGGCCACATCAAGCCCTTTGACGTCGGGGACCGTCACCCGCTTTTCTCCTTCTTCTGGAGCAGGCTCTTCTTGCGGCGGGACTTCCATATATCTCAAAACATCCCTCATGACGGCCGAAAAGGTCGGCGCCGCCACTAGACTTCCCCAGTAGGCACCCTGAGGCTCATCTATCATCACGAGCAGAGCGACGCGAGGCCGGTTCGCCGGAGCGAACCCAACGAAGGAAGCTATATACTTCCCTTCGGCGATCCTGCCGCGCACGATCTTGTTAGAAGTCCCCGTTTTTCCCGCCACGCGGTATCCTGGAATGTAGGCCTGCTTTCCGGTACCTTTCGAAACCACCTGCTCTAAAGCGAGCCTCAATTCCTCCGATGTCTTTTCGGAAATGATGCGCTTTATGGGATAAGACATCGTCTGGACGACGGTTCCATCGGTCTCTCTGATCTCCTTGACGACATGGGGAACCACGAGGTTTCCGCCGTTAGCTATCGCAGAAATCGCGGTGATCACCTGGAGAGGGGTCAGCGTAAGAGTTTGCCCGAACGACATGCAGGCCAGGTCCACCGGCTTTACGTCTTCTTTCGGAGGTACGATTCCCGTCCCTTCGCCCGGCAGGTCAATCCCAGTGGGGCCGGTCAGATTAAAAGTTTCGAGATATTTATAGAAAGCATCCGTTCCCGTTCGCAATCCTACGGTTATGAACCCGACGTTACACGAATTCTCTACGATCTCAACGGTGGATTGGCTACCGTGGGCAGGACCCCAGCAGTTCAAGATCTCCTCACCCACTCTGATAGAACCAGGACAGTAAAAGCTGTCTTGCATAGTGACCGCTCCCGACTCAAGAGCTGCCGCTAGCGTGATCGGCTTGAACATGGAACCCGGGGGGAAAGCGTCGGTGATAGCTATGAGACGCCGGTGTTCCGCAGGGTATTCGTCGTACCGGTTAGGGTCGTAGGTGGGTCTCACCGCCATTGCAAGGATTTCGCCGTTGGAAGGATCCATCGCTATGATCACGCCGCCTTTTGCCTGGCTGCGCGCGACCGCTTTGTCCAGCTCCCTTTCTGCGATGAACTGGATCACTTCATCCACCGTCAATACCAGGTTTTTTCCGGGGATAGGTGGTACATATTCTTTAACAGCACCCGGTATCGCCTCTCCGATGGCATCCACTTCCACAGTTGACTTACCGGGCTTACCTGCAAGTACCTGGTCATACTGAAATTCGAGGCCTTCCAGACCCTGGTTGTCTATGCCGGCGATGCCGAGAACGTTGGCCAAAAGCGTACCTTTGGGAAACACCCTGAGGGACTCCTGAGTAAACCCGATCCCTGGAATCCTGAGGGCCTTTATTTGTTTGATTATTTCGTCAGGAACCTTTCGCTTAATCCACTCATAACAACTTTTCCTCGTGAGCTTGTTTAGTATGGTTTCTTCCTTCATACCGAGGAGGCCCGACAGTTGTTCGGCGGCCGTTTCCGGGTCTTTTACCTGTGCCGGTAGGGCGAACACGGATTCGACATCTATGGAGAAAGCGAGTTCCCGGCCGTTTCTGTCGTAGATGGTGCCCCGTCGCGCTTGAATGGGAATGTCCTGCATGCGCATATCCAAGGCTTTTCTACTAAGTTCATCAGACCAGATGAAGTGGATGTACCCGATCCTCCCGAGAAGCAAGACAAAAATAAGGGTCGTGGCGAAGAAGACCCACATAACCCTCTTTCGTACCAGGAGCCCTCTGGTGGACAAATCTATCCTCTCCCGAGCTACTTCCGGCCTCCAGCTTCGACGCCGCGTCCCCCAAAGATCTCAGCTATGCGCTGAACGATCCCCATTATACCTCCGGGTTTGCGACCGGTCGCTTCTGGGATCGTGCCGGAGCTTAGAGAGAAATCATGCGTATCGAACGCCACAACAGCTGCCGTCTTGACTTCGGGTGGCTCTACCATTCCCAGTTTGGTTTTAGCTACGAATTCCACGTACGAGAGGGATTCGATCTTTGACAGTTCGGCCCTGAGGTTGTGGTTCTCGACCTTTAAGGCCTCGACCCGTCGTTCCAGCTCCCTCGCCTGGTGAGCCAGGTTCGCAAGATTTGCCGGTTGCCACACCAGCATGAGCCCGAACAGGACGGCCACGACCAGATACAGGATGCCAATTGCCTCCACCGGGACTCCGGTCGCGCTTACTCGTCTTCGGGCGCGGGCAGGCACCGCCTCGATGGTAGGATTGCGTATCATGGCTCCTTCCTCCGTTGTTCCTTTTTCTTCTGTTCTCCCGGGATGCGGCGGCAAGACTCTCCGGCGAAAGAACCAGGCGACTCTTGCCGCCGACGGGGGTCCTCTTTCCTCATATCAAGGCTGCTGCGCGCAATTTGGCGCTCCTCGATCCGGGATTTCGCTCTCGCTCCGCTTTGGTCGGGGTCAGAGGTTTTTTCTCCAGAATCGAAGCGACTTTGGCCGCCTCCATCCGCTTGAAAACGCTCTTTGCCACGCCGTCCTCAAGAGAGTGGTAGCTCAAAACGACCACCCGGCCACCAGGCTTCGTCATGTAAAAGGCCGTTTCGATAGCCCGGTCGAGGCCGTCGAGCTCGCGGTTCACAGCTATCCTCAGAGCTTGGAACGTCCTTCTCGCCGGGTGGCCGCCCGTTCTCCTCGCCCTCGCGGGAATCGCCCGGTATATGAGCTCTACCAGGTCTCGAGCTGTCCTCAAAGGTCGCTTTTCCCGTTCAGTCACTATGAGATGGGCGATGGGTCGGGCGTATCTTTCTTCTCCGTACTCCCGCAGGATGCGCTCGAGCTCCTCCTCGGCGCAAGTCTCGAGAAGATTCGCGGCCGTCACAGGCCCGCTTTTGTCCATCCTCATGTCCAGCGGGGCGTCCCCCCAGTACGTAAACCCTCTGGACGGGTCCGTGAGCTGCCTGAGGGATACTCCGAGATCGAAGAGAACTCCGTCGACCCGGGGTATGCCAACCCGGGCCAGGACCGCCCGGACCTCACGGAAATCCGCCTTAGCCAGAAAAAAGCGCCCTACGTACGACGCCAGTCGCCTCCTGGCGACTTCCAGAGCTTCCTCATCTTTATCGATGCCCACAAGGAAGCACTTGGACCGTTCCAGGATCCGGAGGGCGTGTCCCCCACCTCCCACCGTACAGTCCACGATTACGCTTTCCGTTCCCCGGACGAGCTTTGCCAGGACTTCCTCCACCATCACGGGAACGTGGAAGGAACCTTCGGGTGATCGCCCGCTTACTAGACCCACCCCGCTCCTCCTTTCCTGAGGTCCAACGCTCCTGTTCGAGACTCCCGCCTTAGACAGTAAGAGGCAGGCGTGCGCCTCCCTCGGATTTAGAACGGTTCAAAGCGATTCCAGTTGGTGCCTGCCAGAACTCGAGCGCTCGGGCCTTTCCAGCGGAAGCTCGTCTAGATGGCCGTAACGGTCTCGGCCAACTTTGCGAACTCCCCGTGTATCCTCGTTTTCATTTCCTCCCACTTCGTCCTGTCCCAGATCTCAAGTCTGTTCCCCACGCCAAGTATGGATACTTCCTTCGTTAAGCCGGCGTACTCCCGGAGATGCGAAGGAAGGACGAACCTCCCTTGCTTGTCCGGTTCGACTTCGACGGCACCCGCCAGAAAGTATCTGGCAAATGCCCGGAAGTCGCTCTGGCTGATCGGCACGGACTTCAATCTCTCGACGAGTCTTTCCCATTCGTCCAAGGGGTAGATGAAAAGGCAGTCGTCAAGGCCCCTTGCCAGCATGAACCTGGGGCCCAGCGATTCCCTGAAACGCGCCGGGAGAGCTACTCTCCCTTTGTCGTCCAGCGTATGCTGGTATTCCCCTACGAACGAAGGTTGTGCCACTTTGCCCCACTTCACTCCATTTGATGCCTACATTCGCCACTATAATGAAAAATCCTCCTTGTGTGAAGGGGGATGTCCGAGATTTTTCGCAATTGGATTATGCCGGGTGCGATGCGTGGAGGATGCTTTTCCGATGTATTCCCTGGCGTTACTTGGTGTTACGCAGGGTTCCTTGGTCTTATTCCGCACTCGGTGCTTGGTTTCGCTTTGATATTACTTCGCGGGCGTGGTGTCGTGATGCTACGGGGTGTTCCGTTTTGATGGGGTGTTTCGTTCTTATGCGGTGATCCATTCTTACGCGCAGTTTATCGTTAAAAGTGCACCAAAAGAACGGCCGGGGAGAGCCACGCGTGCCATCCTCCGGCCGGAAAGCGTTACCTCGCCACGGTCTGGACTTCAGGGGCGGGTTCTCTCTCCACCGTCTTCACCGGGCTTCCACACCTGGGACAGTGGAGGAGTTTCCCGCCCCCGCACTCTATAGTTTCCGAATCACCTTCGTCGATCTTCCCTGTTCCCTGAGCTCCACACACAAGACAGATGTACTCGACGATCCTGGGTGGTCTTTCCATCCCCGAGCCCCCTTAGGGTTTCGTTGGGCCTGACACGGCCTCTCGTTACACATTATTCTTACTCGGAAACGCCATTTCCTTTTAGCTTCAGTGAAAAGATACTGAAACTTTCGGTGTACTAAAGAACCCCAGGACCTCGCCGCGTTTTCTCACTTTTGCACCAGCTCCACCAGAAGACCGTGGGCGCTCCTAGGGTGGATGAAAGCGACCTTCGTCCCGTGAGCTCCGGGCCTCGGGGTCTTGTCCAGAAGAGCCAACCCGGCGCTTTCCGCTTTGAGAAGGTCGCTCTCGATGTCATCTACCTCAAAAGCTATGTGGTGAAAACCCTCTCCTCGGGATGAGAGGAACTTCCCCACCGGGCTTTCCGGTTCCAGGGGTTGAAGGAGTTCCAGCCTCACCTCGCCCACTTGTAAAAAGCCAACCTTCACTTTCTGGGAAGGAACTTCCTCCTCTCCGCAAAGCCCGATGCCGAAAGCCCGAGCAAAGTCCTCCGCAGCTTGTTTCATATCGTTCACAGCTATCCCCAAATGATCGATCTTCTTTATCACAGAACGCCACCTCCAATCTCCGGTACCAAAGCCTTAAGCCCTCCCCGCGTTGCCCTGACGCGGGAACAACCCTGCCGCACCCAATCTCTTTGAAAACGCCAGACAGCCGGACCTTCCGGGATTCTACCCGCCGCATAGTCGTCGGGATGTCGGAATACCTTAGAATACGGCGGCGGGATGATAGGTGCCGAACACGTCCCTTAACACGTTGCAGATCTCGCCGATGGTGGCGTATGCTTTTACCGCTTCGATAATAGGCGGTATCAGATTCTCCTCCCCTCTGGCCGCCCTTTCGACGTCTTTAAGTGCTCTCCTCACTGCGGTGCCGTCCCTTCGCGTTTTCAAATCCCGCAGTCGCTTCAACTGGGACTCAGCCACTGCGGGATCCAGGCGCAATATCTCCCTGGACGGTTCCTCCTTCTCGGTAAAGGCGTTTACCCCTACTATGACCCTTTCCTTCCTTTCCACCGCCTTCTGATACCGGTACGCGCTCTCCTGGATCTCGCGCTGCATGAAACCGGACTCGATAGCGGAAACCGCTCCACCCAGGTCATCGATCTTCCGGATGTAGCCTTCGGCAAGGGCCTCGAGTTCGTCGGTGAGTCGCTCGATGCAATAGCTCCCTCCAAGGGGATCGATGGTATCGGCCACGCCGGTCTCAAAGGCGATGACCTGCTGGGTACGGAGGGCGATCTTCACCGACTCTTCCGTGGGAAGCGATAGAGCTTCGTCCCACGAGTTGGTATGAAGAGACTGGGTTCCCCCGAGGACGGCCGCAAGCGCCTCTATGGCCGTACGGACGACGTTTACGAAGGGTTGTTGCGCTGTAAGAGAAGAACCTGCCGTCTGGGTGTGGAAGCGGAGCATCCAGGACCTCGGGTTCTTCGCCCCGAACCGCTCCTTCATTATCCTGGCCCAAAGCCTTCTAGCTGCCCGGAACTTGGCGATTTCCTCGAGGAAGTTCATCTGGCACGCGAAGAAGAAAGAAAGTCTCCCCGCGAACGCATCTACGTCGAGCCCCTTCTTCACGGCTGCTTCGACGTAGGCGATGCCGTCGGCGAGGGTGAAGGCCAGCTCTTGAGCTGCGGTGGCACCCGCTTCTCTTATGTGATAACCGCTGACAGAAATCGTGTTCCAGTTGGGAATCGCTTTCGAGCAGTATTGGAACACGTCGGTCACGAGTCGCATGGACGGACCGGGCGGGAAAATGTAAGTACCTCTTGCTACGTATTCTTTCAATATGTCGTTTTGGACCGTTCCCTCGAGTCTGTCCGGGCTCGTCCCTTGCTTTTCACCCACTGCCTGGTACATGGCCAGGAGTATAGCGGCCGGAGCGTTAATCGTCATCGAAGTGGAAACCTTGTCCAGGGGTATACCCTGGAATATGAGCTCCATATCTTCCAGGGAGTCCACCGCCACACCGACGCGCCCGACTTCTCCTTCAGCTAGGGGATGGTCCGAGTCGTATCCCATTTGAGTGGGGAGGTCAAAAGCTACGCTCAAACCGGTTTGGCCCTGGTCCAGGAGGAAACGAAACCGCTTGTTGGTCTCCTCGGCCGTTCCGAAGCCGGCATATTGACGCATCGTCCAGAGCCTCCCCCGGTACATGGTGGGCTGAACCCCCCTGGTAAAGGGGTGTTCGCCCGGAAAGCCGAGCTTGGTCAGGTAATCCCAGTCTCCGAGTTCGACCGGGGTGAACACCCGCTCGAGCTCGATACCCGAGTCAGTTTTGAACGAGGATTGTCTTTCAGGAAACCTCGAAACGACCCTGGCGAGGGTGGAACGCTCCCAGGAAGCTTTTGCGTTTTCGAGTTCCCTGTTTTTATCCTGCGACAACTATCCACTCCCCCTTCACTTCAGAGAAGGCCCATCCCCGAGAACTGGGGATGGGCCTACGTATCTCGGGTAGGTTTGCCTTAGGAGAGCCAACCCCTGAGCCTCATGGCGTCCGCCACTTTCTTGACGGCTACCAGGAACGCGGCTTCCCTGAGGGATACTCCCTTTTCTTTATGCATGGCATAGACTTCCTCGAAAGCTTTCACCATGATGTTCTCCAGACGGCTGTCCACTTCCTCGGCCGTCCAGTAGAAGTTCATCAGGTTTTGTACCCACTCAAAATAGGACACGGTTACGCCACCGGCGGAGGCCAGGATATCCGGGAGAACCATGACTCCCTTCTTGTTCAGGATCTCATCAGCTTCCGGCGTGGTCGGCCCGTTGGCAGCTTCCCCGATTATCTTGGCCTTTACGTTCGGGGCGACCGACTGGGTTATCGTGTTCTCCAAAGCTGCCGGAATTAAGATGTCTACCGGAAGGGCGTAAAGCTCTTCGGTGGAGATATCACGAGAGCCGGGGAATCCCTTCACCGTACCGTGCTCAGCTTTCCACTGGGAGACCGCCACCGGATCCATTCCCTCGGGGTTATAGGCACCGCCCTTGGAGTCGTTGCACGCCACCATCTTAGCTCCCATGTCTTTCATGAAGAAGGCCGAATAAGCCCCGGCGTTTCCGAAGCCGTTAACGGCGTAAGTAGCTTTCTTCAAATCGAGACCGATCTTCTTGGCAGCTTCGCGGATAACGTAGGTGCAACCTCTGGCGGTTGCGGTATTGCGTCCGAGGGAACCTCCCAGCAATATCGGCTTTCCCGTTAAGAGCCCGGGGTTGGGGAATCCCTTCATCGCAGAAAACTCGTCCACCATCCACGCCATGATCTGGGCGTTGGTGTATACGTCCGGCGCCGGAATATCTTTAAGAGGACCGATGAAGTCGCCAAGAGCTCTGATGAAGCCGCGGGAGACCCTCTCCAGCTCCCTGGGCGAAAGTTCCTTGGGGTTGCACTTCACCGCCCCTTTACCTCCGCCGTAAGGAAGGCCCACCACGGAGCACTTAAAAGTCATCCACATGGAGAGCGCTTTAACTTCATCGAAGTTGGTGTCGGGATGGAACCTTAGTCCTCCTTTGGCCGGGCCCAATGCGGTGTTGTGCTGGGAACGCCAGCCGGTGAACACCTTGATGGTACCGTCGTCCATTTCCACCGGGAACGAAACCTCTATGGCCCTCTCCGGTTGCTTAAGGATATCATAGGCCGCGGGTTCCAGCCCCAGCTGGTCACAAGCTTTCTTGATCTGACCCTGGACGATTTCAAAAGGATTCAACGTCTTCTCCGCCATTCTTTAAAAACCTCCCCCAAAACTGCCTGCATTAAGCTGTCTTCGTGAAAACACAGTCTGTTTCTCTCACCCGCCGCAAACGAGAGCTTTGGGCTTCTCCTCTTTCAGTCCCCACCTCCCCCTTCGCCGGCCATTTTCATTCCCACATCGAAACCGTGACGGAGAGCTTTTTTGTTGAGGTCCCAAGTGCTTTTAGAGAGTCTTTCCATCACGGCTTCTTCCAGAACCTCAGGAGAAACCACGCCGGTAAAACCCGCTAGGATACCGAGACCGATCATGTTCGCCACTATTTCCCTGCCCATTTCCCTCGCCCGTTCGCTGATGGGGTAAGACTTCACCGTTCCATCTACCGGGGGAATCTGCTTTACGTAAGTGGAATCGGCGATCAGCACGCCTCCGGGAGCGAGGTCTTTGGCGTACTTCGAGCATGCTTCCTGGGTCATGACAAGGAGGTACTGAGGCTTTGTGACCTCGGGATAGTCTACCTGAGAGTCGGATATTATCACGTCACCTCGGGAGGACCCGCCTCGCGACTCAGGACCGTAGGACTGGATTTGAGCGACGTGGAGGTCGGTCCGGGAAGCGATGGCCTCCGCAAGGATTATCGCTGCGCTGATGAGACCTTGACCTCCCGCGCCGGCTAGCCTGAATTCCTTCCTCACTTCGCGTCCCCCTCCTTCATCGCTTTCTCGATAACTTTCCGGTAACTTTCGCAGTACTCAGGGGCTTCTTCGTCTTTGAACACCCCTATGGGGAACTTCGAGCCCCTTTCGGTCGGGGGGATTTTCGCCCAGTCCTCACGGGACACGGCGTTTTCCTTGTACCAGTTGAGCATCGCAAGGGCTTCCCGCAGGTTGTTTCTTCGACCGAAATACGTCGGACACTGCGAGAACGCATCCACGAAGGAAAACCCTTTGTGCTGAATCGCTTGCTTTATGACGTTGGTGAGATGGCGAGCGTGGTAAGTGGTGCTACGGGCTACGAAGGTACCCCCTGCGCCCATCACGAGCTCGCAAAGATCGAAAGGACGCTCAACCATCCCATAAGGCGCAGTTGAGGCGAAGCTCCCCAGCGGAGTGACCGGGGAGTACTGGCCCGAAGTCATCCCGTAAATAGTGTTGTTATAGCAAATCACGGTCAGGTCGATGTTTCTTCTGGCAGCGTGGATCAGGTGATTGCCCCCGATGGCAGCTGCGTCTCCATCCCCGGTGATTACGATGACCTTGAGTTCGGGGCGAGCTAGCTTCACTCCGGTCGCGAAAGCTATGGCCCGTCCATGGGTCGTGTGGAGGGTGTCGAAGTTCATGTAGCCTGGAGCTCGCGACGAGCAACCGATACCCGATATCACCGTCACTTTAACCGGGTCGAGACCGAGCTCATCGATTGCCTTCACTATCGCCCGGGTGACGATGCCATGCCCGCACCCCGCGCACCAGATGTGCGGAAGCTTTTCCACCCTGAGATACTTGGTTAGGTCCGAACCCACGTTACGTCACCCCCTGAACGGCGCGGATGATATCGGCGGGCTCTATGAGTCTTCCGGCCACCCGGTTCACGCCGATAACGGTGGCTCTGCCGTCGAGGCATCTTCTCACTTCCCGGGCGAGTTGCCCGAGGTTCATCTCGGGAACTACGACCGCCTTGAGGTCTTGCGCCGCTATCCTTTGGATGAGATGGTCGGGGAAAGGCCACACTGTGATGAGGCGCAGAAGGCCGGCTCTGACCCCCATAGCTCTCAGGTCTTTCACGGCTTTCTTCGCGGATCTGGCCGAAGATCCGAAGGACACCACGAGCACGTCCGCGTCTTCGGTGAAGAGCTCTTCAGCTTTACACAGTTTTTCCCTTCGCGAAGATATTTTCGAGTTTATCCGCTTGATCTGAGGTTCACCCACTCCCGGATCGTTCGTGGGGAATCCATCCGGTCCGTGAGTAAGCCCGGTCACATGAAACCTGAAGCCATCGCCAAAGGCCCCCAGCGGCGGGATGTCCCCGTCTTCGCCTTCCATGGGAGCGTAAGGTAGGTACCGCGAACCGGGTGCCGGTTTCTTCCTATCCTTGATAACGATATCGCCCGGTCCCGGCAAAGTCACCTTTTCTCTCAAATGACCGACTACCTCGTCCATGAGGAGGATGACCGGAGTCCTGAGCTCTTCCGATATGTTGAAAGCTTCCACCGTGAGGAAATATACTTCTTCTACATACGCCGGGCTTAAAGCTACGATGTCCTGGTCTCCATGCCTTCCCCACCTGGCCTGCATCAGGTCTCCCTGCGCTGGTGAGGTGGGCATTCCCGTCGAAGGACCTACTCTCTGGACGTTCACGATCACACACGGTATTTCCGCTTCAGCCGCAAAACCGATGTTCTCCTGCTTTAAAGAGAATCCAGGCCCGGACGTAGCTGTCATCGCCTTGACGCCGGCCAGCGAGGCACCACATATCGCGGCCATGCTGGCGATCTCGTCTTCCATTTGTATGAAGGTGCCCCCTACCTGGGGAAGGCGGACCGAACACAGCTCTGCGATCTCCGTAGACGGCGTGATCGGATACCCGGCGAAAAACCTCATGCCGGCAGCTATCGCCCCTTCGACGCACGCTTCATTTCCCTGAAACAGCCTGGGTCTTGACCCGGCCACCTTGCTCACTCCTTTTCACAGCGATCGCGAAGTCAGGGCAGTGCATCTCACACAAAAGACAACCGGTGCAGCGGGCGATGTCCGCCACGACCGGTTTCCCTTCATCGTCGAGTCTCAAGACTCCCCTGGGACAGAACGCGACGCAAAGACCGCATCGCTTACACCAGCTCGAATTGATCTTCACGCCCCAGGGACGTGCTTTTCCTTCCAACTATCCCCACCCCCGTCATGTTTCTGTTTTTCCTTTCCAGGACCAGTGAACGAAGGAAGTTCACCGAACCGGCATCGGGTTTGTAGATGAACTCGATGACCTCCGTTCCCCTCCCCACCAGAGCCTGGACCTCTTTCAGTCTTCCCGGGGAAACGATGCACGCCCTTTTACCCCGCAGGGAGGTCCGCACCTTGTCCGGATCTCTGGAAGTCACCAAGGTTATATCCAGGCCGTCGATTCCGGCATTCTCAATGGACTTGAGGACCCGCTCGCCGAAAGCTTCCGATATGCAAACCAGGGCTACTTTGGCCCCTTTGGGCAGTCTCGCTATCCTCACGATGCTTTCGAGGACGGGATCCAGGGCGATTCCCACGATGTCTTCGCTTCTGGATGACAGAAGCGATTTCACCTCGTCCAGGTGGAAAAAGGTGGTAACTATGAGGTCCGCGCCGGCTACGATCTCCGCCACGCGCTCACCGCCCGAGCGCAGGTCGTCTATCATCAGGGGTACCACGCTCACACCAGTGTCCAGCTGAAGCTCCTTAGAGAAATAGTCGAGCTGTTCCCGGTTGCACTCGATGAAAACTACCCGGAGGCGGGCGAGGATCTCCTTCTTTTCGCTGGCCCTCTTAGCGGCCATTTCGAGGTACTCGTCCAAGCTGATGCCGAGGGCAATAGCTTCTTCGATAGAAGAATCGATGATGCGCTTGAGCCTTTCCCGCCTGTTCTCGATGCGGACTATGTCATCAGCTTCCGTGACGAAAGTCCCCTTCCCCTGCCTCGAAGTTATGAGTCCCTCCGCTTCCAGCTGACGGTATGCCAAACTCACCGTGTTCCTGCTCACACCGAGTTTTTGAGCTAGCGCCCGCTCGGTGGGTAAACGCTGCCCCTTTCTTAACTGGCCGCTGGACACGAGCTTCTCCAGCCCACGTTTAACCTGAATGTATATGGGAGGACCTCCCCGGCGCTCGATCTCCAGCGGCAAATCGGTCACGGAGCTCCGCAACGACCCTTCACCTCCTCCCCGTCCCCTAAAGGCCAATCCAATTATAGCAATGGATCTATTCTTTGAGGCTAATTGAATTCCTCTTTGGGTCCAATTCGATCGCCCGCAAATTCCCGATATTATGCGCTTAGTTGACTTTGTATGGTTTTAGTATAAATGAAATCCGGGCGGTCGTCCGCCCGGATTGGATCATCTTCCGAGTCCAATCTGAATAACCGGTGGAAATTCGGATTCCTGGGCGCTCGATATCCCGCTACTCTTTCAGGACCCGAGCTACCTTGGTCTTCCAGATTTCCACTTCGGTCTTCTCCGCAACCCGGATTTTTACCACGTTGTCCTCTACCTTGGTGATCACTCCCACGAGGCCGCCCTCGCTCACGATCTTGTCACCGGGGTTGAGGTTCCTCAACATCTCGGCACGCCTGCGTTGCTCCTGCTGCTGTGGACGGATGGACAAAAAGTACATCATCACCAAGAGAAGTCCAATCCAGATGAAGAGGAAGTAGGACGATCCGGTTGCTGTTTCCGCCACGGTTTTTCCCTCCTTCTTGACATGGGATCTCTTGCCGGCCTACCTTTTAATGCTTCGACGCAGTCTCTCCGTACCCTTTTCTGGGGTAAACCCGGCGTATCTCTTCTCTCACAAATTCCATACGGCCTGACCGTATTCCACTTCTGATCTTCTCCATTAAGCGAAAAAAGAAGCGCAGGTTGTGGATGGTTAAGAGGGTGCTACCCAGCACCTCGTCTTCTTGCAATAGGTGCCGGATGTAGCTCCGGCTGAATTTCGAACACGTGTAACACGGGCAACCTTCCTCCAGCGGCAATGGGTCGTGCCGGTGGATGGCGTTTTTGAGGTTTAAGGGCCCGGTGAAAGTGTACGCCCTGCCGTGCCTTGCATTTCTCGTCGGAAGGACGCAGTCGAACATGTCTATTCCAGCCGCGGCGCCCTCCACGAGATCGAGGGGATGGCCGACCCCCATGAGATATCTCGGGCGATCTTCCGGAAGCATCGCCGCGGTTTCCCTCATGACCCGGCAAAATTCTTCGGCCGGTTCGCCCACGGAGAGACCTCCCAGGGCATAACCGGGGAAATCCAGCCGGCAGAGCTCCCTTACACACCACTCCCTCAAATCGGTATACACGGACCCCTGCACTATCCCGAAAAGAGCCTGGTGGTCTGGAACCGCGATTTCCCTTGAGCGCTTGGCCCACAGCACGGTTCGGCGGGCCGCGTCCATCGCCTCTTCCCTGCCGGCCGGATACTGGACCGGTTGATCCAGGCACATGATGATGTCCGCGCCCAGAGCTACCTGGGTCTTCACGCTTTGCTCCGGCGTGAAGGTGACGAGGCTGCCGTCTATGTGAGATCTGAACCGCACGGCCTCGTCTTCTATGGCGACGAGACCTCCGAGGCTTATGATTTGAAAACCGCCGCTGTCGGTGAGAATAGCTCCCTGCCATCCCATGAACGAGTGAAGTCCGCCCAAAGATTCGATTACCTCCGGACCGGGCCTCAAATAGAGGTGATAGGCGTTGGACAGCAAAATCCTGGCGCCTGTCTCCCAGACCTGGTCCGGCGTGAGGGATTTCACAGTGGCTCTGGTCCCTACGGGCATGAAAACCGGAGTGGCGATCTGCCCGTGTGGGGTGTCGAGCCGCCCGGTCCTGGCCGGACCGCTCTTATGTTCGATGATGAACTCGAGCTTCCCCGTTTCAGAATCCCGTCCCTCACAGGATCAACATGGCGTCACCAAAGGAGTAGAACCTGTATCTTTCCTTGACAGCTTCTTTGTAAGCTCTCAGGACGAGCTCTTTTCCCGCAAAGGCACAGACCAGCATAAGCAGAGTTGAGCGGGGCAGATGGAAATTGGTGATGAGGTGATCCACCACCTTGAACTCGTACCCGGGGAAAATGAAGAGATGGGTTTTCTCCGCCTTCGCTCTTACCTTTCCGTCCGGCGAGGCCGCGGTCTCGAGAGCTCTCACCACCGTCGTGCCGACGGCGAAAACTTTACCTCCGCTTTCCCGCACCCGATTGATGGTCCGCGAAGCTTCTTCGCTCACTTGAAAATACTCTTCGTGCATTACGTGTTTCTCCACTTCAGTCTCTCTGACCGGCCGGAAAGTGCCCAAGCCCACGTCGAGACGAATCTTCACCACGCTGACCCCCTTCGCCTCGATTTGGCTCATAAGTTCCGGAGTGAAGTGGAGACCTGCGGTAGGAGCTGCGGCGGACCCCGGAATCCTAGCGTAAACGGTCTGGTAACGTTCGGGATCTTGAATGGGCTTTTTTATGTACGGAGGGAGGGGAACGGTCCCCAGAGCTTCGAGGTTTTTTCCGAAATCACCCTGGTAGCTCCACTTAATTACCCTGCCTCCGTAGGAGGTCCGGGCCAGGATCTCTCCTTCCATTCTGTGACCGTTTTTCTCAACGATAATCCGGTCACCGGTACGCGCCTTGCGACCGGGCCGAATCAGACACTCCCATCTATCGCCCCCCAGATCTTTCAGGAGCAGTACCTCGGTTTTGCCCCCCGAAGGCCTCCTTCCGAAAAGCCTCGCCGGGATCACCCTGGTTTCGTTGATGACCAGGGCATCTTGAGGAGTCAAGTAGTCCAGCACGTCCCGGAAGACTCTGTGCCTCATCTCGCCCGTGGCCCTGTCCAGCACCAGAAGACGCGATTCATCCCGGCGTTCCAGAGGGTCTTGAGCTATGAGTTCGGGGAGCAGCTCGTAGTCGAATTCGTCCACGCGCACTTTAGGCCCTTACCTCCCCCTTGCCGCGAGCCACAGCACCAGGGTCAGAACCACGCTCAAAAGCAGCGAGGTGGCCAGGGGGAAGTAGAACGTGAAGTTTCCCCGGCGTATCAAGATATCTCCCGGCAGGCGCCCGAAGGGGAAGAACCTGCCACTGAAAGTCAAAAACGCGCCCAGCGCCAGCAGGATAACTCCGAACACCATCAAGATCCGCCCGATATCCGAAAACTCCGGCATGGGCACCCTCCTCTCACAGAGAAGTCCGGGAAGACGCGTTCACCATAACGCGCTCTTCCATGCTCCGAAGGCATCCGCAGTAATTCTGCATGTATATGTGTTTTCCTCTTGCGGCGTTTCGTCCTCGCCGGTAACCTACCCGGAAATCCCTGTATATAAACGAGATCCCGAACGCCTCCGCCAGAGCTTCCCCGGTCCGGTGGACATCTTCGTGCCTTTGATACGGGCTCACCAGCAACGTCGTGGAAAACCCGTCATATCCCCCTTCTTTAGCTGCCCGAGCTGTTTTCTCCAGTCTCATAGAGTAACACACCTGGCAACGCCTCGGCTTCTCCAGTACGCTGACCCTCGATTCATAAGTTTTGTAGGGTGCGTCGTCATATATGACCGTCCATCCCTCTTCCTTCGCCAGCGATGCCAGAGCGTCCCTGCGTTTGGCCTTCTCCTCCAAGGGAAATATGTTGGGGTTGTAGAAAAACAGGGTCACCGAGAAACCCTCAGCTTGCAGCAGGGATGCAGGGAAAATCGCGCACGGCCCGCAGCAGGTATGAAGAAGCACTCTCATGCCTGGGGGAACAACCTCCCCTGAGAGGGTTCCGCCGGACTCGAACCCAGATGCTTCAAACCGAAAGGCGTAATCACTCGCCCTCTAGCTGTTCGCTCCAGGAACCCCTTTTGAAGGAGATATGGTTCGTACACGTATTCTATGGTCTCCGGATCTTCCGAAAGAGCTGCCGCAAGGGTGGACAACCCTACCGGGCCACCCCCGTACTTGTACGCTATGGTTCGAAGTATCTCCTGGTCCAGCTTGTCGAGTCCCGCCTCGTCGATCTCCAGTAAGTCCAGAGCCTCTCCCGCCACCTCTTTGGCAATCTTCCCGTCTTTCCTTACCTCTGCGTAATCTCTCACCCTTTTCAGGAGCCGGTTCGCCACCCTGGGACTACCGCGAGACCTCGAAGCTATCTCGCGGGCTCCTTCTTCATCCACCGGGATTTTCAAGATCCGGGACGAACGCAACACAACCTGGAGCAGTTCGTCGGAGCTGTAGTACTCGAGCCTCAGGTTTATTCCGAACCTGTCCCTCAAGGGCGAGGTGAGAAGACCCTGCCGGGTGGTGGCCCCCACCAGGGTGAACCTGGGGATTTTGATCCTGTAGGTTCGGGCGGAAGGCCCTTTCCCTGAAACCCAGTCAAAAACGAAGTCCTCCATGGCGGGATACAGAGCTTCTTCGCAGGTTTTGTTCAGCCTGTGGATCTCGTCGATGAACAGTATGTCCCTGTCCTCCAGGGATGTGAGGATGGCCACGAGATCCCCCGCCCGCTCTATGGCTGGTCCCGAGGTTACCCTTATCCCCACACCGAGCTCATTCGCGATGACGTGGGCCAAAGTGGTCTTTCCCAAACCCGGGGGACCTGAGAGAAGTACGTGGTCCATGGGCTCTTTGCGCATTCTAGCTGCTTCGATGTACACGCCCAAGTTTTCCTTGGCCCGCGCCTGTCCGATGTATTCGGAAAGAAAAGAAGGCCTGAGAGATTCCTCGAAGCCCTCGTCTCCGGGGAGCTTTTGAGCTGAAGTTATCCTTTCCTCGATAGTTCTCCTACCTTCGTCGTCCGGCAATCTTCTTCAGCGCCTCCCTCAGGACCGTTTCGAGGTCCGAAGCTACACCCTGTCGCTTGACCTCGTCGAGAACGGGACGAACCTCTTCTCGAGTATAGCCCAAAGCTACAAGACCCTCCAGCGCATCTTCCCATACGTCTCCGGGCTGACCCGCCCTTGGAACATACCCTCCCTCGGCAGCTGGCCTGATTTTCTCCTTGAGTTCCATTAAGATCCGGGAAGCGGTCTTCCTCCCCACTCCCGGGCACTTCGCGAGGATCGCCTCGTTCTGGGAAAGTACTGCCCTGTAAAAGTCGGAAGGCTCGAGGAAAGCTGCGAGGTTGGAAGCTTGCTTCGGGCCTATCCCACGAACGGTGAGGAGGAGGTCGAATACCGTCCTCTCTTCTTCGGATTCAAAACCGTATAGACTAAGCCCGTCTTCCCGCAAAATGAGTCGCGTAAACACGTGGACCTCCCGCCCCGGAAGGTAAGCGGGAGCCCGGTCGGGACCCATGTTGATCTCGAATCCCACTCCGTTCACATCGAGGACGATTCTCGACCCCCGGCTGGAAAGAACGGTCCCTCGAAGCTCGGATATCAAACGGATCACCCTTCTTCCCCACTTAACTTAGGGTCAACCTTTAGGGCCACTCAAGGTGCGCTCGAAATGTCCTCTTCACTGAAGAGGCGATGGCGCAAGCAAGCGCGTCAGCGGCATCGTCCGGTTCCGGCACGCGGTCAAGACCCAGGATCATCCGGGTCATCGCCTTCACCTGCTCCTTGGAAGCGTTTCCGTAACCGACCACGCTGGATTTCACCTCGACGGGGCTGAGCTCGTCCAGCTCCATCCCAAAAGAGGCCGCCACCAGAACCAGAACGCCCCTAGCTTGACCCACCTGGAACGCCGTCTTCGCATTGCGGGAGAAAAACACTTCCTCGACGGCCATGATCTCAGGACTCCATTTTGAGGCGATATCTGTCGCTCTCCGGTAAATGCAGAGGAGCTTTTCAGGCAGGGAAATCCCCTTTTCCGTCATGATGCACCCGTAATCGAGACATGTGAGAGACTGACCGGAAACCTCTATTATCCCGTAGCCGGTCCTGTCGGTACCCGGGTCCATGCCCAAGATCCTCACCAGCATCACCAGAAAGGGCTTCGACGAGGTGTACCGCACTTCCTGCGGGGATTTCGGCGAGTCCAGCGGGTAATCCCCTAGAAGAGCACCAAAGCTCTCCGGTCAGAACCGGGACACGTCCGCCGCCTGAGCTCCGTACCAGTCAATAAAGTTAGGGCTTCCGCTCTGATTGTTTGGGTTATCACCCCGGTCAGTCGATGATCCCTTCAAGGTAAAGTTTGACGGTCTGGTCCACTTCGCGGGGGTCACCTTCCACCAGAACCCCCGTAGTCAGGGCCTGTCTGGTGTCGGGAGTCATCAGGTCCTCTTGCAGTTCGGGGTAGCTTTTGAAAAGAAAACCGTCGACAGCTCTTTTTCCCCTATATACGGCGACCACGCCGTCCTTGAGCGTTATCAGGCGAAAGCGGGAGTGCTCCGGACAGTAGTCCTTAACCACCCGGAAAAAGCACGACAGCCCTTCCCGGGCACCGGCGAGCTGCCAAACCGGGGTACCCGAAAGAGACACGAGATCGAGCTTGCCCCCTTCAAATTCCCTTTCCTCCACCATAACACAACCGCAAAGGGAGTAGTGGGTTTCGAAGACGGCGCGGATCGACCGCCCGGGAGGAACGTCTTCCCCCGCTCCAGGCTTTCGTCTTGACAGAAGAGCGTAAAAGGTTATCGCGGCGAGAAAAGCTGTCACCAGCGCCAGGATGCCGATGGCCTTCCACGACACACCGGGGAGAGACCGCTTCATACTTCCCTCCTCCCCTCAAATATCTTTGTCCACTGAAGCGGCGTAAGCGCTCTTTGCGGACAATGTATCTTTCCACGGGGAGGGGCGAACTATTCACTCATTCGTCGCTCTATGCTCCCTCAAGTACACCCTTTTCCATTTCTTCCTCAGGTATGTCGAAGTTGGCGTACACTCTCGAGACATCGTCGTGTTCCTCCAAAGCGTCCACCAGTTTGAGCATCCGCTGGGCATCCTCGCCTGAAAGGAATACGGTGGTCTGCGGCACCATCGTCACTTCGGCGGTGGTCACCTTGGCACCGGCTCTTTCTAACGACTCCTTCACCTTTACCAGATCGGCCGGCTCAGTGTACACCTCGAAGCATTCCTTTTCCACCTTGAAGTCAAGGGCGCCGGCGTCCACAGCCAGGGACAGAGCCTCGTCTTCGGACAACCCGGTCTTTTCCAGCGAAATGTAGCCTCTCTGTTGAAACATCCAAGCTACCGAACCGACTTCTCCGAGTTTACCTCCGTGTTTCGAGAAAATGTATCTTAGGTCCGAAGTGGTCCTGTTCCGGTTATCCGTGGCAGCTTCCACCAGAACGGCGGTGCCACCGGGACCGTAACCTTCGTACGTGACTTCTTCCAGATTCCCAGCTTCCAATTCCCCGGTGCCGCGCTTTATGGCCCTGTTGATGCTGTCCATCGCCACGTTAGCTTCTCTAGCTCTTGCGATGGCGACCTTCAGCCGAAGGTTGGCCTCGGGATTCCCTCCTCCGTGCCTCGCAGCCAGCATGATCTCCCTCAAAGCTTTGGATATGATGTTGGACCTGACCGCGTCCATCTTTGCCTTGTGTCTTTTGATGTTAGCCCACTTGGAATGTCCTGACATTTTTCACCCTCCTCGACCGGAATCGGGCGTCGGGGGCATTTGCCGCTTGTGAGCGCTCCTGCGGTGCATCTCCTCGACCTTTCTCACTACTTCGGGTGGCACCGGCTCACCTCTAAGGTAGCTGTCGAGGTGCTTGTACTCGACGCCCATTTCCCCTTCGTCGGTTTGCTCTGGCCACAATCCCGCCGAAGGAACCCGTTCGACTATGTCTTCAGGCAGACCGAAATGCCTGGCGATATCCCTGACTTCGCGCTTCACCAAGTCGCCCAGGGGCAGGATGTCGACTCCCCCGTCACCGTACTTGGTAAAGTACCCGACGTAAATCTCGGAGCGGTTTCCGGTTCCCACAACCAGCCTGTTCAAGGCGTTTGCATGGTAATACAAGGTGAGCATCCTGAGCCTCGGCTTAAGATTGGCCCGGGCGACTTTCTGCCGGTCCAAGGAAGATCTGTCCCATAACCGGACCCCGGTTGCGTCAGCAGCATCGAGGGAGGCCACGAGGAGATCGTAGGTGGGGGAAAGATCTATCACTCTGTGCTCGCACCCAGCAAACCGGATTACCCTGAGGGCATCTTCCACGTCTTTGGGGTCAGAGTGACACGGCAGCACCAGGCCCAAGGTCTTTCCCGGCCACGCGCGGCACGAGAACATCAAAGCTACCGCCGAGTCCACACCTCCAGAGACTCCCACCACGGCGCCGTCCGTGCCCGCAGTCTTTCCGGCCTCTCTCATCCATTCCACAATCTCGCTGGCCCTCTTGGCGGCGTCCACGAGATACCCCTCCATCGCCATCCAGGAATTCCCGTTCTAAGCCGGGCCCCCTCGACCCCGTCCCTTGAGGTTCTCCATTCATCAGGCGGTTCGCCCGGCGCAGGTATCCCCGTAGGCAGAGACTAAGTCCTAGGAACAGAATACGCCGCGTCAAGACGAGCTTCAACAAGAGTTTGTTCCGTTCCCGCCGCTGCATCATTTGCCCGCGCCCGGCAACGGCCACGGGCTTCCAGGCAATGGCACCGAGAGGTACGTATCTGGAACTTTTCCCGGGATGAGCACGGTCGCGAGCGGCACCTCCGCGGAGACCACCGCAGAAGAGGACACCAGCGGTATGACCACCTTGATCGACACCCTTGCCGTGAGGAAAAGCGTATACTTGGTCTGGTTTATCCCCGCCACCTCAAAGCTGTCGCTGATCTTCGTGCTGACCACGCCGGCGGGGATGAGCGCCACGGGGATCTTCGGCCCGAACGCCGCCAGTATCCTCGAGCCAACCAACTGACCTAGCGGTACGTAGATTTTGAACTCACTGACTCTGGACAGACCGTCTTGAAGGGCGCGGAGAGATATAGCTTCTACCTCACCCAGATATGCCGAATTGACCCTTACGAATACGACTTCTCCCGATGGACCGGTCACGAACTCGATGAGGTTTTTTCCCTGGATAAGCGGCAGAACTTCGTTACGCACCGTATCGACGATGAGCAGGTTTGCGGCACCGGAAGCTTCCGCTTCGGCCAGCGCCACCAGGGTTGGAACCACCGAGCGTTCCACGAACGCAAAGGTAAAGAGGGCCGCTGCTAAAAACAAGAGCGGCCAAAAGAGACCTCGTCGCGGCAACCGTCGTCTTATGAAGCGCCGGCGGAACACAGGGCACGACTCCCGCAAGAGCTAGGCTTTTCATATTTATTCACCCAATTCCCGGGACGTTCTTTAGCGCACGGTGCCGTTCCGGTGAAAGAATCGCCTCCCGCGGGCCGCCTTATCTCAGCGGGCGGGCTTACGACCGGTCGAAACTCACCCGGCAAGCTCTCCTCCTGCCAACCTGAACGAGCATACCGTTTCTCACCGAGACGAAGTCGGACTCGGAGGTTACCGTCTTTCCGTCGATCCTCACGCCGCCTTGAGCTATCAAACGACGACCCTCACTGGAAGAGGGAGCAAGCCCCAGCAAAACCAAAAGCCGGGCTACCCCCACGTTTTCCCCAGGCTTGAGTTCGGCAGGCGTAACCGTACTGATTTCGCTGGGGAGCTCCTTCTCCCTGAATATCCTAAGGAACTCCCTTTCCGCCCAGGACGCCTGCGAGGAACCGTAAAACATCGCTACGATCCTTCGGGCGAGGGTGAGTTTGACGTCCATGGGATGGGACTTACCTGCAGCGATGTCACGGATAATCTCATCGACGGCCTCCGCGTCGTCCCCCAACACGAGTACGAAGTAGTCTTTCATCAACGAGTCGGGCAACGACATAATCTTTCCGAACATTTCCGCCGGGCTATCCGTCACTCCGACGTAATTCCCGAGGCTTTTCGACATTTTGTTTCGCCCGTCCAGCCCGACGAGAAGCGGCATAGTCATGTTGACCTGCGGTTCCTGCCCGTACTCTTTTTGTATATGGCGTCCTACAAGCAGGTTGAAGGTTTGGTCCGAGCCCCCGAGCTCGACGTCCGCCCCCAGGGCCACCGAATCGTAAGCTTGGGCCAGAGAGTACAGGAACTCGTGAATGGCGATGGGATACCCTTGCGAGTACCTCTTCTGGAAATCATCCCTTTCCAGCATGCGCGCCACCGTGAATTTGGAAGCCAGGTGTATTACCTGGTAAAAGTCGAGCCTGGATAACCACTGAGAGTTGAAGACCGTGTGGGTCTTCTCCGGGTCCAAAATTAGAGTAGCTTGTTTGCGATACGTCTCGGCGTTAGCTTCCACTTGCTCCCGGGACAGCTGAGGCCGGGTCTCCGACCGCCCGGACGGATCGCCTATCATCCCGGTGAAATCGCCGATCACGAAATAAATCTCGTGACCACACTCCTGAAACTCTCTGAGCTTTCTCATGACCACGACGTGACCCAGGTGAAGGTCAGGAGCGCTGGGGTCGACCCCGAGTTTCACCTTGAGCGGTTTTCCCGCCGCGATGGACCGGTGGATCTTGGCGGAAAGCTCTTCTTTCGTCACAACCTCCAGGGCACCCCGGCAAAGCAAATCCATCTGCCGCCGCGTCTCACGGGCGATGTCTTCTTCTGTACGATTCAACCTATCCACCCCCGCGTCTTATGCTCTCGATTATCGCATCCCCGGATGAGACTGTCCACGAGGGGTCTTGAGCACTTTCCGGCGGAAACCTGACATACCGGTCCGCGCCGTAAGGGTGATATAATAACTGCGAATCTCGACGTATCTGCATCGCTGCCCCGGCCGCGATCGTAATTCTAAGGTGAACTCGTTCTGTTAGGTAACCCTGGGTGATACGGAGGTATGGCTTTTGCGGAGGGCAAAACGGAGAACTTCCATACTGGATATAATCCTTTACACGATATTGATCGTCGGCTTTGCCGGAGCGCTTGGAGTAAGCCTTTTCGTTTTGGACGCGGTCAGGACGCTTCCCGCTCTTTCGTCGCTGGAACCCAAGCCCACTCAGGCATCCTACGTCTTCGATGCCAACGGTAATTTATGGAGCGAATTGCGATCGAGCGAGTACAGGATTCCCATCGACCTCGAGGATGTACCCAAGTACGTCAGGGATGCCGTCGTAGCTCAGGAAGACCACAGGTTTTACACGCACAAAGGATTCGACCTCAAAGCTATCTTTAGAGCGCTTTACGTGAATCTAAGGAGTCAGTCCATCCGGGAGGGCGGAAGCACCATATCGCAGCAGCTGGCGAAAACCGCCTTCCTCGAGCCCGCCCGGACCCTGAAGCGGAAGATCCAGGATGTGATCCTCGCAGTGAGGCTCGAACGGAGCTTCACAAAAGACGAGATCCTCGGCATGTACCTGAACCAGATATACTTCGGAAGAAACGCCTTCGGTATCGAAGCCGCTGCCCGCATGTATTTCGGAAAGACCGCTTCCGAGCTGTCGCTGGGAGAAGGAGCTTTCCTCGCAGGCCTCATCCACGGTCCTTCGTTGTACGATCCCGAAAAGCGACCGGAGCAATGCATCGCCCTTCGCAACAACGTTCTGGATAAAATGGTCGAATACGGATTTATTTCTCCGGAAGAAAGCCAGCGCGGGAAAGCTGAACCGTTCCGCCCGATCCCGTACAAGGGCGGCATGGTGGTACCCGAAGGCGCCTACTTCTTCGACTACGTCTTAAAGGAACTCCTCTCACGATATCCCAAGGAACAAGTGTACGGGGGCGGTCTGAAAGTCTACACGACCTACCTGCCCAGTGCTCAAAAGACAGTGGAGGAAGCTATAGCGTCCGTGCTCGATCCGGTGTTTCCGATTAAGGAGGGCCAGGAGCACGTTGAAGCAGCTGCCATTGTAATAGATCCCAGAACCGGTCACATCTTGGCAATGGTCGGAGGCAGGGAGCATAAAGGAATGCTCTCCTGGAACCGGGCCGTGGATACAACGAGGCAACCGGGTTCCGCCATCAAGCCGCTGGCGGTGTACGTCCCTGCCATGGAAATGGGCATGAGCCCAGCTACGGTGGTGGACGACTCTCCGTACACCTGGAAAGATCCCTACACAGGTGAAGAGTTTTCACCCCAAAACTACGGAGGGACTTTCAGAGGCCTCATCACCATCCGGGACGCCATCAGGGAATCGGTGAACGTCGTGGCCTTCAAGGTATTCGAGCAGCTCACACCGAAGGTCGGGGTCGAATCCTGCGAAAAACTGGGTATCACAACCCTGGATAAGGACTCATCCGATGACGGGAAGACCGATTACACTATGGTCCTATCCCTCGGAGGTCTCACCCGCGGGGTCCGGGTTATCGAGATGGCCGAAGCTTACAGCACCTTCGCCAACAGGGGCATAAAGGTCGAGCCCGTAGCTATCCTGAGGGTCGAGGATAAGGAAGGCAACGTGCTGGAAGAGACTCAACCTAAGCGAAGCATCGTTATGTCCGAACAGGTCGCGTACCTGATGACCAGCATGCTGAGGGACGTTATCACGAAACCCGGGGGCACAGGTCGCCTTGCCGACATCGGCAGACCCTGCGCGGGGAAAACCGGGACGACGTCAAGCTATACAGATGCCTGGTTCTGCGGATATACGCCGGATATGGTGGGAGTCGTTTGGATGGGTTTCGATAAGGATAAGAATATGTCCCAGTGGAAGGTCACGGGCGGAAGCTACCCCGCGATGATTTGGAATCGCATGATGAAAGAGATACTCAAGGACGTACCTCCCTCGGATTTCGCAGTACCCCCGAACATCGTATCTTCGAAATTCTGCAGGAAATCGGGACTCTTACCAGGCCCGTTCTGCCCACCTTCGGATATCGGCGAAGACCTTTTCATCAAGGGGCAGGAGCCGAAGGAGTTTTGCACCTACCACACGATTTTGGGCGAACCCCCGGTCACCCAGCCGGAAACGCCGCCGTCCGGTCCCTAGCTATAACCCGGCAAACGCGGCGTCTGGATTCGGAGACCAGGGGCCCTTGCGGGGGCGCACTTCACAGCTGGTAGGTAGGCTACCGCTCTCGCCGGGTGACGCTGTATCCCTCAGAGGGAGACGCTCACCCCTTCAAGGTGACCACCGTGACCCCGAAGCCTCCTTCGCCGACCTCCCCGCTCCGGAATTCCCTTACGTGGGGATGCTTCTGGAGGAAGTCTACCACGGCTTTCCTGAGAGCTCCCGTACCTTTCCCGTGGATTATCCGCGCAGTCTTAAGGCCAGCGAGATAGGCATCATCCAGGTATTTGTCCAGGAGTTCCAGAGCCTCGGACGCTCGAACACCTCTAAGGTCTATCTCCGACCGGACTTGTACCGCTTTCTTCGCAGCTACGGTCGGCAGAGAAACTTCCGGGCGCGGCTGCCCTGTTTTCGTGCCGGTAGGTCCCTTCTCTCCCGGTTCCAAGATGGCTGCGAGGTCACCCGACTTCACCCGAACCGTAAGGGAACCCACCTGGACGAGGGCCGTCCCATCCTCGTCCGGGGGTTCCAGCACGCGACCGCGCTCGGTAAATCCTCTAACCTGCACTGGGGTACCCGGTGTGATTTCCCCGGTCGGCATGGGAGCGAATCCCAGTTCGGACGTTTCGGCCGCCTCTTCATCAACACCTCTGCGCAATGCGTCGAGTTCTTCCCGAATGGCCGCTATAAGTCCTTCTCTGTCCGGCGCGCGGGATGCCTTTCTGATTTCCTTCACGAGTTTCTCCGTTTCAACCCTGGCCCTTCTCACGATCTCCTCAGCCTCCCGCCTCGCTGCGGCCAGGATCTCTTTTCTCTCCCTCTCTGTGGTTCTCAGCATCGTCTCCATCTCCGCCCGGAGCTTTTCGTACCGGGATGCTTCCTCTCTGAGCTTAAAAAGCTCCTTTTCAACCTCGCGGTTCTTCTCCTCCATTTCGCGAACCATCTCTTCAAGACGTACCAGATCTCGAGGCATGAGATCCCGCGCTTCCCGGACGATTTCAGGTGAGAGGCCTACTCTCAGCGCTACGTCGAGGCCGTTGGACCTTCCGGGACGGCCCACCACCAGCTTGTAAGTGGGAACCATGTTGACAGAATCCCACTCCATACTCGCGTTTTCCATGCCGGGGCTTTCGTAAGCGAGGGTCTTCAGTTCGGAATAGTGAGTGCTGACAACCACCAGCGCTCCCGAGCTGTGAAGTCGTCTCAAAACGGCCAGGCCTAAAGCTGCGCCCTCCTTGGGGTCCGTCCCCGCGCCCAGTTCGTCGATCAGAACCAGTTTTCCAGGCCCCGCCTCCTTCAATATGGCGATGATGTTTTTGATGTGAGCTGAGAAAGTACTCAAGTTCTCCTGAATGGATTGTTCGTCTCCGATATCCACCAGGACGTCCGAGAAGTCTCCCACCACGGTTCCTTCCGTAGCCGGAACCGGAAATCCGGATAAGGCGAGGGCCGTAAGCAGGCCTATGGTCTTTAAGGCCACGGTCTTCCCGCCCATGTTGGGGCCGGTTATTACGAGCGTCCGCGGAGCTTCTCCGGCCTTTTCGAGGACCACGTCCAGAGGAACGGGATTTCCCCTCAAAAGGGGATGTCTAGCTTTCCTGAGGACGAGCTCGTGCCCGTCTCTGAGCTCGGGCAACACCCCACCCCATTTATCCATCAAGCTCGCCCTGGCAAACGCGAAGTCCAGTTCGCCCAGGGCGGCAACGGCGTCTTTCAGTCCCGGAACAGCTCGGATAGCTGTTGTAGCTTCCCTGAGAATCCGTTCGATTTCGTCCCGTTCGGAAAGCTCCAGTTTCCTGAGTTCGTTCCACATCTCCACGATGACCAGAGGCTCTATGAACACCGTCTGGCCGGACCCGGACTGGTCGTGAATGACCCCTGGGACCCGAGATGCGTATTCCTGCTTAACCGGGAGGACGTACCTTCCCGACCGCAAACTTACGACGGGTTCCTGAAGATAGGGCGCGAGCTGGGGCGACCGGCACAGGGATTCAAGGCGCTCCCTCATTGCGTCAAGATGCCTCTTTATCTCCCGTCGAATCTTCCTCAGCAGATCCGACGCGGAATCCTTTATCTCCCCCTCGGGCGTCACCGTCCGTTCGAGGAGTCCAACGATCCCCTTCACGGGTGGAATCTTCTTGCCGATGGAAAATAGCTCCGGGTATTCGCTGACATCGAGCCGGCAAAGCCACGATTGCACTGAATCCATGACGGAAAAGGCCCGTAACATGAGGGCAAGGTCGCCGGAGCTCAGGACGGCGCCGGCATCGAGCTTCTCCAGGACCGGTCTTGGGTCTCCTGCGTCCGATATGGAAGGCACGGGCGCTCTGGCCGAAGCTTTGTGGATTTCCAGCACGGAGCGCTGACGAGCTCTTGCTTCCCCAACGGTACAAGGGTATGTGGACATGGCCAGGTCTCTCCCCATGGGGGTGAGAGTCTCCCGTGCTAGCAGTTTTTGTATCTCAGGAAAATCCAGTATGTCCAGGGCCTTGCGATTCACCGGTATAATAAGTCTCCTCTTTTCCGTCCCAGACGGTAACGGCCGGGAGGTCTTCCGCTCTCACACGGGATAACGTTCCTCAAGGATGGACCTGATTTCCGATATGGTCTCCTCCCGGAGCCCCGCCTTGTACAGCTTGCGGAGCTCGCTTCGCGCCCTGTAAATGATTTGTTTTCTTTCAGTTTCGTCTCCGGCCGGGTGACTTTGCAAGAACTCCCGAAGGAAACGGTGAGCTCCGGCCGGACGCTCGATGAACCTGCCGATCTCGTCCCCCGCCTCATCGAAAAACACGAACACTGGAATAATCCTCTTCCCTTCGGTCAGGTACCCGTCCATGATATCGAGATTTTCGTCCCGGGGGAAGATGCGCAGCTCGAAAACGGGGTATAAATGGGCAAGCTTAGCCACGATGGGCACGTTCTCCACGCAGTCGCCGCACCAGTCCTCGGATAAAGCTAGAACCCGGATGGTGCCGGGTGCAATCTTCCGGCACAGTTCTTCGAAATACTCTCGAGAAACCCGACCTGGCTCGGTTTCGTTGAAGTTTTCCCGCATTGTGGGCACGTTCATGGAAGAATGGCTTAAATACTCTTCGAAGGACAATCCCTCTTGAAACCGTTGGGGAATCAAAGAACTACACCTCCGAGGCTTTATGTTCGACCCCGGAGCTTCCGTGTCCTTGCGAAATCCCGCGAAAGGTCCCTGTACTGCGTCACAAGCCGGTTGTGCATTTGCTGTCGCACCGTGTCCACCCTCGATAACGTCATGAGATCCATATCCCTCGGCGTCACGGGCTGAGCTTCTTTTTTCTTGATCACGCTTACCTCCCCGGTGGGTTCCAGCACAGCCAGGGCCACGTCTTCCACCCTGTCGGCGCCTTGCTGTCTCAACACTATATGCAGGTCAGCCAGGGAAACCCGCTCCCTCTTTAAGTTTTCATGGAGGATTTGCCCGTTCATTATAAGGGGGGTAGACATACCTTGCGTCATTTTCTCCGCCTCTCGCCAGTGCATGTTGACGAAGCTGAGTATGTACTGAAGCCCGGACATGACTATTATCGGCACTATGCCCTTAATGGGGTGAATCGATGGCTCCTCCAGAGGAAGAGCGGCGACCGAACCCATGATGATTATGACTACCAGGTCGAACGGAGCGAGCTGTCCTATCGACCGTTTCCCCATAAACCTCACGGCTACCAGAGCGAGAAAATACATTATAACAGACCGCATAACCATTACAGGTATATCTCTGAGAACTTCCAACCTAAAAGCGTCCTTCCTTCTTTCGTGACTAAGGGATAGTATTGCCCCGGTTCGGCTCTAGATTATATCGCCACTGCGGCTTTGCCTTAGCCTCTAGCGACTAGTATCGCCTTCGAGTGCCCGGGCAATTTCCTGGACGAGTTCACCGCCGGTCAGGACGCCGGAGAAGTATCTCGAAAGTACCCTCGAAAGTCCTTCGAGACTCTTGTAACGGAGGGAAAGGTCGTGAAGAGCTGTATCCGCCCTTGCGCCGCCCGCGCCGGCGTCTTCGGGGAAAGCAGGAGTACCCGTTAAGTCGAGGATCTTAAGGAGACCTGATCTTTCCTCGCTAGTGAACCCGCTTTCCACTGTGAAAACGGGGAGATCCTCAATTTTGGCAGGTATCAGGCCTAAAGCTCGCGCCCCCCACCTGCCGTGGTTCTGGGCGAGGAGCTTGGCGAGCTCCACCGAAGCTTTAAGCTTTGGCTCGCTATGACTTAGTATTAGGTAGCCTGGCACGGTGAAGCGGAAGCCGGTATCCCCGTCTTCAAAAACCAGGGGAAGAAGCACGGGTTCCCCGGAAACTCCCGGCTCAGAAGAAATCCTGAGCCACTTGAAAATGTAAGGGGTCACCCCGTAAATGCCTTGAACGTCCCCGCGCTTGAAGCGCTCAAGACACGGTGCCTGTTGGCACTGGGGAACGTTTGTCTTTATCCACGATACAAACGCGGCGATTTCCCGGGGAGTCCTGTGCCGGCCCGAAAGGTCGTGGGTCGCGATCTCCATGAATGCCTCGGAAGTGGGAATCACTCCCAGAAAACGTACCAGACCACTTAAGGTCGAAGGCTCGATTTGGAGTTGGCCGGGTTCCCCCTGTTGTCGATTCAAAGCATCTTTCCGTGCCGCTATGCCGAACCAGAGAATCGCCGAAGGAATCCCCATGACCCGTCCGTTCCGGGTCCACACGGCTAAAGCTGCCTCCTGGTACTGCCCGGCATCTAAAATACCGGTTAAATCCCTTTCCAGTCCCGTTAGGCAAGGAAATTCGCCGCTGAACAGCACGTCTGGAAGTTTTGATTCCTGCTTGGCCTTGAGCAGGGCGTCCGGGAGCTCCCACCTACTCACGAATGCGAGTTTGACCGGTATCCCCGTCCTCTCCTGGAATTCCTCACACACTCTTTGAACTTCCTCCTCGTATGGCTTAGACCCTGGAAGGTGCGGCTGTTTCATATCCCACACTACGATCTCCTGTCCCGGTGGTAGAGTCAGGCTCGGCTCCTCTGACCTTTCCGGTATCTGCCTCGCACATCCAAGACATACAGAAGTAAGGAGGCTTACAGCGAGAAGGATGGTCAGAGGGAGACTGGTCCCGCCTTGCCTTCCCAAACTGACCAGGGAGTTCACTACCTTCACCCCCCGTCCGAAGCCCACCCGTGCGGTCGCCGATTGCATTCTTGGCAAAACACTTATACTTCCTAGTTTTCAACCCCGATGAGCACGTACAGGTCCCCGTCAGCTCCGCCTCCCCAACCGAGCCCGAAGAGCGACCTTACGTCCCTGACCTGCGCTTCCGTCATGGGCCCATACCTCCCGTCCAGCGGTCCGGCATCGAAGCCGAATTCCCTCAAGGCTTCCTGGAGCCTCACGACTTCCGGTCCGACGGAGCCCGGACGTAGAGGTCCTTCGAAACGTAACGGCAGGCGGAATCCGACTATCTTGACTCTGGTACCGATGGGGATCATGTCAAAGATCTCCTCGATGTGCTCGTTGAACATCCGCACGCAACCCAAGCTCGCATAGCTTCCTATCGACCACGGTCTGTTCGTCCCGTGGATACCATAGCCTCCCCACGGAACATCCAGAGCCATCCATCTGGTTCCAAAGGCCCCGCCAGTTTCGTAACCTTTATCCACTATCTTCCACTCACCCACCGGTGTCATCGAATTCCATCTCCCTACTGCTACCGGATACGTTTTCCAGGGTTGACCGTCGATGAGCACGGTGAGTTCAAGTCTTTCGGTGTCGATATACAAGCTGATCTCACCCTCGCGAACGGGTCCCGTGGCCTTAATGGGGGGAGCTTTAATCCCTGCAGCCAGGGCTTTCCAGGTGTTCCGGTCCACGATGCCGGTGGGGTCGAGCCAGTTCCTCCTTTGAAACTCTTTCACCGAGGAAACGCAGAGGGGATCGTACACTTCATCGATGGGCCCCGAGTAAAAGTCCAGGTCTCTAAGACGGATCTTTAGTTCGAGCACGTCATGACGAACCATCGGCGGTTTCGACGGAACCAGCGGGTCGTCGGTCTCATGCACCGCCAGGTAGTCCGGGACCTTCCGCGGCATATCTGAAGCTCCCAGGATGGCACAGGTGACAAGCACGAGGACTATCAGGATCGCCACCTTCAAGAATTGGTAGCGGGATACGCAATATAACCCTTCGTAAAGCATCGGAAGAAGAAAACCGTTGGTCGGCCGCATCGCATCCGCCCTCCAGGCCTCAAATGCCCCACACGCTAGGCTTCGGGCATCTCCTGCCCGGTGTCCCGCGAGAGCATTGGCGATCTCTCAGGTTTTCCTGCGCAAATCTCTATCCAGGCAGGTCCGAGAGAAATCTATGAACGGCGAACACGGGGTATTCCGGGGAAAGTCGCCAATGCAAGGGAGGTGGACCAGGTCAAATTCCCTTCTTTTTCAGGGGGAACCATTCGCTCAAAGGTTTTGAGTTGAGTACTGCATCGGAGGGAAGGCCAGCTCTTCTGAGACACGCGTCGACGCCGTACCGCATATCCGAAAGCCCCCGGACAGAATGAGCGTCCGTGGCGACCACGAGTTTGACCCCGGCCCGCCAGGCCGATCGCACAGCTTCCTCGTTGAGGTCAAGGCGGTCGGGAGAAGCGTTCACTTCGAGGCAAGCTCCCGTCTTGCTGCATGTCTCAATAAGCGGTTGGATGTCGACGATAGCCGGGGGTCTCCTCCCCATTTTCCGGCCGGTGGGATGCCCGATGACGTGTACGAAGGGATTGGATGCCGCCCTTTTCAGCCTTTCGAGATAGACCTCGGCTGGCTCAAACCCCTGGTGAATCGAAGCTACCACCAGCTCGGCCTCGCGTAGATCCTCTTCAGGCAAACTCAAGCTGCCGTCCTTTAAAATGTCCACCTCGACCCCGCTGACCAGCGCGATGTCGGGGGAATGGCGACTTACACGAGCGATTTCTTCCGCCTGGAGACGGATCCGGTGGGAGTCGAGCCCTTGGATAAACGAGATCCTGGTGGCGTGATCGGTCACGGCTAGGTACTCGTAGCCGAGACGGCGGCATTCTCCTATCGCTTGCTCCAGGCTCATCACCCCGTCGCTCCATGTCGTATGGAGATGCAGGTCTCCGCGGATGTCAGCTATGGAAACGAGTTTGAATCCGCGCTCCTCTACTTCCCTCCACAACTCCGGGCGATGCCTGATTTCCGGGGGTACCGGGCGAAGACCTATTATGGAGAACAAAGTTTCCTCATCCGATACCGGGAGAAGCTTCGTGTCACTACCTTTTTTGAGCCCGCCGGGGGCCACCGCATATCCACCCTCCGCCAGGACGCCCTTAACGTGGGAAACGTATTCCTCTTCTCCGGTCAGGATCAGCGTCCACAGCCCGAACTCCTCCGGGGGGCAAAAGGAGACTCCCAGTTTCAAGCCCGGACCCAAGGACCGGCCGCGAATGAGCCCGCCATCATCCCCTTGCCATTCCAACCTCATGCCGAGGGCTTCTTCCACGCGGGGTAAAGACAGATCCCATTGTTCCCCAGGGGAGGCCGGTATTTTCCCGCCGTTTACGCATACGAGCAGTTCCAGCTGGGATACAACGGGCGTCCTGCGCCGGACCTCCCCAACTATTTCGCAGCGAAATCCCCTTCCCCGCATGCGGGAGACCATCTCTTCTCCAAAAGGGAGGGCGATGCCGAGAAGGGTTTTGCCCATATACTTCTTAACTTCCTCAACGCCTTTAGAGATGAGCTCCAGCCTCTTTGGCCCCAGTCCCGGCAGGTTGCGGAGGGAACCCCGGGCAAGTCCTTCCTCCAACCCGGCGAGACTGACGATACCGAGATTGTGGAACAGCATATGCGCCGTTTTGGGACCGATACCCGGCACCATGAGAATCTCGAGAACACTCTCGGGGACTTCGGTTTTGAGCTTTTCGAGAAAGCTCGATCTCCCGGTCCTGACCATCTCCTCGATCTTCGGAGCGAGGTTCTTGCCTATACCCGGTACGCTCAAAAGCCTGCCCTCGGCCACGATCTCGGAAAGAGGCCGGTCGAGATACTCGATGCTATCGGCGGCCTTTTCGTAGGACCGGACCTTGAACGGGTCTTCGCCTTTCACCGCCAAAAGCGCCGAGATCTCCCGCAATGTGCTGGCAACGGCGAGGTTATCCATGTCATAGGACCCCATGTAAGACTACCGTAACGTAACGTCTAATTTCTCCTCAAGCTTCTTCACGATCATCTCGATTTCCAAGGTTACCTCTTCGTCGGTCAGAGTCCTGTCGGGCGCCCCGAAGGCCATCGAAAACGCGATGCTCTTTTTACCTGCGGGAACGGGAGCTCCTCTCCAGAGGTCGAATACCCTGAAGCCCACGAGGTGCCTGGCCTCCCCTTTCACCAGACGCTCGATGGTACCTACTTCGAGTTCCTCCGGCGCGATAACGGCCAAATCCCGCTCGACCCTGGGAAATCTCGGAACGGGCTGGTATCGCGGTTCTCGCGACATAGCCCTCAGAGCTTCCACGTCAAGCCACGCGAGAGCGGTCTGCCGGTCCAGGTCGTACTTTTCGAGCACCACAGGATGTATCTCTCCCATCTCTCCCAAGGTTACACCCTTTGATAAGACTTTGCAGGACCTTCCGGGATGGAAGGGCATGCCGGCCCGCTTCTCCACAACGACCTCCTCGACCCCGAGACCGGCCAGGAGAGACTGGACAAGACCCTTGATGTAGTAAAAGTCAGCTTCGAGGGGAGGCGCATTCCACGTTTTGGGCGCTAGAGTGCCCCACGCCGCGATGGCGAGTTGAAGCTTCTCTAGCGGTAGCTCCTCTTTAGACGGGAAGAACACCGTCCCCATCTCCCAGATGATCGTACCCGGAGCTCTATATCGTTTGTTGGTCTCCAGACCTTTCAGCAGGCCAGGCAAAAGGCTGGTCCTCAACAGAGATTCATCCGAAGTGAGGGGGTTCTGGAGCTTCACCGGATTCGCACGAGGATCGTCTGCCTCCCATCCCATTGCGGCAATGTCCTCGGGGCCGCATAGGGAATTGGTCACCGCCTCGCTCCCTCCAAGGGAGCGAAGTAAATCCCGAACTTGTTCTTTGTAGATAACCTCACGGGGGATCTGAGGCGACACCGTCACCTTCAGAGGTTGTCCCTTGAAATTCTCATAACCGAGATGCCTCGCGACTTCCTCGATGAGATCCACCTGTTCAGCGACATCCACTCTCCGGGGAGGGACCGAGACTTCGAGGCTACCATCCCTATCCAGGACCGAAAACCCGAGCCGCCTTAAGGTGGCTTGAGTCCGGTCCTTTCCGATGCTCTGGCCCAGGACCTTTTCGAGATAGCCCAGGTCCAGCACGATCTTCTTTTGGGGCGGCCTGGCGGCCCGGGCCTGTGACCAGCCGGGGACCGGTTTGCCGCCGGAGACCTGATTAATAAGCTCGGCGGCCCGTTCGACGCAAGCTACCTGCGCCGTGGGGTCTATACCCTTTTCAAAGCGGACCTGAGCTTCGGTCCGGAGCCCCAAGCGCACCGAGGTCGCCCTTACGCTCTTCGGGTTAAACCAGGCCGACTCGAGAAACACGTTATGCGTCGTCTCTGAAACCTCGGTTTCCTTACCCCCTATGATACCGGCAATAGCTACGGGGCCGGCGGCGTCAGCTATCACAAGGGTCTCCGCGGGCAGCTCCCGCAGAACTCCATCCAGCGTTATTATGGATTCCCCCGGGCGAGACCGGCGGACCCGGACGACCCCGCCTGCGAGTTTGTCCAGATCGAAGGCGTGGAGCGGCTGTCCCGTTTCCAGCATGGCGTAGTTGGTGGCGTCCACCAGCGCGTTTATGGGCCTCATCCCCGCCAGGTAGAGCTTCCGCTCCACCTCGATGGGAGAGTAGTTCCACTTCACTTCGAGGATGGTTTTGCCGGCATAATACGGGCACAGGTCGGGGTCCTCCAGTACCACTTCGATCATCCCTCGTTCGCTCTTACCCCCTTGAGCTCCGGAACAGTGGTCGTCGCCGGCATGGCGTGATCCTGCAGGGTCGAGAAAGGACCACGAGTCGAGGACCTGAGGAAGGCGTATGGGGACCCCGGAAATGGCGCTGAGCTCCACGGCCACGCCGATAATGGAGAGGCAGTGGGAGAAACTCGGCGTGAGCTCCAGCTCCAGAACGTAGTCATCAAGACCAAGGAACTCGCCGAGAGGAAGGCCCAAGGCAGTGCCTTCGGGGAAGATCACTATGTCTTCGCCGGGCCGGGGCCCTTCGCCCGTGAGGATCTCGTTGACCGAAAGCACCATTCCCTCCGAACGAACCCCGTGGACGTCGCGGGCCAGCACCTCTAACGCCTCTTCGTCTGATCTGGAGCTATCGCCCTTACCCGAACCTTGTTTTTTCTGACTTCCCTTGCGGGGAAGCTTGGAGCCGGGCGGAGCGAAAGCTGTTATGACCCCCGGCTTGAACCCGGGCGCGCCCGAAACAACCGTGTACGTCCTGCCACCGACATCGACGAGACCGACGCTGAGCCCGGGCCTCTTGGGATGGAGGGACACCGAAACCACCTTTGCTGTGACGAGGCCCTTTCCCTGAAACGAGTCGTGTACCACGTTTTCGACGCTCACGCCCACCATCGTTAACCGCTCCGCGGTCTCTTCCACCGACCACGGAGACCGGCAATACTCCATGAGCCACTTCCACGGTACCTTCATAGTCCATCCGCCCTTTCTTGCTCGATATGCACCGGTTAGAACCGTCTGGATTGAACATTCAGCTGACTATTACGCCAGGCCTTAAGCGAATTGCCTGAGGAACCTCGTGTCGCATGAGTAAAACAGGCGAATATCGTCGATCCCCAGCTTGAGCATGGCGAGGCGTTCGAGGCCCATTCCGAAGGCAAAGCCTGTCACCTCGGTGGGATCATATCCCCCGTTTCTCAAGACCACGGGATGAACCATCCCCGCCCCGGCCACCTCCAGCCACCCGGAGTATTTGCAAACCGAGCAACCCTTTCCCCGGCAAATGATACAGGACACGTCCATCTGGGCGCTGGGTTCGGTAAATGGGAAGTAACTGGGACACAACCGGAAGCGGGTGTCAGGACCGAAGAACCTTCTGGCAAATTCCTCCAGAACCCATACCAGGTTCGGGAAACTTATGTCCCGGTCTACAGCTATTCCCTCGATCTGGTGGAATACCGGATGATGAGAAACATCGGCGGGGTCCCTCCGGTACACCCTGCCTGGTACAACGAACCTGACGGGTAAGCGGCCCTGGTACGTCCGCATACCCCTTATTTGGCCCGGAGAGGTCTGGGTTCGCAGCACTACCTCCGGATTGACGTAAAAGGTAGCCTGCATATCTCTTGCCGGGTGTCCCGGCGGGATGTTCAGTAATACGAAGTTCATCTCGTCCGTCTCCACTTCCCGGCTTTCAAAGACGCTGAATCCCATGCCGGCGAAGATATCCACGATTTCCCTTAGCGCAAGAGTCAAGGGATGGAGCGTGCCACGGCGGAAAGGAAGGCCAGGCAAGGTGACGTCCAGCTGCTCGCGCTCGAGAGTCCTCGCGAGAGCCTCGCGCCTCAAGGTCTGGTTCCTGCGCGTTATCTCCTCTTCGAGCTTTCGTCTGAGGGCGTTGGCTCTCTGTCCTACCGCCGATCGCTCCTCTTGAGGAAGCTCCCCCAGACGCCGAAGGACCTTTGTCAGCAAGCCCTTTCTTCCCAGGTATCTCGTGCGAAACTCCTCCAGTTCCTGCCCGGACGAGATCCCATCGAGTTCGGTCAGAGCATCTTTTTCCATCTCCCCGATCTCGTCGAGAAGACTCCTCGTCGCTGTAGATAAAGACACGTCATTTTCATCCATCGGTAAACCCTCCTAATCGCCGCTTTGAACATAATCTTACGAAGCCAAGGCTTTGCCTGAGCGGGCAACAAGTATCGTCGCGTCGAACGCCATGGCAAAAAGAAAAAGCTTCCGTCCCTAGGACGAAAGCCGAAAGCTTCCGCGGTACCACCCTGGCCTTGGCGAAGAAGACCGTCGCCCACCTCGTGTCTCCTTATCGCGGAGATACGCCGCGCCTACTGGAGGAAAACAGGACCTTCCAATTGTTCCTCGTTCAACGCAGGTGCTCCAGAGCGAACCTCAGCCGGCTCCGCAGAAGGGGGCTCTCAGTCGCGGCCCCCTCGCCCTGTCAGCTTCTACCGGCCCAACCTCTCCTTCATCGCACTCTCGCCTTATTGTTATCGCGTTTGACAGCCGCCGGCCCGTTGAGTTCCGGCGTTGTCCGGGGAAGACTGCCGATCGGTTGCCATGATGATACCATCCCGCCGCCCGGATGGCAACGAGCGAGCGTAGCACACGTCCGGTTTCTCGAAGATGACGAGGTAGCTACGCTGTCTGAACCTACCGGATACACAACCCATCACTGCCGGAGCATCACGCGACCGATCCAAAAGCACACTGAGGCCCAGATGACGACCGCCGCCAGACCCCACAACCACAAAGATCTTGGTGCTTCGCCGGGCATAACGAGGTAGCCACGACGCAGGTTGTACACGGAATAAACCATCCCCGCGAGAACCACCGCGACCACCCGGTACCAGAACTCGGCGGTGAAAGGGTCGGAGCGCACAAGAGCGTAGAAAACACCGACCAGAAGCGCCAGTAGAACTGGCAGTAGCATCCACAGGCCGCGCAGTCTACACGGCGACACTTTAGATCCCCCCTTGATTCTATCAATACGGGTTATAGTCTCATTTCCGGGTCTACCCGAATGGTTGCCTTGCGTGACAATTCGGGTAGCCGGCCTCGTCCCGCTTCTGGCTTTCCGCAACGATCTACGAGATCTATGGGACCAAGCCGCGGGAACGTTCTGGAGTAGCGCCGGTACGAGCTATGCGGGCAAAGACTCAAGACGCTTCTTGCGAGCTGGCCCTATGTTGTGTTGGTGGCGTTTTTCGCGCTGAATTTCACGGTCACCGCCGTGGTCATACTCGTGCCCGAGTGGGTGCCGTTCTAGTGCTCAGCCCTCCGAACAGGGAGCGCTGGCGCAAAACCTCGTAAAGAATGATCGCACACGATACCCCGACGTTAAGGGATTCGACTCCGCCGGGCATCGGTACCCTGACCGATGACGGGATGAGACGATCCAGAGAAGCTGATAGGCCCCTCGCCTCACTGCCGAAGACGATGGCCACGGGGCCTGCAAAAGGTGCTTCCCAGGGCAACATGCCTTCGGCAGGGTGAGTTTTCCATAAAGTTACCCCGTGCTCGCTCCATCGCCGGAGCTCGTCTTCGACGGACCTGATATAAGACACTCTTACCTCGACGAAACCACCGGCTGAAGCCCGGATCGCTTTAGGGGAAAACGGATCGGCCGAGTCATCCCCGAAAATGACCTCCGTAGCACCGAAGGCCGCAGCTGTTCTCACCATCGTACCGATGTTTCCCGGGTCTTGTATTCCGGAGCCCACTACCACAAGGGGTTCGGACCACCGGCCTTGCGGCAGGCCGCGCATGAATCTCGGAGGAACGGGAATGACCGCGAGAACACCCTGGGGAGTCTCCGTGGCAGACATCCTCTCGAACAATTCATCCCGTACCACGTGAACGGGGAAGGACCGGCCGGAAACCTCAGCCATTTTGCGGCGGTGCGCGTCAACTTCGTGCCGAAAGACTTCTCCATAGTCCGATTCGGCGAACTCACGGGACAAAAACACGGAGTGAATCTCAATTCCCGCGTCAAGACAAACCTTTACCACCCTTAGCCCTTCCGCCAGCGACAGGCCCATTTCGTCCCGGTGCTTCTTGAGATGAAGGGACTTCACAAACCTCCAGGGAACCTCACGGTCGCTTGAACACATCGTTCCCAGTACGTCCTCCTTCGGATGCCAGTCCCAGGGTTACCCGCGGAATCATCATTGCCCGGATCATTGCTTCAGCCTCTCTCGACGATTTGGTTGAGCCGCGCAACTCCGGAGTTCGGGCCGACCACAACGAGGATGTCGCCCTCGTCGAGCGGATCATCGGGATCCGGCGCCACGTCAACGTAATTTCCTCGTTTGATGGCCATGACGTTGACTCCGATTTTGTTACGAAGGTTAAGACCCCTCAAGGTCTTCCCCACGAGACCACCGGATACAACCACTTCGACAACGCGATAGTCGCTGGAAAGCTCTATCGAGTCTATGATGCTTCCAGACAAGAGCGAATAGGCGAGCCTTTTGCCCATGTCCCTTTCGGGGTAAACCACTGTATCCGCTCCCACCTTGGCCAAGATCCTCCCGTGAATCTCATTGGCGGCCTTCACTATGACTCGCTTGGCCCCGAGCTCCTTCAAGAGCATCGTAACGAGAAGGCTGGCTTCAAGGGATTCCCCCATGGAGCAAATGACCACGTCAAAGTTACGGACTCCGATTTCCCTGAGCACCGCCTCGTCGGTGGCATCCGCCACGATGGCCTGCGTCACCAGGGGGGCAACCGCCCTGACGCGCTCTTCGGACTTGTCCACGGCCAGGACCTCCGCCCCGAGCTCGGTGAGAGTCTCGGCGACGGAACTTCCGAAACGACCGATACCTATCACCAGACACTGTTTAGACATATCCGGCTCATACCACCTCAGATATACTAGGGTCCGACTACCCCACCGACACCTTTTCCTCGGGATATCTGATATCGGGGGACGGCCTTGGCGTCGAGAGGGCCATCGCAAGGGTGAGGGGACCCAATCGCCCCGCAAACATCGTCAAGATTAGAGTGATCTTCCCCACCGCCGTCAGACTCCCGGTGATCCCCCGAGAAAGCCCCACGGTTCCGAAGGCCGACACCACCTCAAACAAGACATCCAGAAACTCAGCTTCTTCGGTGATGCATAGCACCAAAGTCGAGGTTACAATAAGTCCCAGGGCCACGGCAAAGATCACCACGGCCTTCACTACAGTAGATTCGGGAACGCGCCTCACGCCAAACGTAACGTCAGGTTCCCGCTTTACGAACCCGGTCACGCTTCTCACGAGGATGGCAAAGGTGCTGGTCTTGATACCACCGCCGGTACCACCCGGCGAGGCCCCCACGAACATGAGGAGAATGACCAGGAAGGCAGTGGCGCTTCGAAGAGCTTCCGTGGGTACAGTGTTAAACCCGGCGGTCCTGGGCGTCACGCTAAGAAACCACGAGGCCAGGATCTTCCCCTTCGCATCCAGATTCCCCATGGTTCCTGGGTTTCCGTGCTCCAGCAAGAGCGCCAGCGCTGTGCCTGCCAGGAGGAGCCAAAGGGTCGTCTTGATCGCGATCTTGCTGTGAAGCTTCATCTCCCGGAACCTGCCCCTGGTCTCGTACAGATCAACCAGAACGTGGAATCCGATCCCTCCCGCTATGATTAAGGAAGTCACGGTCAACACCAGCGTCGCGTTGTCCACGAAGTCCACAAAGCTTCGTCCGGTTATGTCAAAACCGGCGTTGCAAAAAGCTGAAACCGAGTGAAAGACTCCAAACCAGATGGATTCGCCCAAGGACAGCCCACCCGAAAAATGGAACACCAGCGTCAAGATGAGCGCTCCCGCCGACTCAAAAAGGGCGGTAGTCAAGATTATACGCTTGACGAGCAGGACCAGGCCCTGCAACGTCCAGAAGCCGGTCTGCTCCTGTATGGCCATACGCTCCCACAACCCTACCCGCCTTCCGGTGACCAGAGCGTGTCCAGTAGCTATGGTCATGATGCCCAACCCACCGGCCTGGATCAATAAAAGGATTACCGCCTTGCCGAAGGTGCTCCAGTGGGAAGCTGTGTTAACAACGATAAGCCCTGTAACACATACCGCGGACGTAGCGGTGAACAGAGCATCCACCGGGGATGTGAACGTTCCCCGAACGCTCGAGACGGGCAGCATCAAAACGACCGCGCCGATCAATATCACTGAGGCAAATCCCACTACCAGAAGGCGCACAGGCGTGAGACGCCTCGAAAAAGGCCTCTCCGACATGAGTTATGCTCCTTCAGAGCTTAAATCTTCTCGTGCCGGGCCTGGTTTGCTTTAGCCACCTCTACCAGCTCTCCAAAAGCTTTCTTATCCGTGACGGCTAGATCGGCGAGGATCCGCCTGTTCACCTGGACGCCCGCTTTCTTAAGACCGGCGATGAAGCTGGAATAGGTCATTCCGTTAGACCTGGCTGCAGCGTTAATCCGGGAGATCCATAGGCTCCTCCACTCGCGCTTTTTCTCCCTACGGTGCCTGCGGGCGTAGTACAGGGCCTTCATGACAGCTTCGTTAGCTGCCCTGAACGTCTTCGACCTCTTGCCCCAGTATCCCTTGGCCAGTTTCAATATCTTCTTATGACGCTTCTTATTGATAACCCCGGTTTTAACTCGCGGCATGGTATCACACTTCCTCCCGACAGACTGGCCTTATCCGGCACCAACTCACTTATAAGGGATGAGCTGGCGTACGGCTTTTTCGTGCACAGGGGTGAGAATCGATGACTTTCGCAGCCGTCGTCTCGCCCTCGTTGACTTGACCTCAAGCCTGTGATTGTGGCCGGAATGGTAATGCTTGATCTTTCCGGTTCCGGTCACCATGAGGCGTTTAGCTGCTCCTCTATGGGTCTTCATCTTGTTCTTGGCCACTTTTCACAACCCCTTTTCCTCCGGGACGGGTTCCTGCGCTTGCACTTTGGCGGACTCAGGCCGCTTCTGCATCGGCCTCGGCGCGATGACCATGACCATGTTGCGTCCCTCTAGTTTAGGAGGGCGTTCGATGGCGCCTACGTCCTTGATGCTGTCATACAACCGCTCCAGCACTCTCTGGCCGAGCTGAAGGTGAACTATTTCCCTGCCCCGGAACATGATGACGGCTTTTACCTTATCACCTTCCATTAAGAAGCGCCGGGCACTCCTAGCCTTCACGTTGAAGTCGTGCTCGTCGATGGCCGGTCGCATTTTGAGCTCTTTTACATCCTGAACTCGCTGCTTTTTCCTGGCTTCCCTCTGCCTCTTCTGCTGTTCATACTTCCACCGGTTGTAATCCATGAGCTTACATACCGGTGGTTTGGCCTGAGGTGCCACCTCTACGAGATCGAGATTGCGTTCCCGCGCCATCTCCAGGGCCTGGCGTATCGGCACGACGCCCAGCTGCTCTCCCTCCGGTGAGATGAGCCTCACTTCGCGGACCCTGATCTCCTCGTTTACCCTGAGATCCTGACTTATTGATATGCACCTCCTCAACATGAAAAGGGCGGGTTCCACCCGCCCCCTCAGTCCGAACGACAAGTCTCTTGTTGCAGTCGTACGAACCTTACTGGCGATGCCGTAAGGTGAGAAGCGGATGGCTTCTTCTTTCAACGACTCCGAGTATATCACAGGGCTTTAACTTCGGTCTACTCGACGGGCCTACATAAAGATCGACGCACATCCCATAGTAGTCTAACATCCGCTTCTAGTCCAAGCTTTTTGTAGATATCTGCTCTTTCACCTTTTGACTGAACTCCGGTAGGGGCTGTGGACCGAGGTCCCCTCTTGACCGGTGTCTCACAGATACGGTTCCCGATTCCTTTTCCCTGGGACCTACCACCAGCATGTACGGGATCTTTTCCAGCTGGGACTGACGGATTTTGTAACCGACCTTCTCCGGTCCGAAGAAGCCTTCCGCACGGATCCCTTCGGCTTTGAGGGTCTTCACAACTTCCGCAGCATAATCCTCCTGCCCTTCAGTCACAGGTATGACTTTCACCTGAACGGGCGCAAGCCATACGGGGAACGCCCCGCCGTAGTGCTCGATGAGGCCGCCGACGAAACGTTCCATGGCGCCCAGAACGGTCCTGTGGATCATGACGGGCCTGTGAGGCTTTCCGTCCTCGCCGATATACGTGAGGTCGAAGCGCTCCGGCAGGTTGAAGTCCACCTGGATCGTGGGCCCCTGCCAGCCCCTGCCGAACACGTCCCTTATCTTGATGTCAATCGCCGGTCCGTAGAACTTGGCCTCTCCTTCGTCGCGGGCATAAGGAAGCCCTTTTCGTGTTAGAGCAGCTTCGAGAGCCGCCTCGGCCTGATTCCACACGCTGTCTTCCCCGATGTATTTCTTCTTGTCGTTGGGGTCCCTCACCGATAACATGCAGTCATACTCTTCGTACCCGAAGGTCTTGAGCATGAATTGGGCAAGGTCCAGGACTCCGACGAGTTCGTCTTCGAGCTGGTCCGGGCGACAGAATATGTGGGCATCGTCCTGGGTAAATCCCCGGACCCGTAACATGCCATGAAGTACGCCGGAACGCTCATAACGATAAACAGTTCCGAGTTCAGCCCATCTCAGAGGCAAATCCCTGTAGCTCCTGAGGGAGCCTTTGTACATTAGAATGTGAAACGGGCAATTCATGGGCTTTAACAGGTACTCTGCCCCTTCTACCACTATGGGGGAGTACATGTTCTCCCGGTACCAGTCCAAGTGACCCGAGATCTTCCAGAGGTCGAGTTTAGCTATGTGGGGAGTATATACGATGTCATAACCACGGCGGCGGTGCTCCTCTCTCCAGAAGTCCTCGATAGCCTGGCGGATGACTCCGCCTTTCGGATGCCAGTACACGAGGCCGGGTCCTCCCTCTTCCTGAATGCTGAAAATACCCAACTCTTTGCCGAGCTTTCTGTGGTCTCTCTGTTTGATTTCCTCCTGGCGCTTCAGGTACTGATCCAGTTCTTCGCGGGTCAAGAACGCCGTCCCGTATATGCGCTGGAGCATGTCGCGCTTTTCGTCTCCTCGCCAGTAGGCACCCGCGACCGACGTGAGCTTGAACGCTCGGATGTAACCCGTGCTTGGTGTATGAGGACCCGCGCACAGGTCGGTGAATTCCCCCTGCTTGTAGATGGAAACTGGCTCGCCCGCCGGGATTTCCTCGAGGATCTCCAGTTTGAGCGGCTCTCGCCTCTTCGAAAAGATGTCAAAAGCTTCCTGGCGGGATACCTCATGTCGGGTAATGGGGAGGTCCTCCTCGACGATCTTTCCCATCTCTTTTTCTATCTTTTCGAGGTCCTCCGGCTCGAACGAATGCCTCACACGGAAGTCATAGTAGAACCCGTCTTCGATGGCCGGACCGATGCCCAGCTCAGCATCCGGGTAAAGACGTTTCACCGCCTGTGCTAGCACGTGGGAAGCGCTATGCCGCAGCGCTTCGCGGGCGGCAGAGGATTCGAATCCGAGCGGTTTGATTTCACACGGTCCAGGTACAGGCGACCGGAGCTCCCGCGTGACGCCGTCCACCTCTACCATGAGGACGTCCCGGGACCACCCCGCTCTTTCCGCCAGGTCCAGAAAAGTCTCTCCCCGGTGTGCTTTTAGTTCTTCACCTTCCCACCTGACGATGAATTCTCTCGAGTCGTTCACGGTCATACCTCCTAGCATCCACTAAATAGGCCTCTAAAACAGCAAAGCCCGCCCCAAAGGGGCGAGCTGGGACTCGCGGTTCCACCCTTATTTTCCATCAGAGCTCGTCTTCGCTGTAACGGGCGAAGCCCGCAGACCTTTTGCGTCCAGCGCTTTTCGGCCTGGTGCTCAGGGGTGGTTTTCCCTCAAGCTTCCAGAGACGGTTTTCAGCCGCGACCGTCTCTCTCTGGACGGAGAGCTTTTCGGTACTCTCCCCGTCATAGCACATTCGAGATTTCCGTTACCTTGCTCGACCGCTTGCTCGAGCCCTCGTTTTCTAGATTCTATAGCGCGGAGGTGCGGTCGATCAAGCTCTTTCCGGGTGGGTCTTTCCCTCATCAAATCGAAAGAACTTCGGGTGGGAAGCTGCCCTAGGTATACCCTTCCGCAACTCATGGACAAACGTCCGCACATTGCTTCCTGCTTCATCCACCGGCCGGCGCCGGGGTCCACAGGCATCAATCCCCGCGGAACTCGCGGTACTGAGGATCAGACCGCGACGGCCAATTTGAGGAGATTGCGCGCCGCATTGACGTCGCGATCATGACAGGTGCCGCAGGACAGACAAGTCCACTCGCGAACGGACAGGGACAGTTCCTCCTCAACGTGCCCGCAAGACCGAACAAGTTTTCGTGCTCGGATAGTACCGCGGCGCAAGC
>DYEQ01000023.1 GCA_020725645.1 Candidatus Fermentithermobacillaceae bacterium | reverse complement strand
TGAGACTCAGGGTTTGTACAAAACTAAACTGGCCGAACTCCTGTGGCTAGCAGACTTTGCTCACTTTTCTCTCAAGGGTACCTCTATAACAGGATTGTCCTATGTGAAAATGCCGTATGGACCAGCGCCGGACAGGTTTCACATACTTCTCGGCCTGTTGCAGGAATCCGGCTGTGTAGATATGGTGACACAGGATTTCGGTGAGTACAGCGGCGACCTGATAAGAGCTCGAAAGACTCCCGACCTGAGCTGCTTGAGCGAAAGTGAAAAGGGGGTGCTGGAAGCCATCGTACTGAGGTTCTGCTCCATGACAAGCAAGGAACTGTCTGACCTGTCGCACGGCGAATTGATCTGGCAGTCCCGACCCGACGGTGCCGTGTTGCCGTATGAAGAAGCTAGTGGGGTCGGCGTGATCAGAGAGCTGAAGCGGGAATTGTGCTGAAATGCGACTCTTGCGGAAGCGAGACGGGGAGAAGAATACGGTCCGGTTCCCCGCGGGCGACTTGGGCTTTGCCGGCCCGATCTCGATGGATTCCGCTGGCGAGGTGCTTTATCTGTGGGCCAGGATCTTTTTCAGGTTTTGCCCGAAGGTTTTTTCAGTGTTCTGGCGAGCCCGGTGAAAAGCGTATATGGCCATATTCTCCTCCTCAGTTACGACATGACCAGACACTATGGTTTCGAAAACCCGAGCGCTATACGAAGAAAATACTGGCTCAGAAAAGGCCTCAGGATATCCTGGCTGTCCACTTTCTCGAGTACCAGCAGGAAATACTGGACAAGGCTTATCATCAGCTTAAGATATCCGACAGCGTTTATAAGTACAGGAGTAAGATCCTCCAGACGGTTAAGAGATGGAAAAGCGACCCCGCCACAATCTCGGTACTCGCCCAAAGCGCTCTGGATGAAGAACTGTTCACGGGTTCTCATGCGGAGGCAAGGAACGACATTCTGACGAAACCGGGGGAGATGAAGTCACGGAGGAGGCTGTACGAGGACAAGGTTACGGGTAAGACGCGGTTTTTGCTGGACGAGAGGTTAGGGTTGGAGAAAAGGGACCGGGTGAGCGCGGGGGTAAAGGAGCTGGCGGTGAGGCTTAGCACGGAGATGTCCTTCCGTCAGGCGGCAGACGTTCTTGCGGAGATGACGCCGGGCGTGAGCCCGATGACTGCCTGGAACATCGTGAAAGAGGCGGGCGAAGAGGCGAGGTTAGAAGGGCAACGGTTGCGGGAGCGGGTGTTTGAACGGGGAGAAAACCCGGGCGGCAGCAGTGCAGGTGTCCTTGACGTACACATAGGGCTTTATCTGATACGCGTGGTGATCGATCTTCGTGTACGCAACCGCGCCGGCAGCCTTCGCTTCCGTCGCGGATATCACCAAATCGAGAATGGATTCGAATTGCCGGTCATCAGGTAGGCCTTCGAACACCAGTGGCTGATGCCTTCCATCTCGACCAGGTCACCGCGGATTTCCATTCCGTCTATCTCCGCGGAAAAGGGTTTGAGGGAAAGGGGCCCGGGCACTTCACACCCGGCGATGAAAAGGAACCTCTCCCTGGCTTCTGCCCAGCATACGACCGGCGATGGAGTACCCGACGCCTCTATTTGAAACGCCCGGCAGGTGGAAATACCTTTGTAAGTCACGTACGCGGCTGCTGAAAGAACGGCGTTGCCGCAGAACTCGCCTCCCGCCATTTCCAGACGGAGCACCGAAGCCCGGTCGAACGGGGGAACCAGGAAACCTACTTGTTCGGCACAAAGGTACTCCGGGCTCATGAGCTTTCTCGCCATATCCCGGTAGCACACCGCCGAAGTAAAGCTTGTCACCAGCACGGTTGCGTTCTGACACGGGCTGGTCTTGACGAAGCGAACGATCATCCTGCAGTCCCCCTCATCTGCTTTCAACGTTTCGAGCCAACACGGCCCCGGTCCTACCGCCAGGTTACGCCAGAAACTTCCATGGAGCAGCCCGCCGGATGCGGCGAGCGCTTAGGGAACCATCCGTACGTAGCTCTTGTGGCCCGCTTTCCCGGTTCGTCACGGGTTGGAAACGCAGGGTTTTGGAAACGACTTCGTGAAAGAAGAAAGGACAGTACTCACGGGGGGTCATGTTGTCCATGGACAAACAGAAGCTGGGGGATGCTCTGGAAAGACTCGCACGGGTGCCTCGGGAGCGGTTAGGCTTCTTCCCCACACCCTTTCACCGTCTCAAGAATCTCTCGGAAGAGTTCGGCGTGGAGCTTTATCTCAAACGCGACGACCTTACCGGACCGGCCACGTTCGGCGGGAACAAGGTCAGAAAAATCGAGTTCCTCATAGCCGACGCGAAACGCTCAGGCGCCGAATACGTCATAACCCACGGTGCCACCCAGTCGAACCATGCCATGCTCACGGCAGCTTGCTGCGCCTGCACCGGACTCAAGCCGGTCTTGTTCCTCAACGCGATAGTTCCGCCGTCCGAAAACGACCTGCGGGCAAATCTTCTGCTCGACCACATACTGGGAGCCGAAGTCCACATCATCCCGGCATCGCCCGGGGAAAAGTCCGGCGACGCCGACCGTCGCAGGGAAGAAGCGGCCAAAGCCCGCATCCGGGAACTCGAGTCGAAAGGACACCGCTGCTACGAGATACCGGTAGGCGGAGCTTCCCCCATCGGGACGCTGGGGTTCGTCTCCGGGTACATCGAGCTCATGGAGCAGCTTTCATCATCCGGCCTCGACGACCCGGACTACGTGGTGCACGCATCGGGAAGCGGGGGAACGCTGGCGGGTCTTCTGGCGGGGAGAGCTCTGACAGGTTCGAAGGCGACCATCCTGTCCTTCGCTTCGGGTCCGAAAGGGAGCGAGTACGCGGATCACGTAGCTGCGCTGGCAAATAGAGCTCTCGCTCTCCTCGGGTGTGAACCTCTCGTGACGTCCCGGGATGTGAAGGTGGACACGGATTTCGTTGGGGAGGGGTATGAAATACCGACGGAAGCGTCCACCTCTGCCATCAAACTGTTCGCCCGCCGCGAAGGTATATTCTTCGATCCCGTCTACACGGCCAAGGCCCTTGCAGGCCTCGTCGAATACATCAGGTCCGGCAGGATACCCGGGGGAAGCAGAGTCGTGTTCTGGCATACCGGAGGCGCCACGGCGTTGTTCGCCGAGAAGGCCATGGTAGGGAGAGTTTATAGCTAGCACGAAGTGAGGCCGGATGTCCGGGTGACCGCTCAAATCACCGGGACCCCAACTGCTGGATCCAACGAACCGACAGGTGGCTCAAGGCCGAACTCCGTTCTCGCAGTCAACCTCGCGGTCACCGGCTTCTAATTGCCGGATACTCCAGGGACTTTCTCAAACCCTCCCGGCAGCTTCGGAAAGCTCGGGGCAGAACCTGACACGGGCCGGGAGGGTTCTCATCCCTTCCGGTCGAACCCTGGAAGCGGTTCACACGAGCGCTCCCGACCACAGGAGGGGGTGTCCTTTGTCTGGAGGGAACGGGTCAGCTGGATGGGAGCGGATTTCATGATCGTCGCCGGACCGTACCGCCGGGTGAGTTTCGACTTGCAGCGCGACTTCGCTCTGTGGGTCTTGGAAGACGACGCGGCACTTGTAGACAGCCTCGTGTACGATATCAGGAAGATCGTGACGCGTACCAACGAGGTCATGTCGGCTGATATGGGAATGCCGGAGCTCGAGAAACTCCACGTCGTCAAAGCCAGCGTCCCGGTCAAGAGCGTGGGCGGCAAAGGTCCGGTCGGGCTGGTCCTTGTGAAATGGGGCCGGGAAACGGCTTTCCAGCAGGATATGTTCTTGCGAACGATCACCCACGAACTCCTGCACCACTGGTTCCCTGGGCCCGCGGACCTGGACATGGCCACGGCACTGTGGCTATCCGAGGGGATGGCAACTTACTTCGATACCTGGTACGTGCGGGGCGAGTGGCCCCCCAACAGGCCTCCGTACGGACAATATCAGCCTTCTTATTACAGTATGAGCGCGGTCATGGCGAACTTCGCCCGCGTGCCAGGCACGATGAAGAAGCAGGAGGTCTACATAAAGGGAGCATGGGTGGTACACATGCTGCGAAGGATCATCGGGGACGAAGCGTTCCAGAGAGCTCTCCGGCGATTCTACGCTTCTGGCGACACGGGTCTCAAGGGCACGGCTGAGTTCGAGAGGATCGTCGAAGAAGAGTCAGGTATGGAACTAGAACACTTCTTCCGGGCGTGGCTCGACAGTGCGACCACCCCTGAAGTCACCCTGGAGAACCTGAACGTCCGCAGGGTGCCCGGAGGATGGCGTGTATGTGGGACGGTCACCAACTCTTCGCCGATGCCGCTTCCCCCGGTAATCGTGGCGGTGATGAAAGACGGAAACCAGGTGGCATCCACCGCCGTAACCCTGCCCTACACACCGGCAGAAGGAGAAAAGGTGCAGAGGGCGGATTTTGAGGTGATTGCACCGTCCCTCTTTTTCACGCTCGTTCTCGATCCGGAACACGATATTCTGAACATCGCCAAGTCGGGCAGGAGCGCGCATCTTCTGTTCGTTTGGGCACGACACCCCCAGGGAATGGCGGTCCTGGCGTCCGTGCTCATTGT
>DYEQ01000098.1 GCA_020725645.1 Candidatus Fermentithermobacillaceae bacterium | reverse complement strand
TTGTTCCGGTTGTTGTTCCGGCGGAATGCCAAGTTTTTCGCGCATCGTGAGTGGAAACGCCGTGCTGTTCCTCCCGGCATCGTCTCGGGAGGCGTAAGACTGAGCTGACGTTCGGGAAGATCCCCACGACGTCGGAGCGGCGCGCCAACTGGCGATTCAGACGCCCCAGAGCATTGATCGAGTGTATCTGCCCCCAGTGTTCTTCCGGAAATGCCGTGTAGGCCAGCACATCATCGGCAGCGTTACACAGCAGCACAGCCGCCTGGGGGAAACGGAGGCTCCGGGTTCCTTGCCACCTACTCTATCCGCTGCCAGACTAATGGCCGGTCCGCAGGCTCAGGCCATTCTCTGCTATGAGTCTGCAGTAAAGCGAGACTTCGAGCGAGCGTGCAAGGAGTTGGGAATCAAGCTTTTCACCTTGCCGCCGTGCATAGTCCGGTCGAATCGACCACTTGATCCGTTTTGAAGCGTCCATCTGATCCGGTTTCAGCCGACCACTTGATCCGGCGGATCCCGACCACCGGATCCGGAGCCAGCCGACCACTCCTTGAGCCCCTGCGCCACTGGTACTCAATGAGTAACACACTGGTCGGATCGGCTTCAAGACTCAATCCACCGGCATGTAGAAGGGCTGGCCATCAGGGCTTTGTCCAGGCCGCGGTTGTGACCGTAGTCGATGTCTTCCATGCATGCCTGCGTTCTGAGGTGAGCTTCCTTGAGGAGCCGGGATAGACGCCGGTTTTCCTGGTAGGTCCACTCCCGGTCCACAAGAAGACCGAAACGCTCGTCAAAGGACAACTCCCTGTACGCAGGGTCTTGAGTCTGGCCGAGGAAGGCTTCGGCCATCCCCGTAAGACGCATCTTGCGCAGAGTCTCCAGGGTCTGATTGACCAACATTATTCACCATCTCCCTGTATGTAGTACCCGGCTCCCCGGACATTTTCGTGCCGGGTGGTGACCGGTGCCTCCGGCAGAACCTCGGTCCTGACTCTGTCCAGGTTCTTTTTCAGGATCGACTGAACGCTGCGATAAGAGTGGGCACCCAGAACGATGGCCTTAGCGCAGGCAGCCTCTACGCGCTGGCTGTTGTACTCTTTGGTCAGCCGTAAGATGCCGAGGCAAGACCTGAAGCCTTGTTCGGGGTGAGGTCTCCTGTCCGAGGATGGTTTGTACCAGCTCTGCCGTAGCAGGACCGACGCTCCTGGCCCAACTCAATATCCGGGAAGGTGTCCACTCCAGATACCGACGGTGGGAAGCAGGCATGTGTTCTTTCAGGGTGGAGCAGTTGCCTTTGCCTCTGAGACGTTTATGGCTGGCCACCCGTCTTCCCTTGAACAAAACCATGTCGACGTTCTCGAAGTAGGACCGGCGACAACCGTCCATCTTCTGGAACGGCCTGTTGTTCAGGTCAACCAGAACCTCCTGGACGGCTTCACTGAGTTCTCCCAGCCCGAAGAAGGTCCGGTTCCTCAGCCTGGCCAGTATCCAGCGTTCCGCCACCTGAACGCCTGCCTCCGCTTTGGCCTTGTCCCTGGGATGCCTCAGGCGTGCCGGTATCACCATGGCGTTGTAGTGCGAAGCCATCTCCTGGTACGTGGGGTTCAAGTCCGGCTCGTAGTAATCGGGTTGTCTCACGCCGGACTTCAGGTTATCGGGCACGATCACTCTAGGCACGCCGCCGAAGAATTCGAACGCCCTTACATGGGCACCGATCCAGGACTCCAGCCTCTGGTCCCAACTCGGCTCAGCGTAGGTATAATTGCTTGAGCCGAGCACCGCGATAAAAAGCACGGCGTCGCGTATCTGTCCTGTGGAAGGGTCCAAAACAGGAATCGTCTGGCCCGCATAGTCAACGAACATCTTCTCGCCAGCTACGTGCGTCTGCCGCATTGAAACATCGACGGTCTTAGCCCAATTTCTGTACAGCTGGCAGAACTGGCTGCGTTGGTACCCGTCGGGGTGAGCCTGCTTGTATTCCTCCCAGAGCGTAACGCCTTTCCGCCGGAGTTCCTTGTGGATGTACTCCATGTCGGGCAGGGGTTTCTTGTCCTTGCCATGGCATGCGACCCGGTACAGTTTGGCTTCCAGTGCATCGTCCATCTGCTCCGACAAGGGCCATGACAGGCCCGCTTTCTCCGCTCTATCCAGAAGCTCGCAAACCGTACTGTGCGATGCCGAACAACTTCTGGCGATTTGCCGGATGCTGAATCCCAGCCCCCACCTCAACCTGAGAATCTCCCTTACATTGCGCATAGATAACCTCCTGTTTCGTGCCATAGAGCTCCGTTCGCCCCTCCGTCTGTTGTTGGAATCCCGGTACACACTTTCAGGCGAACAAGCAACTATCCTACGGCGTGACAACCTCGAGCATCGCCGGGGCCTTTCTTGAAGCCTTTTCCGGCGGCTTCCGACCACCCAATCCGATGTCACAGAAAAAACGGTCGGCATCAATCGGATCCGGTGGTCGCATGGCTCCGGATCGGGTGGTCGGCTCAAATCGGACGCGCTGGTCGGACACGACCGGACGATGTGGTCGGATGTCGCCGGATCAGCTGGTCGCTTCGTGCCGGATCAGGTGGTCGGATAACAGCGGAATATGCAATCTGGCACAGATGGGAACTCAGGAGACAACAAGTGTCAGCAAAGAATCTTAACCGTACACTTGAGTCCTTCCGTTCCAGCCTCGATGAAGTCGTCCCTCCACTGGGCGATGACATGCACCGGTATGTTGAGCTCACGCGCTATCTCGTCTATGTCGAAGGTCAGTTAATACACCCGGGGTGCGCCAGTTAATTCACCCGTCCCTGTGACCGGCGCGGCGCGCTTCGACATCTCGATTATGTGCTCGACTCACCTCCTTGCCTAGGAGACTGCTTCAAAAAGGGTGCAGTTGAAGGATTTTCGGCAGTTTTTCCAGTTCGGGGTTCTGGAAGGAACCGGATCACAGAGCTATAATGGACATGTAGCAGGGTTTCTGCCAGAGGAGGAGATTGCGGATGATGGGACGGAGCGACTCTCAGCTGGACTTTGAGGACTCGACGGGGTGGCGGGAGCGGATTCCCCGAGAAAGTTTCAGGTGGAAGTTCAAGTTGTGGGCTGATGAGCACATAAGGGATGAAGACTTCAGCGACCTTTTCAGTGATGTGGGAAGGCCGTCGGTGAATCCGGCGAGGGTCGTGAGGGGTATCCTGGTGCAGTTGGAGAAAGGTTACTCGGACAGGGAACTTGAAGAGGAGAGTGCGTTTGACGACCGGGTGAAACTGGCGCTTGGGATGAGGAGGGGCGATCCTCCGATCGATGCAACCACGCTGTGCAGGCACCGACGCAAGTTGTTTTCGTCGGGGAAGGCAGAAGAATTGCTGAAGAAAGTGGTTATGTTGGGCAAGGCTGAGGGTGTGATATCGGAAGAGGTATCACTTGTTGTGGATTCTTTCCTGGTGCGTGGGGCTTGCGCGAGGCAAGACACGGTAACGCTGATACGGCGTGCAGTTTTGAGGGTGCTGAAGACTGCGGAGTTCCACGGTGTGGAACTTGGGGTAAAACTCCTCAGGGATGACTACGGGATGAAGAAGAAACCAGCAATCGACTGGCGCGACCCCACGGAAAAGGCGCGGTTGATCGAGACTTTGGTGAAGGATGGGAGAAGCCTGGTTGAGGCGGTACAGAAGGTCTCAGGCGCCCCGGAGGAACTCAGGGAAGCTGCGGAGTTACTGAAGGTAGTGACGGAGCAGGACATCGAGGAAGATGAAAATGGTATCAGGATAAGAGAGGGGGTAGCCAGGGACAGGGTGCTGTCGATTGTGGACCCGGAGATGCGCCACGGGAGGAAAAGCACGTCCAAGAAAGTGGACGGATACAAAGTGCACCTGGCGGCGGGCGGAGGCGACGGGGAGTTCATCACGGCGGTGGAAGTGACAGCAGCAAACAAGGGTGAGGGCGCGGTGCTCGAGGACCTGATAGACTCGACCGAAGGAATGGGTTGAAGGTCGACAAAGTCACTGGGGACACGGCGTACGGTGGCGGGGAAACTCGCGCCCGGGTAACGAGAGAGGCCTTGACCTAATCGCTCCTGTGCCTCCGGCGCCGAATCCTGAGGGGAGGATATCAAAGAGAGACTTCGAGATAAATGTCGAGGAAGGCTATGCCAAGTGTCCCGCAGGAGTAGTGACGAGGCACGTTGACAAAGGCAACGATGGCAGGGGGAACAGGATACCTGTGTTCAGATTCCCGGCGGAAGAGTGCGGGCGGTGTCCGATGAAGGGCAGGTGTACTCCGAACAAGGACGGAAGGCGGATCAGGCTTAACAGGTATGAAGGTTTGCTGCAGGAGGCGAGGAAACGGGCAGAGACAGACGAGTTCAAAAGACTGTACAAGAAAAGGTGCAGTATGGAACGGACCATCTGCCATGTGCAGAAACACGGTGGCGCGGCAGCCAGGTACATAGGTGCGGCAAAGACCCGGTTTCAGATGCTGATGGCGGCGATCCTTCACGACATAAAGGTACTGATCAGGCCGAGGAAACCCGCACCCAAGGCCGCACTGTCGGTCATTTGAGGTAAGCAAGTGGAAAAGATGAGGAAAACGGGCTCGCCTGAGCCAAAGTAAGTCCAACCGACTCGCTGATTACCAGAAACTCCCTGGGAATCAGGTGATTCATCCTCCACAGCAGACATTTTCGAAGCGCATTCTTAGGAGGGTGTCGACGATGGATAAAAAGGCCACGTATAGACTGCGTGCGTTGACAAGTCGTTACGTATGCTCCTTCCCTAGAAGAGCCCCTCGTGATAGCGTCGTTTTCGTCCTGGTTCTAACGACCTTAACGTGTCTCTCTCTTCTTTCTTGCCCGCCCCTGAAGCCCGCCGGGACACCGGTCCAACCCGGAATGCCCCCTGCCCTGAGACTCGTTTGCGGGGACTATTCCGTAGTCGGGATGCGGAACGGCTTTACCTGGCCTGCGGATTCCGAAACCCGCGTGGTACGGGAGAATCCGTTCATTCCGCCCCCGGACCGGCTTCTTTTGGTTCAACCGGGTCAGGAGGTTACTTTCAGAATTGAGGGTACGAGTGACAGGCCGCAAGCTGCCACCCTGAGTTTGTCTTACCACCAGGATTATCCTGACCCCCAAGCTCCCAGGTGGATCGTCGCATCGGAAGATATCACGGAGTTTTCATCGCAGGGCGGAGCGTTCGCCTTCAAGTGGAGACTACCCGAGGCGATTCCCCCAGCGGGCTCATACGGTGACAACGAATTGCCCATATTCGACCTGAACGTGGGAGTAAGGTGGACCCAGCCTCGTGCAGCGGAAGTCAAGTATATCGCGGTGCTGGCTTCTCCTGATGAATCCTGCGTCAGGTCAGCAGTGGATACCTGCCAGCGTTTTTTCCGCGCCGCCTGGTCGGGCAAGAAGAACGTCCTGACGGAGTTGATGGATCCCAAGATTCTCGTGGAGAGGGAAAGGGGTGGAGAATATCCGGATGCCCCGGAAGAGGTTGCCCCGCTTTCGGTGAACGTGGTGAGCTCGTCGTGGGAACGGATACTGTGGCAGTCCGACCGGTATTCGTTCAAACTTACATCAAAGCCCGAGGTCAGCATTACTTCTTTGGACCGGTGTGACAAGGTCCCCCGCTATGTTGGAGTAGACCTCTGGTACAGCGTTGAAGCGACGGATAACGAGACTCGTGAGAAGAGCAAGTGGGATTTTCGAGAATCGTACAGCGTAGTAAAGGGTCGGCAAGGAAAGTGGCTCGTTCAGGCAATGACAAGGCTCGGAGTCCCCCGGGAGTTTTCGGCTTCAAACGGAAAGGCTTCCGGCGCGAAGGAAACCGGCTGGGATGTCAGGGCCCTTCGGGAGACCAGGGGAAGCCACGCGATAGTCTCCGTGGGTGACTTTTCAGGCGTCAACCTATGGTCCGGGGGGAAATGGAGCGACGACAAGAGGTTTTACGCCTTCGCTGCCGAGAATTTCGACAGGAAGGAAATCTGGGTAGTGGGGAGGGATGGTACTGGGCTTCGCAGGTTGCTCTACCTGGAGGCCCTTCCTTCGGCCGGTATATCTCTGTCCGGCCAGGAACTGCAGGTACTCGACTGGGTTCCTGGAGAGCACAGAGTGCGGTTTATGGTCAGCGGTCACCAGGTTACCGGCCCTCATACCGAAGAATACGGGCACTGGGTGGGCGAAGTGGACGCCGAGACGGGAGAGGTCCAGGATGTAGCCTTTATTCCCTTCTATTCACAGGGTTATTTATCGGCCAGGGACCTTTCGGTGACCCGAGACAGGAAGGCGGTCCTGTTGCGGAGCGGCGGTGACCTGTGGAGAGTCGATTTCGAGACCAGACAAGCATCCCTGGTGGTCCCGAACGTCCGCCCGGAAGGTTACGACCTGTTCATGCTTCGCTATTCTCCGTCCGGCTGGTATGCGGCGTATCGGGCTCATACCCCGGGTGGATATCAGGTTGTGGTCTACGATCTGAGAACCGGCGAAAAGCGGTCCATCGAAATTGACGGAAAGATGGAGGGTTTCTTCCTTGGGTGGACTCCCCGCGAAATGCTCACAGTAGTCTTGGCTGAAGAAAAGGAGGTCAACCGCGGGGAGGATTCCGACTGGCCGGCGGCGGCGAGGTCGGTGCGATTCTACGATGTGAAGGGAGAACTGAAGGCCGAACTCTCCGTTCCATCCTTCAGTAGGGGCGAGAGCATAGGACACTGGGTCTGGGCTGTTGACGAGAAGGCCCTGCTATTCACCACGGGGAGAGTCGTAGAGGGTGGTATGAGCCTGCTGGGCGGTCCTTACCTTGTTCACAGGGCGGAGGAAGTGTGGATTTGGGAAGACCCGATAGCTACAGAGGAATCTACCGCAAGCGGCAAAGGACCTCGGAAACTCGCGGACGTCTCCGGGATTGTCCAGTCGGTGGATTGGGATTCCACAAACCAGTGCACCAACATATGGTATCGAGAAGCAGAAGAGCCCCGGCCTCAGCAATTCGGGGTAAGTGTATCTCTGACCGGCGAAACTGCGACTCTCTCCAGACCTGATCCTTACTATTCTGCATGGGACCAGGATGTATTTATAGGCGCCCTGGGTGGAAAGCAGTATTTCCGGCGCGAAGGCAAGGAGGGCTGCAGGGTTACCATGAGGGACCAGGCGGGCAAAGAAACGGTCCTGCTGGAGGGCGTGTTCCGGATAGATGTCGCCAGAGTGGACGGAGACGCCCTGGTGCTTGCGACCGGCACGAGCAGGCACCTGTACGTCATCAACAGAGCGCGGCTCTACCTGATTTTGCCTTGATTAGAGGGGGGAGGAGCAGCCGCGGAGGTGGCCGCCTGAGATAGGCTCAGAGGCTGGTTTCCTGGGCCGCCATTCGAATCGCTCAAATCGTCCGGGTCGAATCTGACTTCCACCCTTTTTCCGATGAGAGCAGGAGGCACTTCGAAGAGATGGTTCAGAACGGATATGGTGGAGTCGTGACGCACCTTGCGGATCTCTCTTCGAAGGAAGAGGGGCTCCAGGATCGACGGGTCATCCAGCATCTTCAGGGAACTCGACTGAGACATGTACATGTCGATGGGGGACATCCCGATGGCGCTGTGGGGCCGTGAGCTGTAATCCTTCTCGAGCCACGCCAGGAAAGACTGGTTGAGGGAATCGAGGGTGAGTCCTTCGTAATCGAGAGTGGAAAGGAACCTTTGCCTGACCGATAGGAAGAATCTCTCGATCTTCCCCTTTGCCGAAGGGTCGTAGGGTTTTGTGTGGATGAGAGCGATGCCCAGCGAGGCGCAAACCCACTGAAACTGGTGACTTGTGTAGATCTTCCCGTTGTCGGTGTAGATCATCTGCGGTATGCCCCGCCTGGACAGCGCCTCCTTGAAGACGGTCTTGAGGGAATCAAACCCCTGGTCGGGGGTGTACAGGGCGTAGGGGACTAGCCTTGATGCGTCGTCGAGAAAGGCGAAGAGGAACGTCGGGACCTTTCGTTTTCCCATCTTGATGTAAGGACCCGAGGAGATGTCGGCCTGCCACATGGCGTTGACCTTTTCGTAGGCGAATCTCTTTCTTTCCGGCTCCTTCCTCTGCTTGGGACCGGCGAGTCCCAGAGATCTGAGGAACCGGTAAAGGCTGGAGTAGGAGGCCCTTCCTCAGGTTTGAGGATTCCCTGCTCCACCAGAAGTTCGTAGAACACTGTGACCGGCGCGTCTCGCTTTTCCTCCCGCAGCTTTACGATTTGCTCCCTGAGGTCTCTGGGGATCTTCCTGCTCTCTCCTTGTCCGAGCGCCTGCGCGGCTTTAACCCTTCGAATCCTTCCCGCATGTACCTGGAGATCCACGGGGCGATGGTCTTGGGGCTGTACTCGGTCGGTCCGTAGTACGGCACGTTGTGAATCCTGGCTGCGGTCTCGGCTATGTACTTTGTCCTGTCCTCCACGGTGCCCTGGAGGACCGAGGCGATGAGACCATAGCGGAACAGCGCGATCGCCTCCCGGTCTTTCTCATCCACGACTTTCTCTCTCCCTTCAGAACCGTTTTCGTGAGGTCCCGGGCGTCCCGGGGCGCACACGATGAGCATGGTTCCGGTCCTGAGGTCGCCGCCACGCAAAAGTTGTGTGGTTGCGGGTGGCGTTGTGCGAGAGATTGGGTACGGGTAAAATCAAATTGCCATGAAACTGCGGCGAAAGCGTTGATGGAAGAGGACGGAGAATTCCTCAGCGGGGAAATCCTCCACCATCTCCCGGAGTTTCATGGCTTTTAACTTGGGGTCCTTTGGTAAAGGCAACTTGGCACAGAGGTCCCGAAAAAACGCGAGTATGCGGTTGATGTTTCGCAAGAACCTGTGCCAGTAGAACCCTGCAACCTGTCTTGAGCATGAGAGTTTCTTTCCCAGCACCTTGACGATGAATCCCACCGTTCGCTGGAATCGGGGTATGAGGAACGAAGGCAGCAGCGAGATGGTTTTTCGGCACGCAGGGCACAAGAGCCTCGGAATCGAAACCTGTACTTCGAGGTCCTCCCTCGCTGCGTACCGCAGGTACCATCCATGGCGCTTCAGATTCACTTTCCTCCTGCACACGGGACATTCTTCTGGGACCGGAAACTCAACTGCCTTTCCCAGGGCGACATATTCCTCGAGCGACATGGGTGCTTTCCACAGAATCTGCAAAGTCATTCTCCTCCCACTGGAAACTGAAAAGAAATTATCACTTTCCTCGAGGGAGGGATTGGCAAGATTCTAGAGTAATGTAGCAGAGGAAACTGCTAAACCCGAAAGATTAATGTGCAAAGTGACAATCCGATTGTCTGGCGAACATCCATCACTGCGAGAAGCCCCCCTTTTGTGTTTGAGTACAACCCTAACACCTTCGGGGTTCATGGCTTCTTGCCCTTTTTGCCTTCCACCGCCCACAGAGATCTTACTCATACTTGTGCGGGTCCTCACAACGTCGGCAAACCAGAGAAAGAAGTCCCCCGCAGGAACACTGCCCCTCAATCTCGAATAGCCCTATTGTGCGAATGAGGGACAGCGCGAGCCAGTACAACAGCACCAGTGTGGTGTGACCGAGATCTCTGAAAGGAGGCGGTGCCTGCGGAAGCGCTAGGATTGGCCGTAACGTACCGGTGTCCGGCACGCTGCGCACACTGCGCGTACGCTTGTGGACCGGAAGGAAGGTACATGGAAGTCGCAGAGGCTCAGGCCCTGCTCCGCGACGGCCGCGATCTTGGTGCCTCGATAGTGTGTATTTCAGGAGGGGAACCCTTCGTCGATCTGGGGAGACTGGCAGACGTTATACGAGCGTCTCGGAGCGAGCAGTTTAAAGAAATCTGGGTCTTCACAAACGGCTTCTGGGCCCGCAGTCAGCACAAAGCTCGGGTCACCGTGGAACGCCTCCGGGATATGGGCGTCACTAAGCTGTTCGTGAGCGCCGACTCGCTGCATGCCCGGTACGTTCCGACAGCACACGTCATTACGCTCGCCGGGACTGCGGCCAGTGTGGGTTTGGCGGTCGAAGCGGACTGCCGGATCAACCCGCTCGCTGCGGGCTCGGACTCGGAGACCATTCAGATAGCGGAGCAGATGAGGCAGATTCCGGGCGTGCGGGTGCAGATAAGCCTGCCGTGGGCCATCGGCAGAGCTTTCTCCTTGTTTGAGTCCGTCGGGGCGGACCAGAACACCTCCGAGTCCGCCACCGTCGGGTTTAGTGCGGACGTCGGCGAATTGTCTGGCCCCTGCAAGGAGATTTGGCCCGGGGGGGACCTACGCGCACCCGCTGGAGTTGATGTGGATACAGAAGGCTATGTGAGCCTCTGCCCTGGTCTCGCTATCGGCAAGATCGGTGACAGGTCGCTCCGAGAAGTCGTTGACGACTATCACTGGGAGGTCCATCCGGTCGTGCGGGTGCTGACCGATGTAGGTCCCGCGGGTCTGGCGATGCAGGCTTCGGTCCGAGGCTACCGCCCCCGTTCCCGCTACGCAAGTCGCTGCCACCTTTGCTACGACGTGAGGAAGTTCCTCAGACCGATCTTTCCCGACTACCTGGGCCCTGCCAACTGCTACCCCGAAACGTGACCGGGGTTGGCCACAAAAGTTCGTAGGTGATCAGACGTCGCCTTGAGAAAGAAATGGGCGGTCTTGCCGGAGGCGATAGCGCTGTCCGGCCCTGCGGAAAGCCTCTTCCCGCCCGGGGCACCCGAGGCACCGGGACGGACGATTGAGCAAACTCCGATGGTTTGTGTTCTGAATTTGTGTTTTCGAAAAGGTCGCCGGAAACCAAGGAGATTTCCTTCGTTCAAGCCCAAAGACGTCTGCGAAAAACAAAGCGGTCTTGCGTGAAACATCCCATCCGCTCAAATGACGCGATCAGGACACCTGGAAGCCCGGGGTTACTCTGGAGGAAATCGGGGGGGATGGAGATTAAGCAGGAGCGTGTCTTGCAACGCTGGACGGGACGAGGGAAATCTTTGCGCACAAATGGGACGACATTCGACGCTTGCTCCCACGTGATCCCCAGTCCTTAGAAGAAAGCTCTTTCTTCTGGTGTATAGTTTCAACTGCTTGAACATCGCCTCGACCTGTCGGGCACGGTCGGGCCATAGCACCTTCATCCCGGGGACCGGTACGTTGAAAGGTTCCATGTATTCTCCGAACATATCCATTATTTCGGTATAGGGAATTACGTCCGATTCCCACTTCTCCCCGAAAATAGCGAGCTTTCGTTGCCTGCCGACCAGGACCAGGTCATATGGGGGAAACACCTGGGGAATTGCGTCATTCCATAGCGTCATAATCTGCAATATCGTGTCGCCAGGATTCCTCTTCACAACGCCAAGCGCAGGTACGAAGAGATCCATTCCCATTTGGGCCCTCAAGTCCTTCCGGCTTCTCAAGTACTTCCACAGCACTTCTGAGCGGTCCGGAGACAAGAAGGGCGGCTTTTTGTCTACGCCCCTGAGTGCGAAAAGATTGCCCTCCTTCCACGTCTTGAGCAGAGCCTCGTAGTCAAACGGACAGGGGGCTGCTTGGTCCCAGTTCTGGGGGTCAAACACCAGCAAGTCGAACTTCTTAGTCAAATCTTCGACAACCGGCAAGGATTCCCACGCAAAATAGGTGGGTTGCAGGTAGTTGAGGTTGAACCACAGATCGGCATTATGAACTGGGAAACCTTCATACTCATCGTCTTCTTCATAATTCAGAAGTACGGGGCAATCCGAAGGTGCACTAGACGCCGGTGGCCTTGTTATAGTAGCGGAACCAATCCTCCGACACGGTGAAGTTTGGCTGCTTACGGACATAATTGACAACCTCGTTCCAGTCCAAGGGCTCGTTGTTCTTCCGGAACAAATACAGGTCCCAGCTCATTCCGGATCTCCTCCTCGTGTCGTTGACCTTTTCTGGCCGCTCGAGTTGAAAGCTTGGAATGCTCCCTATGGATTCCATGGTAAAGTCACGGAACCAAGGTTACGGCAAGCCTGCCATATCCTGCGAAGGAACTAGGGCTGATTGCAGGATGTCCGTAGCGAAGGCTACGGCTTCGGTCTGAAGTGCCGCGAAATGGACCAGTGCGCCGGAGCATCATCCTCGACGGGATACCCGCTGGCGTGGTGGATTATGAGAGGAACTCCGTCGCGACGCCTCTTGTCCGAGAGTATGAGTAAAATCTCTGTGGGTCGGTAGAAGGCAAAAAAGGGCGAGAAGCCGTGAACCCCGA
>DYEQ01000097.1 GCA_020725645.1 Candidatus Fermentithermobacillaceae bacterium | reverse complement strand
GCGTGCCCGTAACGGTTCGAGACGCGTTGACGATGGAGCCGCTCCGCCGAGCCCGATTGGTGGCTGGAGGAGACGGACTGGACAGGGAAATAACATCTGTGAACGTCATGGAAGTCCCGGATATCATCAACTGGGTCAGGCCGGGTGCGCTGCTGCTCACCACAGCGTACCCCATAAAAGACGATCCGGGGGCACAAGCCAGGCTGGTGCCTGAACTTGCGGGCAAGGGCCTGGCCGGGCTGGGGCTGAAACCAGCCCGGTACCTGCCGCACATTCCGGAGGCAATGATAAACGCTGCGAACCAGTATTCGTTTCCCCTGATCGAGCTTCCTCCGGACGTTTCTTTTAACGATATCCTGCACCCGTTGTTGAGCGAAATCCTCAACCGTCAGGCGTACCTGCTTAAGCGTTCCGAGGAAACGCACAAGCGGTTCACTGCTGTGGCCCTCGCCGGTGGTGGACTTTCCGAAATTGCCGTAACGCTGGCGGAGATCGTTGGGGCTCCGGTGACCGTGGCGGACAGCAGCTTCAGGGTGTTGGCCTGTGCTATCCCCGGTGGGGTGGCAGGATTAACGAAGGGGGATTTTGAGCGTTCGCTCGCGCTTTTTCGCGAAAACAACGGCGTACGCGGGCTCCCTAATTCCCTTTTTCGGAAGGAGACGCTCCTTGGGGGCATGGTGGTTGTGCAGGTAGTTCAGCCCATTCGAAGTTCGGGCAGTGTATACGGGTACCTCTCGGCGTGGGAGGTAGAACGGCCTCTCAAAGAGGAAGATCTGGTGGCAATCGAGCATGCGGCAACGGTCAGTGCGCTGGCGATGATGAAAGAGCAGGCCGTTGCGGAGATCGAAAAGCGGTTCCGCAACGAGTTCCTGGATCGTTTACTCACCGGGGATTACGAATCCCTCGACGCAGTGGTGGCCAGAGGCCGTATTTTTGGCTGGGATCTTACCCGCAGTTACGCCGTGCTCTTGGTGGCGGTGGACGGTCTGGATGAGGCATACCTCAAGGGACTGGAACATGGGGAGTTGCGTACACGAAAGCTCGGGACATCGGTCCTGCAGATCGTGGAAAGCGTGATTCATTCGGGAAGGCACGATGCGATCGTGGTGGATAAAGGTGGTCGCGTAGTGATCCTGTATCACCCCGATTCGACCGAAAGCTGTGTGGCGGCTACCAGGAGGCTTGCGGAATCCATCTTGCGCGCGGCAAGACTGCTCCTTTCGGACGCCACCGTATCGGTGGGCGTCGGCAGGTTGTACCCCGACGTGAGCCAGCTCAGGTTTAGTTACCGGGAGGCCAGGAGGGCGATAGACGTAGCCAGCCGGATTCTGGGCGGGAACTGTGCCATGCATTTCGAGGACCTGGGCGCTTACCGGCTCCTGGCCCGGTTCTCCGACCGGGGAGAACTCAATGCTTTTTATCAGGACACGGTGGGACGGTTGGTAGCCTATGACGAGGAGAACGGGAGCGACCTCGTGAGGACGCTTGGAGTGTTCCTGTCGTGCAACGGGAACGCACAGCAGACAGCGGAGAAGCTGTATGTCCATTACAACACCCTTAGATACCGTCTCAGGAGGATAGAGGAGATCCTGGGGGTTGACCTCGGAAGCGCCGAGGTACGGTTTAACCTGCAGCTTGGCCTGAAGGTGAAAAGATTGCTTTCTTACTGACCGGCCAACCTTACCTGCTGTTTTGGGGCCGTCGCAATTGGGCCCTGTTGTTGTACCTTGTCGAACCGCCCCGCGCTCGGTTCGTCAACGGTTGATAAAGGCAAGCGCCCGCTTTCCTCGAAGTAGTTTTCTAAGCAAAAGGGTGCGTGAATCCGCTTTGCGGTCGGGGGGCGACGATGGAGACCGTAGTCATCGCTCTTGGTGGGAATGCCGTGCTTCAACCGGGTCAGAGGGGAACGTTCGAGGAGCAACTCGCGAACGTGGCGACCACCGCTCGAGCGATCCGATTGGTCCTGGAGGATGGCTATAGCGTGGTGGTCACACATGGAAATGGCCCTCAGGTAGGCAACATCATGCTGCAGAACGAGGAGGCCAGGGGCGTAGTTCCCCCGTTCCCCCTGGATGCTTGCGGTGCCGAAAGTCAGGGATTGCTGGGTTACATGCTGGTGCGCTCGCTGATCAGCGAACTGCGGACCCACGGCCTCGAACGAGCAGTGGTGGCTCTGATGACCATGACTGTTGTGAGTCCGGAAGACCCTGCGTTCCAAAACCCCACGAAGCCCATCGGTCCCTTCTACAGCCAGGCGAGGGCGATGGAACTTATCGTCCAAAGGGGTTACGAGATGAGAGAGGACAGCGGGCGGGGCTGGCGCCGGGTGGTACCTTCCCCCGACCCCCTTGAGATAGTGGAAGCGGCGACGATCCGGCGGCTTGTCGAGGAGGGAGTCGTGGTGGTTGCTTCCGGAGGGGGTGGTATTCCGGTGGTGAGGACCTCGGACGGCGGCATTGCAGGCGTGGAAGCGGTGATCGACAAGGATCTGGCTGCCCACCGACTGGCAGAGGTCGTAGATGCCGATGTCCTATTGATCCTCACGGACGTAGAGGCGGCGGCCCTGAACTACGGGACTCCCGCTCAAAAGGATCTGGTGGGTCGGATCCCTCATGGGGAGATGTTGCGGTATCACCGGGAAGGTCACTTCCGCGCCGGAAGCATGGGACCCAAGGTGGAAGCGGCGTTGCGTTTCGTGGGTTCGTGCCGGGGCCGTAAGGCGAGGCGTGCGGTGATTGCTTCGCTCTACAGGGCGCGGGAGGCTCTCCGGGGTGAGGCGGGGACGTGCAT
>DYEQ01000003.1 GCA_020725645.1 Candidatus Fermentithermobacillaceae bacterium | reverse complement strand
GTTACGATGGCGGCGGGGACAAGCACCCATGTTGCCGCCTTTATCTTGCGAGTGAGAAGGCCCAACACCAGGACCATGCCCCCCGAAGCTACGAAGTGCATGAGTCCTCCCAGAGGTCCGCCCTTTCCGGTCAGAATCACGAACAGTGCTGCTTTGGCGAAAGCTGCCATAACACCTGCAGCGGGTCCGAGAACTACGGACGTCACAATTACCGGAACGTCTCCCGGAGAATAAAGAAGGTACTCAGCGAACATCGGGATGTGCACGAAGAGTTCGAGCAGAAGCGCCAGTGCAGCCATGAGACCGGTGAGAACGATCCGGTTAGTTGGAGAGTTAAGCCTGGTTCCGTACATAGAGATTCCCCCTTGACGTGATTTCAGGGGGATCCTCGGGGTAATATCTGGTGCGGAATATCGTTACCGCAGGATCTTCTCCCCTCCGGACTTTACCGTCGGCGCTGGAATCTCACCAGCTCTACCACGTCCAACTGTAGAACGGACACGGCTCGCGGGCTTTACCGCCGGTCAGGATTGGCAGCTTGCGCTGCTTCACCTTGCCCCGAAGATCCTCACCGGGTAATACGATACCATGACATACCGCGCCGGTCCAGTCATTAAGCGCTACACATCTCCGATGGCCCAGCTGGGTCAGCGAGTTCAACAGAGCTGGGTGATCTCCGCCCTGGATTGGGCGAGCGATTGATTATGGAAGAATGTCGGGAATCCGGACTGGCGTCATGTGGCCGCCCTCGGATATACTGTGGGTAAGCAATTCCTTACTTGAAAGGAGTCTGTGTCTTGGAACCATATATAGTTCATGTAACAAGCAAGGGACAGTTGACATTACCCTCATCCATTAGGAGGAAACTCGGAATAGGTAAGGGTTCAAAGTTGTTCGTGATTCTCGACGAAGATGAGGTACGCCTCAAAAAGATCGAGGCGGGCAATATACCCATTTTCACCGAGAAGAGCACTTTCCTTAAACTGATCGGTTCCTTTGAGGGGCCACGTGATCTGGCCAAGAATCACGATGCCCGCCTAGCGGAGGAATCTTAATGAAGCTGGTCTTTGTAGATACCTCGGGGATCGTAGCGGCCATGAACGCCCGGGATGAGTACCACGCCCGGGCAAGAAAGATATTCCACGATGTAGCTCGGGGCGGGTATGGCCTTGTTATCACGAACTATGTCCGGGCCGAGACTCATGCCTTACTAGTGGGCAGGGCCGGAAGGGACATAGCTTTGAGGTTCTTGGAGGAGACCTCCTGGTTTGTGGAACGAGTCTCACCGCAAGACGAAGAGAAGGCAATAGAGATCCTACGCACCTACCGCGATAAGACCTTTTCTCTAACTGATGCCACCAGCTTTGTAGTTATGGAAAGATTGGGAATTGATACAGCGATCGCCTTCGATCAGCATTTCCCGGAATATGGTGTTAAGATATTCGAAAAGATACCGTAGTGACCATGAGGTCCGTCGTAGCTCCCGCTTCATCTTACCGGGGGCTAGACCTCCTTACTGGGGCTGCGGCCACCCCGATTTTGATCGGAGACCGCAATCTGATAAATTAGCTCTTGTCTTGAGCTTTTTGACCCGGGCTTTTTGGTGTGAGTTTCTGGCTTTGGTTTTCCGGCCTTGGGGTTTTTTGCTCGAGCTCTTGACCTGGAATTCTCGTCTTTGGTCTTATTCAAAACGAGCTCCAGGCGCTATCTGGCGAACAGTTGTGGTCGGAGGAGGGAAGGGACTAGTCGTCCCGGGAATATGCCGGCTGTCGTAGTGGTTGGAACGCAGTGGGGAGATGAAGGAAAGGGTCAGGTTACGGATTACCTTGCGAAACAAGCTGACGTCGTCGTCAGGTATCAAGGTGGCCCTAACGCCGGTCACACCGTGGTGGTCGACGGCGAAAAGTTCGAGCTTCACCTGGTCCCGTCCGGTATTCTGTCGGGCAAGACCTGCGTGATCGGTAACGGAGTCGTGATAGACCCGGAGATTCTGTTTCAAGAGATCCAGCGGTTGAAGAAATCTGGCAAGGACGTCTCCGGTCTGAAGGTGAGCTCCCGCGCCCACCTCATCATGCCTTATCACCGGCTCCTCGACGCTCTTCAGGAGGAGAGCAAAGGTCCGCGAAAGATAGGGACCACGTTGAAGGGGGTCGGACCCGCCTACATGGACAAGGCGGCCAGGACCGGTATCAGGATGCAGGACCTTCTCGAACCGGAGGAGTTCAAGGAAAAGCTCGACATGAACCTCAAAGACAAGAACCGCATCTTCCAGTACTTTTACGGAAGGGAACCCATGGATGGCCACGAGATCGCCCGAACGTACCTCTCGTTGGGCGAGTACCTGCGACCTTTCGTATGCGATACCGCCGTCCTGATCAACGATGCCATCAATCAGGGGAAACGCGTTTTGTTCGAAGGGGCTCAGGGAACCCTCCTCGACCTGGACCACGGAACATATCCGTACGTGACGTCGAGTCACCCTGTGGCCGGCGGTGCGTGCATAGGCGCGGGAATCGGCCCAAACAAGATCGACAAGGTTGTGGGCGTCGTCAAGGCGTACACTTCGAGGGTGGGGGACGGCCCGTTCCCCACGGAAATCCACGACGACATTTCCACCTGGATCAGGGAAAAGGGTCGCGAATACGGCACCACCACCGGTAGGCCCAGACGCATCGGATGGCTTGATACCGTGATGGTGAGATACGCTGCCATTCTGAGTGGAATCACGGGTATCGCGGTCACCGGAATGGGTGTGCTTGCGGGGCTTCCTTCGGTCAAGGTTTGCATCGCGTATCGCCACAGGGGACAGGAAATCCGGGAGTTTCCCGCGAGTTTGTCGGTGCTCAACGAATGCGAACCGGTTTACCGGGAATTTCCGGGATGGCGTGAGCTCGGTGACGGGGGGCATGTCCCCGAAAGCTACGATGCCCTTCATCCCAACGCCAAAAAGTATCTGGAATTCGTCTCGCAAGCTACCGGGCTGCCGCTGGTTCTGGTATCGACCGGGAGGGAGAGGAAGAGCACCCTCGAAGTGCGCCCGGTTTTTTAAGTGATGGGTGGGGAGTTCGACTTAGGCGGGATGAAATGCGCTGTTAGGGGAGTGGGAGTTTTCGAGCTGGGTAGGAGGTACGGTGCAGGTCAGGGAAATGCTACCCTGCGCCTTTTGCCCAAAACCAATGATTGGTGCAGGGTTCGCGGAACGGGGGTGAGGGCGATGCTACGCCCTCGCCCCCAGAGCTATCTTGACCTTCCGCCATGCTTTTCTGGCGATGAGCGCAAGGTTGGTCAGCCGTAGCAGGCCCTGTAAAACCCCGGGATGACTCTTTAAGAACCTGCTCTTCCTGGCCCACTTGACGAACGGCACAGCCATGGAGAACTGAGTGAAGTAAATCAGGGAGTTCCAGTAGGTTTGGACCGGGTCCTGTTTTACGCCGGTCCCGTGCACCCACCAGTACATCGCCCGGTACTGGTCGTTGATCGGCCGAAGCTGGAGTTCCTTCATCTTCTCCCGGGTGATGAGTCCCCGCTCCAGCGCCATCTCTTCGATTTTGGTGCCGGGCAGAAAGTTGAGACCGTGAAGCTGGAGATAGAACGGCCTATGGAGTTTCAGGCACAGGTCCAGCGTCTCCGCAAGGTTTTCCTCGGTTTCGAACGGGTTGTCCAAAATGAGGTCGTAAATGATCGTGGGAACCCCCGCATCCGAAAGCACCTTGCTGCACGCGATGATCTGTTCCTGGCTCTCGGGCCGGAGAAATATCTGGTTCCTCGTGTATGGGGACCCGCTCTGGATACCCACGACGATTTTGGACAGTCCCGCGTCAACCAGCGGGCGGATGAGCTCCTCCTTCACGAGAAGCGGGTGATGCCATATCTCGAAGGGAAGACCTATTTCCCTTTTGTACCTCGACGCGAACTCCCTGACCCACTCGAGATTCGTGGGGAATATGTCATCCCAGAAGTGAACCATCTTTAAGCGGGGCATCTTTTCCTTGGCCATGAGGAGCTCCCGCATAACGCTGTCTACGCTGCGGCGACGGACGTACGGGCCCTTGCCCGCATGTATCCTTCGAATCACGTCGTTGGAACAGTAGGAGCAACGGAACGGGCAGCCCCGGGAAGCCATGATCTCGTAGCCCATTCCGTCAAGCTCCGGGTCCCGGGCTTCAAGGTTCCCGTTGCTTATCCAGTATTTATCGTCGCCCCCGAGGTCGGGGAAGGGGATGGAGTCCAGATCCCGGTTCAGCGGGCGGATGTCGTTGATGACCTTTTGACCATCTCGTTTGAACGCTACGTTCGGTATACCGGTATAGTCTTTGTCGTTGGCAAGAGCTTCGACCAATTCGGGGAAAGCCTCCTCCGCCTCGCCCCTGACGGCCAGATCGACGTATTCCAAAGCTTCTTCCGGGAACAGCGTGGTGGCAGCTCCGCCCCACACCACCCGGTGTCCCTGTCTTCTCAGGCGCTGGGTGAGTTCCACCATCACTTCCCGGTGAAAGGTGCACATATAGCTGATCCCGATCAGGTCGGGCTTCTCCCGCTCTATCACCTTGTCCACCAGAGCGTACTCGACCTCCGAGGGTTTCCGCATGTCATACGGTTGATAGCCCTTTAAAAACAAAAGGGAACACGGGTAGCCGCGCTGCTTCAAAACGGAAGAGAGGTACCGGACCCCCAGGCCTTTGGAATTGTAAAGCGCTATCAATAAAGTTTTGAACCGGTTCATGTGTTTTCTCACCCGCTTTCTGCCTTCCGGCCCGCGTAACCAACTGCTTTACCCTGGACGTGCATATCACCGCTTATGCGTACTACGCCCGGCGGGCACAACTGCTGACGCGCATGACCGTTAGAGCTATACTACCACAACGCCGGCGGAAGACGGAGAACCCGAATGCCGGTTTGTCTTACGCATTTTAGACGGCTACGAACGTCGCCCGTTTAGGAAAACAGCCAGCTGGAATGCCGGCTTGCCGTTAGGGATTTCCTGCCAGCGCCATCTCGGAGCTTTGAATGGGAACTGAGTCACATAGCTCGATCAAGCAGGCCGACTCCCATACATACCACGGATACTCCCTGCCGGCGGAGGCATACTGGTCCATGGCCCACTTGATATAACGCTCCGCTCTCGGGAAATCGGACACGGTGTATGCCGTAATCGCCACAACGCCCCAGGGGAACGAGTCTTTCTTCACCCCTTCTTCCCAGCCGGGAAACTGCGAGTTGAAGTCGGCCCAAATGGCCTTGGCCTCGGGGCTGCCGGGCTCGATTATGCCGCAGGATATCAGGTAGAGTTGAGACACCCCATCCGGATACCATTTACCTTGTTTCGGGTATTTCTTACCAAACCGCGATAGTGACCAGGCGTACTTTCCCGTTGAAGGCTCATACAACACCGATTGAATGCCCTGCTTGATGAGGGAGGCCTTCTCCCGGTACAGGCAAGCTTCGGCGGTTTCGCCCAGGGCCTCTAAGGTTTTCGCCCAATCCATCAACCCGGCGTAATTCTCGCAGTTGTCCATCAGATATTTCGTTTGGCTTCCCGGTTTTACCCTAACGAGTCCGTCCTTATCTTGTAACGAGAGCACGACCCCGGCGACCTTGCGGATCCGGCTCATCTCGTTCCTCACGAATCTGGCATCTTTCGTTTCCCGGTAATACGCCGATACGAGGGAGAGAAAAGTTGACGCGTAACTATCGGCGGAATCGTAGTTGCCGGTGGGCACGAGATTTCCGTCCTTGACGCGGAAATCGTAAATGGTCCCGGCGAGTCCCCATTTGTCGGGATCATTGAGGTGGTCGAGATACCACGCGATGTAGTTTCTCACAGCCGGCGGGTCGAGCTTGACCAGGGTCATCGCGGCGAGGTTGGCGAAGTACGGTACCACCCTGTCGCTTCCGGGGGCCATAGCGAGCGCGCCGTCCCGCAGCTGGCAGGCGACAAGCCACCCTGCCTCATCCCGTCGGATATCCGATAAGACCCGGTCTGTGCCGTTTAAGCTGCCGGTGATGCCCGGCTCGTTTGCGCTTCCTCGAGGGGCGCTTGTCCCGGCGTCATCTCCGGAAGCGGGTTCGGTACCGTTTAGGTCCCGAACGCCAGCGTTGCCAGATGGAATGGTGCCCGCCCCACCAGGGGGCGTTTCGTGCCCGGGGGCTGAGAAGGAAGCGGGGTTTTCCGGCCCTAAACCGTCAGGATGAGTCCGGATGCTCGGCGATCCGCGTCGAGCTGAGCTTCCCGATCGTACCGGTTTCGAGCCCGCTCCGACGCCGGTTACGCCCTCGGGCACGGCGATCAGGTAGACCATAGCCCCCATGAGGAGGAGCATGACCATGCTACGACAGAAGTCCCATGGAAATTGAAAGTGCGAGTTCAAGTAGGGTTTCTCCTCGATCCGGGTGTATGGCGTTTCGGAATACGGTACACCCGTATGGTACCAGCTTTGTTTTCTATCTTCGTTTTCGCTGCCTGCGCTGGGCGGTCCTGTTGCTTCCAGTAGATCACTAATGGAGGGAGAGCATTGTACTTGATAACGGGTGAGAGGTGCCAGGATATCAAGGGCCGCGGGATTCGTATTATAGTTTGGGCGCCAAGACCTGGATAGGGTCGAACCACAGGTCTTTCGGAGCATAGACCTTAAGGACACTGGCAAGCGTGGAGGGATAAGATATGGGGTGCATTCCCGCGCTTTTGGGGTTGATCTTCCTGTTCGTGGGGTTCGTGCTGCTGGTGAGCGGTTTCTTCGGGGCCATAGTAGCATTGGTCGTCGGAGTGGTTCACGCGGTGTTATCGGTCATCGGCTCCGTGCTTAGAGCGCTTTTTTGTTGGTAGGCAAGGATGAGCCGGTTATCATCGCTCGTACGAAGTAGGGTAGAGGTTCCGGCGATACTTCCGTAGAACGGGTATTCCGGAGAGGCGAATTGCTGGTGGAAGGACGGCGGGTCGCTTGGTTCGGGTGCCGTAAAAATAAAGAGTTCCAGATAGTACCAGTAATCTCGATTTGAACCTGCCGGTGTCTCAGAGCCCCACAAATGCGCTTTCAGCATAGCGCCGGCAGGATGGGAAAAGGATGAAACCAGTATGAGGAGCGAGGAAAACGTGATGGAAGTTCCTTTTACTAAAATGCATGGTCTCGGTAACGACTACCTGTACGTAGACAGATTTCACTACCGGCCGGAGCACGATTGGCCGGAACTTTCCAGACGAATGTCAAACAGGCATTTTGGAGTCGGCGCGGACGGCCTAATCTTGATAGAGCCGTCTCGAATCGCCGACGTGAAGATGAGGATGTTCAACTCGGACGGCCTCGAGGGCGAGATGTGCGGAAACGGAGTCAGGTGCCTGGCGAAATACGTCTACGAGCATGGCATCGTCACGAAGGATGTCATCGAGGTCGAGACCCTCGCGGGCATCATAAAGCCCCACTTAAGCGTCTGCGACGGCAAGGTATTCGAGGTATCGGTGGATATGGGCATGCCTAGACTCGCCCGCAAAGATATCCCGGTCTCGACGCCCGGTCCAGAGCCGGTAGTGGACGAACCAATCGAAGTGGACGGTCGAACCTATTACGGTACCGCAGTATCTATGGGGAACCCGCATTGCGTGTTCTTTGTGGAAGACGTTTGGGCGGTCCCTCTCGAGGAGATCGGACCAAAGCTTGAGCACCATCCCATTTTTCCGCGCCGCGCCAACATCGAGTTTGTGGCGGTTAAGTCCCGCGAGGATATAGACATGAGGATATGGGAGAGAGGGTCCGGGATAACGATGGCCTCCGGCAGCGGTTCTTCAGCTTCGGTGGTGGCGTCGGTCCTGCACGGGAAAACCGGTCGCAAGGTGCGGGTGCACCTTCCCGGCGGTGTGCTTTTGGTAGAATGGAGGGAAGACGGCCATGTGTGGCAGACCGGGCCAGCTGTAGAGGTCTGCCGGGGTCAATTCCTTCTCCACGAATGTGCAGCGGTGCGTTAGGCCCGGTTACCCGTTGATCACTGGAGGTGGGTTTCGTGAAGAAAGCCAGGAGAATCTGCGACGTTCCTCCGTACCTTTTCGCCAAGCAAAACGCCCTCCGCGACGAACTTTTCTCAAAGGGGGTGGACGTAATCGACATGACCGTGGGGGACCCCGACATCCCCACTCCCGCGCACATCGTCCAGAGGCTCGTAAAAGCTGCAGCTAAAGCGGAAAATCACCGTTACCCCCCTTACGAGGGCACGAAAACGTTCAGGTCGGCGGTGGCCTCCTATTACCGGCGAAGATTCGGAGTAGAAGTTGACCCGCTCAGGGAAGTGATGACGCTCATCGGGTCCAAGGAAGGCATCGCTCATCTCATATGGGCTCTGGTGGACGACGGTGATATCGCCCTGGTACCAGACCCGGCTTATCCCGTGTATCTTACCCAGGTAAAGATGGCCGGGGGTACGCCGTACTTGATGCCTCTCGTCTCAAACCGCGGGTTCAAACCGGCCTTTGAGGATATTCCCAGCGATGTGGCGAAGAGATCGACCCTCATGATACTGAACTACCCCAACAATCCTACGGGCGCCGTCGTTGACCTGGGGTTTTTCGAGGAAACTTCCGCCTTTGCCAGCGAGTATGACATCGTGGTGCTCCACGATGGGGCCTACCTGGATATCACTTACGATGGGTACGCGGCGCCCAGCCTTTTGCAGGTGGGCGGTCCGCGAGACCTTCTCGTTGAAACCTACTCGCTGTCAAAACCCTTCAACATGACAGGGTGGCGTATCGGCGCCATCGTGGGGTCGTCCGACGTAATATATGGCGCGCTTTCCATCATAAAAACGAACCTCGACTCGGGTCAGTGGAATGCGGTTCAAGAGGCGGGCGAAGAGGCCCTGGAAAGCTCGCCAGAGAAGGTCATCGAGGCAAACTGCGAGGTATACAGGTTCAGGCGAGATACCTTGGTGAGCGCCCTGCGAAGGGCCGGACTCGAGGCGGATGCGCCGAAAGGTACGTTTTACCTCTGGGTGCCGGTTCCGGCGGGGAACGATTCCGCCGGGTTTGCCGAGGAGCTTCTAAAAAAATGTGGAGTCCTCGTAACGCCGGGACGCGCCTACGGCGAGCACGGAGAAGGGTACGTCAGGTTTTCCCTGACCACACCTACCGGACGGGTGGAAGAAGCGGCAAGAAGGATATCCGCGGAGAGGTGGGGCGGCCGCTACAATGCAACAATTTGACTCAAACCGCTCGCGTGCGCCCGGCTCACTACGCCAACTCCAGGCGGATCTCCTGCTCTTGACGATCACCCTGATCTGGGGGAGCACATTCGTAATGGTTAAGGGCGCTATCGCCAAGACCCCTCCGTTCACCTTCCTCTTCGTCAGGTTCTCGATTGCGTCAGCTTTTCTCTTCGCGTGGCTCGTTGTCTCGAGGAGGTCGCGGGTGCGGCAAGTTTTCAGAAGTTCACTCATCCACGATGAGGAAGCTATAAGGCAGGCGAGGACAACGGCCCGGGCCCTGGTAACCGGTCTTGCGCTCTTCTTTGCATACGCTACTCAGACCATCGGCCTCTTGACGGTCGATGCCGGAAAAGCTGCTTTCATCACCGGGTTCTCCATTGTCCTGGTCCCCGCAGTTACCCCCCTGGTATTCGGGACCCGACAGGACCCATGGGTCTGGGTGGGTGTGATCCTCGCCACCCTCGGGCTTTTCTTCATGTCCTTTCAGTTGCCTTTCGCGGTAGAGTGGGGAGACCTGTGGGTGATGGCGTGCGCTCTGGGTTTTGCCGCCCACATACTGCTGGTGGCGGTGTTCTCGCCGAGCGTGGATCCCTTAGAGTTCACGGCAATCCAGCTTGCCGTGGTGTCAGTCGGGTCGCTCGTGGGGGCGCTTTTCCTCGAAAGGCCCGTGCGCGTCCATCTCCGGACCGTTCCCGCCATAGTCTTCACCGGCATTTTCGCCACTTCAGTCGCGTTTTTGGTACAGACCTGGGCACAGCGGTATACGTCTCCTACCCACACGGCAGTCATATTCTCCGCAGAGCCGGTGTTCGGGGCGATGTTTGCATGGCTCCTGGCAGGGGAATTCTTGACACTGCGGGAGACCGTGGGGGCGGCGTGCATTCTCGGAGGAATTCTCATGACCGAGGTCCTGCCTGTCTTCGAGTTCAGGCGTGTCCGTCCTACTGGAGCACAACAAGGGGAAGAGGAAGAAGACGAGCCGAAGACCGGCGGGTGAGGGAACACGGGTCTGACCCGTCGTCGGCGATTCCGGGTAAGCCGGGAAGCTGAGAACGGCATCAACTGTTGAGGAGGTGTCGGCGACGGGGTGCGCCGGCTGCGAAATCAATCCGGTTCGAGAACACCAGATACCAAAACATCAGATACCGGAACATCAGAAGAAAATGATGTGGAGGTAATGGGATATGAACCTGCCCGGCGTTTTTGAGATAGGAGCTGTGTACCGCGCGGGAGGAGCTACCCTCCGCATCCTGCTGGTGGTGATCCTATGGGCGGTGGCCCTGAAGGTGGGCGATACGATCATCAGCAGAGCGTTCAGGAAGCCTCCGGCGGTCGCCCGGTTGGGGGCGGACGACAACCGGACCCGCACTCTGTCATCTCTCTTGAAGAGTGCTCTACGGTACGTCGTGAGCGGAATCGCGGTTATCACCATCCTCGAGGTTCTCGGAGTCGACACAAAAGCTCTTCTGGGTGGAGCAGCGATACTGGGGTTGGCCGTCGGTTTCGCGGCGCAGAACCTCGTACGGGACATAATCAACGGTTTTTTCATCATCTACGAACGCCAGTACGACATCGGCGATTACATCACCGTTGCGGGAGTATCAGGTATCGTTGAAGAGGTCGGCTTGAGAACGACGAAGCTTCGGGATTGGTCGGGAGATTTGCACATCGTTCCCAACGGGCTGGTTGATAAGACCACGAATTCAAGCGTGCGAGAGTCCCGAGCTTTGGTGGAAATCAGCGTGGCATACGGGGAGGATTTAGAGAGAGCCATAGCGGTGCTTCAAGGCGCGTGCGACCAGGCCGCCAAGGAAATAGCCACGATCGTAGAGGGTCCGAAGGTCCTCGGTGTGTCCAGGTTCGGAGATTCCGGTGTGACGCTCTCAGTTTGGGCACGCACAAAGCCGTTGGAGCAGTGGGGTGTGGAAAGGGAACTCAGATTGCGATTGAAAGAAGCCCTGGACCAGGCAGGGATAGAGATACCCTTTCCCCATGTGGTGATCATTGAAGGAAAAAGCAGCAAAGGGGAAGGTAGCGACCACTCCAAGCAGGACGAAAGTCCTTGTAGGGATGAGTTGTGATAAAATAAGCTTTTAATAACCCCTCATGCAAGAAGGAAATTAAAGCTCCGCGTCGAATACAGGACGCCAGAGAGGCACGAAACTGGAACCCTGACCCAGGCATTTCCACAGCAAGCTGCGCGTATCGTCTGGTAGGGTACTGGTTTTTGCCCCAGAAAAAAGAGGAGGTGAAAAGATGTCAGATTTGTTGCTGTTCTTGGCGGCCGAGGCACCCAAGTACAAGTGGGGGATCTTCAGGGATGTGAAAGGCTGCGTCTTCGGTTTCCTGGTCGGGATGGCGCTCTTTGTTCTCACCTACATCATGATTCAAAGGGCGAGGGCCGGCCTGAAGATTCCGGAGATCAGACACATCCCGGGCCTCGAGGCGTTCGAAGAGGCGGTGGGGCGGGCCACCGAAATGGGTAGGCCGGTGCACATCACGGACTACTACGAGTACATGGGCGACTACGACACGTTCGCGTTCTGGTCGTACCTGTCCCACGTGGCTAAACTCTGCGCCTCCTACGACACCCGGATCATCAATACCAACTCCGACTACCTGACGATGGTCATCAACGAAGAGATCATCCGTCAAGCGTACCTGGAGGCCGGAAGGCCGGACGCCTTCAACAAGGACGACGTTCGCTTCCTGTCCGACTGGCAGTTCGGCTACACCATGGGTGTTGCGGGTATCGTGGCCAGAGAGAAGCCCGCGGCTCAGTTCCTCGTGGGTTACTTCTACGCCGAGGCGTTGATCATCGCCGAGTCGGGTAACCTCGTCGGTGCGGTGCAGGTGGCTGCCACCAGTGCGGTGCACCAGATGCCGTTCTTCGTCGCCGCCTGCGATTACACCCTCATAGGAGAGGAGTTCTACGCCGGCGCGGCCCTGCTTTCCAAGGAGCCCGTAATTTACGGTAGCGTGGTGGCGGAGGACCTGATGAGGGTTGCTTTCTACGCCCTCATCATAGCGGGCGCCATTCTCGCCACTTTGAAGGTGGACGCCCTGCGGAACGCCGTCTTGTTCTGATTTCCCGAGCCGGTCCGAAAGGAGGTGCAAGTTAGTTGCGTAGAGAGATACCGATCATCATCACGATCGTATTCCTGCTAGTGAGGGCCGTATTTGAGCTCATGGGTCCCCTGTACGACTATCAGATCACGTTCCCGGACGGGACCAAAGAGAAGCTCTTTACCAGCCTATCCAACGCCGTGGTCTTCATGAGCGTCGTGGCGCTGTTCATGGGGATCTGGAACCTGACCAGGAACCACGTGAGCAACATCAGGCGCAAAAAGGAGAACTGGCCGTACAGCATCTGGCTATTGGTGTTGCTGTATGGCTATGCCATCCTCGGAATCGTCCAGGGGATGAAGGGCAAGCACTTCGATTGGATTTACAACGGAGTGATAGTGCCCCTTGACTCGACAACCTTCTCGTTGCTGGCGTTCTTCATCGCATCGGCCGCGTACAGGGCCTTCCGCGTGCGGAGCCTCGAGGCCGGATTGATGATGGTAGTCGCCTTCATCATCATGCTGGGGAACACATCCCTTGGGAATGCCATTTGGAGCCAAACGAGCTTCCTGGGGGGCTTCAAGGGTATCAGGGATTGGTTGATGAACATTCCCAATGCGGCAGGCTTCAGGGCGCTTAACCTCGGTTTGTTCCTCGGTGGTTATGTGGCTGCCGTAAGGGTGGCTTTGGGTCTTGAAAGACGGTACCTGGGGCAGGACTAATAGCTCTCGTTACGTTGTGGATCTTTCACGATGTGTGTGAAAGGAGGGAAATTTGGTGGAAAAGCTTGAAAACATCGACCCGCGCTGGGTTTACCTGGTGATGGCTATCCTATTGACCATCCCCATCCTCAAGCCGGTCGGGCTTGCCCTGGGCATGGACGAGGGGACGAAGGCCGTTTACAACTGGGTCGAGACTCTAAAGCCCGGCGATATCGTATTCGGCGATGTGGCGTACTCGGGCGGTTCGGATGCGGAGCTTAGCCCTCAGCTGTCGGCGTGGTTCTACCACTGCATGAAGAAAGGCGCAAAAGTGGTGATGGTGGCGCAGTGGAACACCGGGGCCAGCT
>DYEQ01000096.1 GCA_020725645.1 Candidatus Fermentithermobacillaceae bacterium | reverse complement strand
GCTTCGGCCATCCCCGTAAGACGCATCTTGCGTAGAGTCTCCAGGGTCTGATTGACCAACATCATTCACCATCTCCCTGTATGTAGTACTCGGCTCCCCGGACATTTTCGTGCCGGGTGGTGACCGGAGCCTGCGGCAGAGTCTCGGTCCTGACTCCGTCCAGGTTCTTTTCCAGGATTGACTGAACGCTCCGGTAAGAGTAGGCGCCCAAAACGATGGCCTTAGCACAAGCGGCCTCTATGCGCTGGCTGTCGTACTCCTTGCTCAGGTGGAAGATGCCGAGGCAAGACCTGAAGCCTTGTTCGGGGTGAGGTCTCCGGTTGAGGACGGTTTCTACCAGCTCTGCCGTAGCAGGACCGACGCTCCTGGCCCAGCTCAATATCCGGGAAGGTGTCCACTCCAGATACCGGCGGTGGGAAGCAGGCATGTGTTCTTTGAGGGGAATAGTTGCCTTTGCCTCTAAGACGCCTGTGGCTGGCCACCCGCCTTCCCTTGAACAAAACCTCGACCGTGGATGCGGTGAGCCTCACGTCAACTTGTTCCTTTGCTAACTGGTAAGGGACGCTGGGAGAGACCAACAGTTCAAGAAACCTTCAGGCTGTTCACTGGAAAGAGAACCCGCGGAAGGGAGACCGGTATCCGTGTGAGGGGAACTGAGCTTGCTTTCGGTGCCTTGCCTAGCGTTCCCTCAGGACCCTCGCTTTTGGGGTAGAACGAGAGGTCGAGCGAGTCGAGGATATGATTTTTCCAGGGCCGCTGCCAACTGGTGGCAAAGCCGCAACCTTTCCTTCGGGCATCTAGCGCGCGACCGACGGTTGGGCGGTGGCTCCGGATGGACTAGTCTCACGACGCGTGAGCCGACGGAGTAGCGAGCTCCTGGAACGCCGTCTAGCGTCATCCTGTGTCATAGGGGCGACGCAGTCACCGGCATACCAGCCCGAACATTCGCCGATCGGAGACAGTAGTTCTGGAGGACCCTCTCCGATCGTGAAGAATACGGTCATTGCGGGTGCTCTCTTTTCCAGAGTGACTGTGCCACCCCACTTGCTATCCAGCAGTTGGAAGTACGCTGGGAGGGACTGCGGATGACCTTATCGCGTGAATCTTTGAGGGGATACTTGCTCGAGGAGGCGCTCGCATACCTGATCCGCAGAAGCGGGTACAGGCTCCTCGTGGACGAAAGTCAGGATCCTGAAAGCCTGCGCAACAGGGGAAATGGATTGGTGGTGCTCGGAAGAGGTTCCGAGCATCAGGCGGACGTTCTTGGGGAGCTCGTCTGGTTCCCTGCCTTCACATATCCGCTGCGACTGTTTGTAGAGGCGAAGTTCCAGAGCGAACCTGTAGGCATCAGCAACGTGAGAAACGCGGTAGCCATTATTCACGACCTGAACCAAAACCTCAAGCCGATGCGCCACACGCGCATTCTTCTCCAGCGCTACACCTACAACTATGTGATCTTCTCGGCATCGGGGTTTTCCCGCTCTGCGGTAAACATGGCACTGGCACACGGAGTCTCACTTGTTGACCTCCAGGATTCGGGTTTTGATCACTTGCTGACAGCAGTAGATCAGGCGGCTCTGTCACTCTTGCAAGAATTCGGACGGCTGGAGGAAGGTTCTCCTACCAGCTTTGGTTCAAGGACGATAAATCCGCTCCGAAGGCGCCTTCGCCAAGAGCTGGGCACGTGGCCTGAGGATGTCCGGAGGCAAGTTCCGACTGCTCTGCCCGGCCTGGAGCATCTGGGAGAAATCCTTGCGCAGTTCGTCAATCGGGTCGAGGAGATAGACGAAGTCTTCCTCGGTGTAGTCACTGGGCCGTTTGTTCTGATCCTGAAGGCGGATGACCCTCGTGCCTTTCTACAGTATGCCAGAAGGAACCCGTCGCACGGTGTCTCGATACACTGGCGCGCCGAGTCTGAGACCAGCCTCCACTGTTGGGTTGAGCCCATCGCTCCGGATCCACATCCCTACAGGCTGTATTTCTCTCTACCGAGGGTTCTGACCGAATGGATCCTCGAGGTTAGAGGGACAGAACGTCATCTACGGGCATTGGACGTCAAGGCGCAGTATCTGTCTGACATCACCGTCTATTACAGGGACCAGAAGGACGAACTGTTTCGGTTACAGTATGACCCGCACGTGTGGTCGGTGCGGTAAAACCTGCTACTACAGTCACAACCATCGTGAAGCGGGCTCTTCTCAGGGCGGTCTCATGACGCGTTTCTATGATGCGCTCGTCTGCGACCGCGTCGCACCATACTCTGGCCCGTGTGCCCAGTTGGGCCGGTAGAGAATCCCGGTGTCCAAGAGTAGCGTTCTGTCGACAACGGCTGTTTCCGTGGGCGTGGGTCTCCGGAGGGGTACCTCCGGGGCAAGTCCCCTCTTTTCTGTAAAAGGTCCTCTGCTGACTCATGTGTAACACCTGACTAGCTTCTCGCGAAGGCGGCTTCCGCGGTGACACGTGCTGTCAGCTCCCCTTGCGCTCGTGCCGCAGCTAGCCGCAAACGCGTCTTCCGCACCTACTTCGTGAAGTGGCGGACGGGCGAGTACGTGCAGCCGTTCGTGGAAGTCAAGACTTCAAGGATGCTGGCCGAGAACATTTCCAAGCAGGTGCTCTTGGAGAAGGCAGGTCCGGGACTCGCAGCCAACATCCCGCCGGAGGCTCTGGCCGATGATTTCGTAGACCCATGCCTCATACGGGCCCGCGTTCTCTCCGCCGCGGACTCTCGCGGTAAAATCTACCTCCTGGTGGACGACCTTTGCTTCTCGGCAGCAGACAGCTTCGCGCGGTTCTGCAACGCAACCGGGTTTGCCGCCGTTGTCCGAACCTGGACGGGAGGGGACGGTATCGGCTTCACGCCTGCGCTCGTCGTTTTGGCCTCGCTGCGAGAGACGAGACCGCCCTTTCCAAGGCCGATCCGGAATTCGACGCTGCGCTCAGGACGTGCCTGAGGATGGAGACAGGCGCGGTCGGACGCTAACTCTCGAAACCGAACTCTTCTATGGGCCCGTGGCGGCGCTTGAAGGGCCGTTTTGCGAGGCCGGTATTCCGAAAGGCACGCAGGGCCGGGAAACTGCTACATGGAATCAATTGACTCCGCGGCGTGCTGCACCCTCTCCAACCACTCGTTTACCAGCGCAGCGAACAGGATGTCCTGTTCGATCTGTACATTGTGCCCCGCCATGTCTAGGACGGCAAAGGAGGCTCTGGGGTAGTTCTCGATTATTCTGAAAGCATCAACGTAACCTACATCAGCGTCTTGCCTTCCTGCTATGATGAGCGAAGGTTTTCCGAAGGGCTGCTGCAATCTGTCAACGTCGAAGGAAAACGCGAAGCCTTCTTGACGGAATCTGTTAAGGAATGCCTCGTCGGCCAGTTCGAGTCCCGGCAATATCTCATCACGGAAGCGCTCCCAGGTCCTTTGGGTTTGTAGCACTGCCACCTCGCCGAACGCCTCAAGATGCTTGGCGCTCAAGCGAGCAATGGCCTCCTCGTCGCGAACCAGGACCGTCCTCGGGGGTAGAGTCCTCTTAGACCTATCGGGGACGATGCAGGGCGCTATGAGCAGCAAGCCATCCACAAGGTCCGGCCTCTGGCAGATGATGCCTCTGGAAAGATACCCTCCGTAGGACTCACCGGCCAGGGCAAAGCTCCGGTTACCAATTACCGATGCAGCGAATTCCAGGACGATGTCAAGCATCTGGTCGGCATTCCTCATCCTGTGCCATACGGGTCCCTTCGCCACACGTTGGGATTCAAGCCCCTGATCACCTGGGCTTTGTCCCAGGCTTTCTCAATGTCAGACTTGCTGGCCACTTCAGACACTCCTTTCATAT
>DYEQ01000022.1 GCA_020725645.1 Candidatus Fermentithermobacillaceae bacterium | reverse complement strand
GGGGCGGCGTTTTTGCTTCTGGCAGGATTCCCCATTCCCGAGCAGAATAGCGCGCGGCGAGGAGGGATGGGCATGAAGAGTCGAAAGCTCTTGTTCTGGGTGATTGTCATCGCGATCGCCGCCATCGCCTTTGCCGCCAATCGGAGTGGAAAACAAGTCCAACACGCCGCTGTCCGGGCCAAACTGCTGCCGGGAATCCCGGAATTCTTGGATCAACATGCAGCCGAATTCGGGAGGAACGTCACCAATGTCAAAGACATGCCGGACTGGGCGGAAGGCAGACGCCAACAGGTGCAAATCGGATCGACGAGCTACCTGTTCTATGTTCGGGGGAATGAAGTAGTAACGGTTTACCGCCACAACATCGACGGGTCACGGGAGGAGGTTTGGCGCAAGTAGACCGGGGAACAGGTAGCGCTGAGTCGGTGAGTCTGGCCAGTGGTCTGATCCCCGGGTGAGCGTGGCCCTGCGGCTGGCCCGGGCGCTGGGGTGCGCGGCGGCGGGGGAACTTGGGGGGAGGCTCTTCATCGTTCTTACGATCTTGTCGAAGAATTTTCCAGGGAAAGCAGGAACCGCCTGGAAAGGCAACGAACTTCCCAGCTTGGAAGACCGGGAAGTTCGTTGGGCGTAGCAGGTGTTTTCTGGCGGTTATGCTTGCCAAGGCGGATAAAGCGGGAGGTGAAGGTCATGCCCGCAAAGATTGAGGTCCGTTTGGGCAGCAAAGACAGCCGTCTGGCAGCCGGGACTTTCGTCGAGGCGCTTCAGGCGTTTCTCGTCCTGCTGGCTGAAGTAGAAGAGGCAGTCGCAGGCAAGACAACCAGAGGCACCGTGTGGACCGTGGCGGACCTGAGTCACAGGAGTCCCGCGACAGTGGTGCTCGAGGCCACTGTTGTTAGACCCCTTACCTACGATGCCGAGGAGGTTGCTAGGTCTGTAGTGAGCGGCCTTCGGATATTAGGTGAAGAGGCGAGGCGCCCACCCCTATTCTCTGATAAGGCGATCCACTATGCGAGCCTGCTTGCGAGCATGACAACCCGCGGAGTGGACGAGATGCTGGTTAGGGCGGACAGAGAATCAGCGTGCATTTCAGAAGATTTGATCCCACATATTCGGATGCTGCTTGGAACGCCACTAGAGGAACTCGGAACCATCGAAGGCCAGTTGAAGATGGTTTCCATTGCCGGTCGGCCTAGGTTTAGCGTCTACGACTCCGTGACAGGCCTGGCAGTAGAGTGCATCTTCGACGAGGCCAATGTCAAGAAGTTTGCCGCTGCTCTTGGCAGCCGCGTCAGCGTCTCGGGCCGCGTGATCTACACAAGCGACGGTTATCCTCGGCACATACGCGACATTACGTCGTTTTTTGTGTTCCCGGATGATAGCGAGTTGCCCACCCTTGCCGATGTGCTCAATGCCGGGACTGAAGGGGCGAGCAAAACGGCCTCTGGGGACAAGACGCTATGAACAAGAAAAGCCCGCCCCGAATCTATTGGGATACTACTATGTGGTCCGAGTGGTACAGGAACCAAGCTGGCGTTGGTGATCTCTGCGAACAGTTGTTGGCTCACGCCGAGGCCGGCCGCATTGTGATTGTCATCAGTCCTTGAGGCCTTGACAGGTTGCGAACCATGAACTATGCTGTAGTTAGCGAACCATGAACAGACGGGAGGTAATCGCCAAGATGCGTGAGAAGCTGCGTGCGGCCCGTAAGGCGAGAGGATTGACGCAGCAGCAGATGGCTCAACTCCTGGGCTACAAGTCCAAGAGCCATTACTGCATGGTCGAAGGTGGCCAGAGGGGCGTTTCGGTAGAAACGGCTCTTCGGATAGCGGAGATCCTCGGGGTGCCAGTTAGCGAGCTTTTTGATGCTCACGAAGCGCACACCTTCCCTGACAATCGCCGCCAGGATCGCTGACTTCCTCGGGCATCCGGTGGAGGCGCTATTCCTGGCGCAAAACGGGAAGGAGGACCGGCGGTGACACCCCTTGAGGAACATCTGGCCGTGTTC
>DYEQ01000095.1 GCA_020725645.1 Candidatus Fermentithermobacillaceae bacterium | reverse complement strand
GGTGAAGGACCATTTTCGGGCCGTTGGGAGACGGCACGAAGACCGGTTCCAGTCGCAGGTTACCACGGCAGAGGGAGATTTAGCGGGTTTAGGTGGAACTGCCGGTCACCCGAAAGATCGAGCGGCAGTCAGTTTCGAAGATGAGCTCGTCGAGAGGTCGTCGTTCTGGAAAGCTTTTCGGCGGCTGTCCGTCAGTCATCAGGAGGCGATTCTGCTCGTCTTCTACGGGGGTTTCAGCCAGGTCGAAACCGGCGCGATCTTGGGGATTCCCGTAGACACAGTTCGTTCCCGGGTTTACCACGCGAGAAAGCAGCTGGCGAGGTTCCTCCAGGAAGAGGACCGGCAAGCCGGGTCGCAGTCAGATCACGAAGGAAAGAGACGGTGACGAATATGACTGGAGAGTTCAAAAACGATAGGGAGTGCCCGGATTGCATAAGAGTCGCTGAGCTCCTTCCCTGGTTCATCCAGGGTAACCTGCCTGACGAGGACCGGATTTACGTCGCTCGTCACCTTACGATCTGCCCTGCGTGCGTCGCCGAGTTGAAGGAGTGCTTGGCGATCAGGACAGCGGTCAGGCGAGAGGTGATGAAGCTTGACGCTCAGGAGATCCAGAAGGGATGGGAGTTCGCCGGAACTTCGAAGCCCGGTATAAGCTCATCTTCAACGTTTGAAACGGTTCAAGATTTGAGCGAAGACAACCTCGGAAAAGCTGCCGGGACCGGTGCTCGAACAGGCGGAGCGGTTGTGCCGGGAGCTCCTCGATACGAGGCATGGTCTGCAGCCGTCCAGATCATCGATGCCGCTTCGAACTTCGTAGGGATCCTCAAGCCCGTCGCCCGGCTGCTGCGGTTACCGGAATCTCTCGTAGACATGAGGGCCATGGTGGAGCGATGGGAACGTAAATCTGTAAGGCGCCTTGTGAGCGTTCTGGAGGGGGGATTAGCTGCGCTGTAACGGAGCATGACCGTTCCGGTGTCCGGTGCCCGAGATAGACAAGGGTTCGAGATGGATGTCAGAAATCGGAACGAGATGTTCCTGCTGTTCTGATATATCGAGGGGCTCCGGAACGCGGCGACTTCAGGAATAGCGCCTGCGAGAGGCCAGTCAAGATGGAAGGAGGGACGATCGTGTGGAGCGAACATTCCAGTGATATCCCGGTCAAGGAAATCACAGAACTCCTTGACGCAGTAGGAGAGAAGGTTCCAAAACTCATCAGCGACCTGCTGGGTACCTTATTCTCGGAGCAGGCCGGGACCCAGCTGGGGAAATCTGTAGGCCTGTTTTACAGGGAGCTCGTCAATAACGGAATCCCCGAGGCGGAAGCGCTTGCGATGACCAAGGCATACATGTCTAGTCTCGCAAACGCGCTGAGGTTCATCGGTGTGCGCGGCGGACCAAAGAACGAGCCGACCGAGCATGAAGCATTGAAAAGCTCGGCTGAAAACGACAGCTAGAAAGCGCGGGCTGCGACGATTTCGTCAGAACTGGTTGTAGGGGAGGGGAACGCCGTGGTGAGGTTCGTACTCGTTGCGATCTTCCAGTCAGCTGGACTGTGCGTTTCCCTCCTCTCGTCATATTTGAAAGCTCTCACCGGCCGGAGGAAGGCCATGGGACGGTTCAGGAAAGCTCTCGTTGAAGAAGGAGTGCCCCCCCAGGTCGCCCGGGAGATCGCCGAAAGCTACCCCGAAATCCCAATCCCCTGGCGCTTTCTCCGGCAATCAACGCGCTTGATTTCCTCTTCCACGGAAAACGTAGGTGCCTCATCTACCCCTAATCGTGAGCGCGAAGGGGTTAGTTAGGGCTGTTACTTGTTTCACCTCTACCGGGCAGAGAGACCGGAGCGAAATGGATCGTTCCCACATGCTGGATCACGCGTGCTCTGCGATTAGCAGTATCCGAGCTTGCTCGAGCTCGTTACTAGATGCAATATTCGCGAATGCCGTGGGGCACATCAGCCACGCGAATCGATGTACTATATAATTGAGCTGGCGCGCAAAACTCAATCGTCCCCCTGTTGGTTAGGGGCAAATCAAGTGTTCCGAAAGGAGGCGAAGACCTGGTCTAGAGGCCGGCTTGACCGGAGGTAAGAACGGTCAAGCTTGTTGAACCAGGCCGAACCTGGTCCATGGGCCAGTTTGACCGGGGACGGAAACGGTCAAGCGTTTCGAACCAGGGAACGTCATGAAGAGGATATACATGGATAACGCGGCCACGACGAGCCTCAAGCCGGAAGTCCTTGAGGCCATGATGCCATATCTGACTGGGAAATACGGCAATGCTTCCACTCTGTACTTGGAAGGTAGGGAGGCGAGAGAAGCTGTAGAGCAGGCCAGAGAGCGGACGGCGCGCGCCCTCGGCGCCGAACCGGAGGAAATCTACTTTACATCTGGTGGAACAGAGGCGGACAACTGGGCGATCAAGGGTGTGGCGTTCGCCCGCCGCGAAAAGGGAAATCACATAATCACGAGCCAGATCGAGCATCACGCCGTGCTTCACCCCTGTGAATATCTGGAAAAGCACGGTTTCCGCGTGACATACCTGCCGGTGGATTCCGATGGGCTGGTAGATCCCGGTGATGTGTCCAGGGCCATAGAACAAGATACTGTGCTCGTGTCCATCATGTTCGCCAACAACGAGATAGGAACGATAGAGCCGGTTGCCGAAATCGCCAGGATTTGCAGGGAAAAGGGTGTGCTGTTCCACACCGACGCGGTTCAGGCGGTAGGCCATGTGCCGGTGAATGTGGAGAAGCTCGGGGTGGATCTCCTGTCTCTGTCGGCCCATAAGTTCCACGGCCCGAAAGGGATTGGCGCCTTGTACGTGCGCAAAGGAGTGCGGCTCGATCCGTTCATTCACGGGGGCGGTCAGGAGCGGAACAGACGGGCCGGCACCGAGAATGTCGCAGGGATAGTGGGACTTGGGGCGGCAATCGAACTTGCTTCGTCTTCGCTGGAGGAGAGAGCTGCGAGGATCGCTGCGTTGAGGGATAAGCTCATCGGCGGGGTCCTCGAGAAGGTGCCCGATGTCAGGCTGAACGGCCACAGGACTATGAGGCTTCCGGGGAATGCCCATTTCTGCTTCCGGTTCATCGAAGGGGAGTCGCTCCTGTTGAACCTGGATGTAAAGGGAGTTTCGGCCTCCAGCGGTTCGGCTTGCACCTCTGGTTCCCTTGAGCCGTCCCATGTCCTCCTGGCGCTCGGCCTTCCCCACGAGATGGCCGCAGGTTCGCTCAGGCTGACCCTGGGTGACGATAATACCCAGGAAGATGTGGACTACGTTCTGGAGATCCTGCCCGAAACCGTAAACAAACTCCGGATGATGTCCCCGCTTTACGCGGCGAGGAGGGGGTAGTGTTTTTGCGCGCTTTGAGAGCTTCGACTTAGAGCAGGTCGGGGCCGGAGCTGGGATGGAAGCGGTTAAACGCTGGTGGCGCTTGGTTTGAGAAGGGAGATAAGGGTGCGGGCATGTACACTGAAAAGGTTATGGATCATTTCATGAACCCCCGGAACGTTGGGGAAATCCCTGATGCCGACGGTGTTGGAGAAGTTGGCAACCCGAAGTGCGGGGACATTATGAAGATGTTCATAAAAGTTGAAAACGACCGGATAATGGATGCCAAGTTCCTCACTTTCGGATGCGCTGCTGCCATCGCTACCAGCAGTATGGCCACGGAACTGATAAAGGGAAAGACGCTGGAGGAAGCGTTAGAGGTGACCAACAAAACCGTAGCGGAAGCTCTGGACGGGCTGCCCCCGGTAAAGATGCACTGTTCGGTTCTGGCGGAAGAAGCTCTCCGCGCGGCCATCAACGATTACCGGAGGCGAAAAGGCCTTGTAACGGGTGACGTAGCTCCAAACAAGATCGAGGTTCCCGATTGCAAGCCGGATAAATAGGGGCGCAACCCGCGGCAGCATTCAGTCCTTTCTGAGGGATACGTCTCCGGCGGGTATGCGCCGGATGCTTTTGTCCGGAAGTTCCAGGAGAAGCAGGCCTTCTCCGTCGATTCCCAGCATCTTTCCTAAAACCGGCCCGGACGGGGTGGTAACCGTAACGTTTTCTCCCGCGTAAGCAGAAATTTGCGCGATGGAAGGGAGAAGCGCACTAAACCCCCGTTGTAGGAATGCAGAGTAAGATCGCAGGACGTGATCGTGTACTGAAGCCGCAAGAGCTGGAATTGAGACGGGGATTCCCGTTTCGAGGAACAGGGATGTTGCCAGGCCTCGTATTTCTTCCGCAAAGTCCTCGGCGGTCATCCCTGCGTTGATGCCGATGCCCGCTACAATCCACCAATTCGTCCCGCTAAGCGCTGACTCGCAGAGGATTCCCGCGATTTTCCTTCCCCGAATAAGGACATCATTGGGCCACTTTATCATGGCCGGGACACCGTATTCCTCCCGTAGTGCTCTGGCCACCCCGAATCCCACGACGAGCGGAAGAGCGGAAAGTCCTGGTAGAGATCGTGGTGGGCGCAATACTATCGACATGAATACGCCGCCTTCGGGCGAGGACCATCTCCGGCCCAGGCGCCCCCTGCCCCGGCGCTGTTTCTTCGCCACAATCACCGTACCCTCGGGGAAACCTTTTTCCGCCAGGCCGCGGGCGTCATCGTTGGTGGAGTCTGTTTCCTCCAGAGCGATGACGGGCACGTCCGGGCGGCGGGCAACTAGATGATGCTGAATCTCCTCGGCGTAGCTATCGGATGACATACACGGTAATCCTCCCGGTGTCTCTATCCTGTACCGGCCCGCGTGTAGCGCTGGGCATGATCCAGGCGGGCATGCTGATTTCGTCTATATGGTGGGTACATCCTGTATCCGCGCACATCCAAAGCTGCTGCACCAGCTCAGCTGGTTCAACGCTTGGGCGTCGCTTTGTTGTGCACGGCATAGCGTATACGCAGAGCTGCCGCATCAACTCAGCTGGTTGGCTCCCGGTACCCTCGCTGCTTTGCGTCGCGCTGCGGCGGGAAACAGATTTTCCCCATGCATACGGGCAGGCGCGCCCCCGTTGCGGAAGGAACGTTGTTGGGGTTTCCCGCCACAGTCTCATTACCCAGGATTGCAAAGGCCAGCGCTTCTTTGGCTTTGTCGTCTATCCCCAGGTCCTGGTGGGTGAGAATCGCCACTCCGGGTAGCTCTTCCGGGAGGCGCGTGAGAAACAGGCGGTTACGAGCACCGCCTCCTCCCAGCACGAGCTCGTGAACGGGTCCCCTCGGGGATACCCACGTTCGTATGGAATCGACCACAGAACGCACGGTCAACTCAGCCGCGGTCCTTACGAGATCTTCCAGGGGGAGGCCGGGCCAGGTTTCCAGGATAGCTTTGGCATAATGCCGGCCGAACTTTTCCCTGCCAGTGGACTTGGGCGGGCTCTGCGCAAAATAGGGGTCGTCAAGCAATTTGGCGAGGATGTCCTCGCGGAGCTTTCCTGCCAGGGCGATCTTTCCCCCTTCGTCCATCCGGATTCGCCCGCCGGTAGCTAAATACACAAGACCGTCCAACACCATGTTACCGGGACCTGTATCGAAAGCTAAAACCTCGTCGATCCCGGCACCAGGCGGCAGGTAGGTGAGGTTCGCTATTCCGCCGACGTTCAGGATAATGCGGCCTTTTCGCTCGTGACGAAAGAGGACGTAATCGGCGAAGGGAACCAGCGGTGCGCCCTGACCGCCAACAGCTATATCGCTCGGACGAAAGTCCCCCACGGTCGTGATTCCGGTTCTGGCTGCTATGACCGAGAGTTCACCGATTTGGAGAGTGGCGCCGGACCCGCTTTCTGGCGGCAGGTGTACGATGGTTTGACCGTGAGAGGCGATGAGGTCCACGTCTTCCCTCCGGACGCCGGCACCTTCAAGACAGGTGAGGGCAGCTTGAGCGAAGAGCTCGCCCAGTTGGAAATTCAGCCAGGCGATATCCTTTGCGGCGAGAGCTGCCGGGTTTTCCAGGAGCAAAGACCTGATGTTTTCGGGATAAGATGTAAACGAATGGTGGAGCAACGTGACTTTAGCGTTCACGCCGGTCCCTTCGATGTGGGTCAGAACGGCGTCGATCCCATCGGCGGACGTGCCGGACATAAGGCCGACCACAAGGCGCGAAGGGCGGCGGTCATTTTCCCGGATCATTCCAGTTCCACGGGGAGCTTACCCCGCGCAAGGTAACCTCCGGCCAGGACTTGGCTAAGCGCTTCCATTGACTCGGGTCTTGACCCGTACGTGCATATGTACGTTCCCACCTCCGGGAAGAGGGATAAATCGTAGGGCTCGCGAGCTGCCACCAGGATGACAGGGATAGCTTGCCCCTGCGATCCGGCGACCGTTCCCGGGAACGGACTCTGCAGGGAAAGGTCGCGGATTTTCTGAACGAAAGCAGCTTGCGCCGGGTTCCGGGTGGCTCCCTGGGTAACGACGATTATGTAGTCGGCGTCAACGGCCCCGGGGATCTCCCAGGTGGAATGCGTGACCTCACTTACCACGAAGCTTCTCGACCGGAGAGCGTTACCCAGCGGCGTATCAAGGGTCGTAGCCGGTTTTACCGGGTCCTCTACCTGTAGCTTTTGCGAGCTGCCGGGGGTGGCCAGGAGAATCCGCGCCCCGGGTCTGAGGGGCACGACGCCGCGTTCGTCCTTCACCACTGTTACGGAATCGCGATGTGCCTGCGCGGAAAGCTTCCGGTATTCATCCCAACCGTCCGGCGGGAAGTCTTCGGGTTCAAGCGGGTTGGGGATGGAGAATAGGTACTTGAGCTTCAGTATCCTTGAGACCGATTCGTCCAGGCGCGCCCAGGGTACCTCCCCGCATCTGACCGCGCTGCAAAGAGCCATGTAAGCTTCCTTTTGGAGCTCGAAGGTATGTGAGATGAGAAGTACGTCCGCCCCGGCTTTAAAGGCCTCGACGGCCCCTCTGACCGTACCCGGGGATTTGGATATGGCGTTCATCTCAAGACAGTCGGTCATGATAAGTCCGGAAAACCCCATCTTTTCCCTGAGCAGGCCTACGAGAACTTTGGGCGAAAGGGTAGCTGGACGGTCGGGATCGAGGGCTGCGAATAACACGTGAGCTGACATGATGCACTCGAGACCCTCGGAAATCGCCCTGCGGAACGGAACGAGCTCCACCCTTTCGAGCCTGTCCCACGGATGAGGAAGGATGGGGAGGTCGAGGTGGGAGTCGACGGAGGTGTTGCCGTGACCCGGAAAGTGCTTGCCCACGGGTATGACCCCGCTTTCGCGCAGCCCGCGGGCGTACGCTGCACCCAGCTCCGCCACCCTTTCCGGTTTTGAGCCGAAAGACCTTATGCCTATAACCGGGTTTTTGGGGTTGTCGTTGACGTCCAGGACAGGCGCGAGGTTCATGTTTATGCCCGCAGCTCTCAAACCGGTCCCGGTGGCCTCAGCTACTTTCTCCACGAGTTCGGGACCGTCAGCTGCCGCCAGCGCCATGTGGCCGGGCATCACGGGGAAGCCTTCGGTCAGCCGGCAGACGACTCCCCCTTCCTGGTCCGCGGAGATGAAGAGGGGGATTCCTGATCCCGATTTCATGGTAATTTCCTGGAGAGTTGCGGAAAGCGCGGCTACTTCGCCCACAGGTCCCGTGTTGCGAGCGAAGTAGATGATACTCCCGGCCCGGAGGTTTTCTATGAGCGGTCGGGCGCATTCCGGGTTCTTCCCGGGAAATCCGAACATGAACACCTGTCCGACCTTATCTTCCAGGCTCATCCCGCGGAGACGAGCTTCCACTTTTGCGTCAAGCCCCGCGCGGACCCTCTGCGCATCGGGGCTCTCTTCCGGGCCCGATTCCGATTCAAAATGCAACAAGCCGCTTTCGCTCCACCTGGTTCTGCGGCTCTTAGGAGGTACTAGTGTCTTGAATGACTCAAGATGCGAAGAATCCATGCCGCTCCCGGGTTCCTTCATGGTTCTGGGGTCAGATAAGACTCTAGAGTTCAAGTTCAACACCTCCTTTTTCAACAGAGGTTGCTCCGGTTTCGAAGGCCGATTGCGGCGGCCACTGCGTTGGCGAACCTCGGTCTGAGTTCGATGATGGCCGTCCCACCTCTTCCCGCATGAACTCTATTGGTGAGGAGGATGATCGCGGTCTGAGTTTCCGGATCGCACCACAGACTTGTGCCTGTGAACCCGGTGTGCCCATATGACGCGTCCGAAAGAAGGTCTCCTCCGGACGAAAAAGCTCGAGACTTCAACGCCCAGCCTAGGCCGCGCCTGTCTTCTTTGTTGACATGCTCTTTCGTGGCGAGACGGACCGTGTTCCGGGACAACACCCGAACCGGGCCGAACTCGCCTTCCCCAAGCCACATCAAAGCATACCTCGCCAGGTCAGTAATGGTGCTGAAAAGGCCGGCGTGGCCTGCGATTCCCCCCATGGCGTAAGCGTTTTCATCGTGGACCTCGCCCCACATGAGTTTTTTGAGGTCCGCCCGGTATTCGGTAGCAGCTATCCGGTGCCGGGAGGATTCTCCTGGGAAAAAGCACGTATCGTTCATGCCCAGCGGCCGCCAAATGTTTTCGCGGGCGAACTCGTCCAGGCGCTTGCCGGTAACCCTTTCTACTATCTCGCCTAAAATGATGAACCCGAGGTCGCTGTAAACCACGTGCTCACCGGGGGATGACGCTTCCATTTCGCAGATCGTGCGAACGATCCCGGCCCGGTCAAGGCCCATTTCGTAGAACTTGACATGGGCGGGAAGTCCCGAAGTATGAGTCAAGAGGTGCCTTATGGTGATGGACTCCTTTCCGTTGGCGCCCAAGTCCGGCAAGAACAAAGCTACCTTGTCATCCAGCCTGAGTTTTCCCATTTCCATGAGGACCAATATGGACGGGAGCGTGGCCACGACTTTGGTGAGGGATGCCAGGTCGAAGACGGTCGATGGCGTCACCGGTATCCTCACGGGAGTTCTCACCGCCAGCCCGAATGCCCGCGGCCCGACTACTCTGCCCCGGTGTACCACGGCGCAAACGGCGCCCGGGATCTCTCCTTCGCTGTTACCCACCGCCTCCCTTACAACGTCGAAGGCGCGTTCCAGAGCTACCGGGTCCAGTCCCACCTCTTCCGGGCGGGCGAATTCGAGAGGAGGAATGGAGCTCCGGTCAGGTGCCCCGGCGTTGGTTCCGCCGGCGTTTTCGGAGGAAGACCGGTTGTCGCGGGGGGCGTTTCCTTTACCCGGGAGCGCACAAGGAGTCAAGCTGGCTGTACCCGCCCCGGTTTGTTCACCTAAGGTGGGGACGGTGCCAGGGGAAGGGGTGCGGCCTTGCCTTGCCAGCTCGATAGCTCGTCTGATGGAGCCCTTGGATTCTCTTAGTTTTGCTCTGGCTTCTTCGGCGGAGGCTCCGGTGAGGAGAGAGATCAATGCCACCGGAACGTCGCCCTCGGCGTTTTCCAACGCGTCTTCTACTTTTTCCATGGGTGCGGCGGTGGCCTCGCTCAAGATAAGCCTGGCCCTCCTCGAGAGTTTCGTGTTGCTGGGGGAAGCTCCCGCCATCAAGTTGGAATAGGTGCGTCCCAGGAGGATCATGGCGGCGGTGGAGATCATGTTGAGCACCATCTTTTGCGCGGTGCCGTTTTTTAACCTGGTGGAACCGGCGATCACCTCGGGTCCTACGTCCGGAGATATGACCACGTGGGCAAAGGAGCTCACCGGCCCCGAAGGGTCACCCACGATAGCTACCGTGGACGCACCCCTGGACCTGGCTTCTTGTAACGCCCCAAGGGTAAAAGGCGTCCTTCCACCGGCTGCGATGCCCACGACCACATCCCCCGGACCGATGTTTCGCTCCTTCACGGCCTGTCTACCCGCGTCCTCCCGGTCCTCCTGTCCCTCGACGGCCATCCACATCGCTTCGGAGCCGCCGGCTATCACGGCGTCTATGACTCCGGGCCCGATCCCGAACGTGGGCTGCCATTCTGCCGCGTCGAGAACCCCGATCCTGCCGCTGGTGCCTGAGCCCACATAGAGGACGCGTTTTCCGCTCATTACCGCTTCGGCCACCATCTTGGTTGCCTTAACGATATTTGGGATTTCCAGCGCAACTGCGGAGGCGACCCGGTGGTCCTCGGCGTTCATGACTTCGAGGATTTTCCTGACAGGCCACGTATCTATGTCCCGGGTAAGTGGGTTTTGCCTTTCCGTTCTGGGAAGAGACTCGCTCATGTCCGGAACTCCCTTCATCCCTGTGACGAGCTACTAACCTTCGAGCACCATCCTCGACTTCTGTCCTTACCTGCGAATACCTCATCTGCCGGGGGAAGAGCCGAGTACAAGAACGCAGCGTCATGCGCCGGCCCCTCCTCCGACCCGTGACCCCCAACGCATGGATGCGAGGAAGGCTGCGCCCACGGAAGGGGGGTAGAGCGGCTTCCTTACGATTGCCCCGGGCAATGCCCGGGAGAGCTCTTCCTCCACCAAACCGGCGTACAAGGGGTTTCCAAGCGCGCCTCCGGTGAACGCCACCGCTGGCGACTCGAGGCCTAGTTTTCCCGCAACGGCCACGACCATCTCCACCAAGTCCCGAGCGCAGGAAACTAGTATGGACCGGGCCACGGCGTCTCCTTCATCTGCAGCTTGCATCACCAAAGGTGCCAAGGATGCCAGCTCGTTTCTGGTCATCTCGTAGATGACGTGGAGAATATCCGGTGGAGCCAATTCCGCGGATCCTGGTCGAGGGACGTATCCGTGGCTGGACCCGTCTTTCCAGCAAGAAAGGCGGGAAAGAACAGGCGGCGCAATAGCGGTTTGGGGTCCTCGTCCGTCGTAGGCGCGGAAAACCGCGTTCAAAGCGCGTCTTGAGATGTCGTAAGCGCTCCCCTCGTCGCCGATGAGATATCCCCATCCTCCCGCTTTGGACACTTTGCCTCCGCGTATACCCAGGCAGTTCGAGCCTGTGCCCGCTATTATCACTATCCCGTCCTTTCCCTCGTGAGCAGCGGCGAGAGCTGCCAACGAATCTTCCACAATGAAGAAGCGGGACCCCGGTGGAAAGATGGGCTCGAGGAGCTTTGTGAGACGGTCCCGATCCTCCTGCCTTACTGCGCCGGCCAGAGCGAGGCACGTGACCTCGACGGTATCAAGAGTTTCCAGGTGGTTCTCCAGGCAGTTGGAGATAGCTTCCATTACGGAATTAAACACGGTACCGGGCGGCACGGCGTAGCAGTTGGACGGCCCACCGGTCCCTGTCGAGATAACGCGAAAGCGAGGCAGAACGCTCTCGATGTGCCTTTCGCCTTCCGGCAGCGCTTCGCATCCGGCTGTTCCGGTACTGGTCGTGGAAAGCGGTGACGTAGTTCCGGGCTCAGGCGGGTTATCTTCGCAAAAGAGCACGAGGGATGCTTCGGTGCTGGTACCGCCGCCGTCGACCCCAAGGAAAAGACGTTCGCCGCCCGAACTCACTTTGCAGACCTCCTGTGTCCTCGTTCTCCCCACATCAAGGGCAGGCGTCAATCGTAGATAAGGTACGGACGACGTCTTTCTACGAATGCCCGAGCTTGCGCGTCCCATTCCTCCAATATCTTGCCGGGAGGATCGCCGTTTTGAAGCGACTCTCTCAGCTCCGGTCCTCCGGCGAGGAGATCGAAGAAGTACGCGCCGTTGGCGGACGATGGGCGGAACTGGAAGCGCTCAGGGTAGAGGTCTCTGAGAGCGAAGAGTATCTGGATCCCAAGTTCCACCGGTCGTACCTCTTCCGCCTTGACCACGTGGGTCGCTACGCCGCCTACCACTTCGCCGGACCACTTACCGAAGGCCGGCCGGAAATACACCGGACGAAAGAGCACTCCCGGGAGATTTAACCCCTTCAGGTGTGAAGCTAACGCATACCCGTCCACCCACGGCGCCCCGATGTACTGAAAAGGCCAGGTCGTACCCCGACCTTCTGACACCGTCGTCCCTTCCAGGAGGCATGTACCCGGGTAAACCACCGCCATGTCAAAGGTAGGTGCGTTCGGTGACGTCGGCACCCAGTGAAGACCGGTTTCCGGGAAATACATGCGTCTCTTCCAACCTTCGACCGGGACGACTACGGGGGCCTCTATACGTCGTTCGTGGGCTACCATAGTGGCGATTTCCCCTACGGTCATCCCATGGCGCTGAGGGATGGGATGGGCCCCTACAAAAGAAAGCCATTTTTCATCGGGTACGTTTCCCTCTACCACCTCGCCGCCCAGGGGGTTCGGACGGTCCAGCACTACGAAGGGGATGCCTCGTTTAGAGCACTCTTCCAGGGCGAGTATCATCGTAGATACGTAAGTGTAGTAGCGTGCTCCGATGTCCTGGATGTCGAAAATGACCGCGTCGATTTCCCGGAGCATTTCACCGGTGGGAGCCTGAGTGCTGCCGTATAAGCTGTATACCGGTAATCCGGTATGCGGGTCCCGGTGTCCGCTCACGGAAGCGCCGTCGGCATGATATCCGAAAAGTCCATGTTCCGGTGAAAAAAGGGCCCTTACGCGATATCCGGCGCTGAGCATGAGGTCGACGTTGGAAACGAGATCCCGGTTCAGGCCGGTATGGTTGGTGAGAAGCCCGATGGACCTGTCCTTGAAGAGCTCCTCTCTCAGCATGACCTCAAGTCCGACCGTTACCCCAACAAGACCATCTCCCGAGTCAAAAGACGAAGCTTACGAGGGTATTCGCCAATTCCCCGGCATATCCTCCAATATTAACTTGCGTTCCTCGCAATATGGCTTCGTTTTCGGGATCAGTTCCCGATGAACGGCCGGCTGTCTCCATTCTCCAGCAGAGGGATCTCGGGGGACACCGAAGTCCCCCGAGATCCGAGCTAGCCGGGGTAGCCCCACTGGGATACGTGCTTAGCTGATATCTTACTTACTCAGTGCGGCCGGTTCCGGACCCTGCTTCAGGGATACCCGTGTGCTGCGATCGCCGGCGTGAGTTTTCCGGGAGAATCTTCAGCACAAGCAGAGATAAAACCGTGTTTATCCC
>DYEQ01000094.1 GCA_020725645.1 Candidatus Fermentithermobacillaceae bacterium | reverse complement strand
CGTGGTCCTTGAGCCGCACTCGCGGCCTGGGGCGGGGGTAGGCCGGCGGCCGCAGGCTGGCGACACCCGGGAGATCCGTCTTGAGGCGTTCGTGGAATATCTGCCCCACCGGCGTCAGTTCGAGGAAGTAGGGCCCATCGATAGAGACGCGCTGTATGAGCGGCTCAAGGGCTTCCTCCCATGCCGGCCTGTACTCCTCGTACGCTACCAGCTCACCCCGGTCAAGGGCGAAGAAGAGGTCGGAATGCAGGAGCCACAACTGAAGGTCAAACGAAACGGGCATGGGCGGGAAGTCGATGATGTCGTTGAAGCGCTCGTGCTTGTAGTAGACCGTGGTGCCCATGGCCTGCCCCAACAACACGGCGATGGCCACCTGCGCCTTGTACCCGCCTGTGGCGTTGATGATGGTGAGTTGAGGACCGCGCTGCCGCACTATGGCGGCCATCTCGCGCGCCAGCCGGCGGAGCCCCTCGGAGCGAAACTGCCCGGGCTTGTCGTCGCGCAGCCCCTTTATGAGCCTCGTTTCGGCATACCACCTCTTCGCCTCGTAGTACCTCTTCAGGACCTCAGCAGTCCACCCGCCCTGGTCGGTTTCCGAGTGCAGGAAGTAAACGGAGCGCCCGGCCGGAGCCATGCGCCGCTCAATCAGGAGTATGGAATTGATCTCGGCTCCGCACAGCCTGTCGTCGGGAACCCTGCCCAACAAGGACCTCAGCACTTCATCCTGCAAGCCGGAGCGCTTGAGGTCCGCCTCTTCGCGTCCCAGCAGTTGAGGGACGTAAGTCAGAAGACTGGTCCCCACGGTGCAGATCAACGTTGTGGCGGCCACACCTCAGGCCCCGCTTGGCCGCGCCACGCCCGACGCGGTGCTACTACGCAACCTCTTTACCCTCCTCATCCGGGGTCCTTGTTGGCAGGGGTGTCTTGTATCTTGCTGGTCACTTGGACCCAACGTTAAGAGGATTAGGTAGGACGGGGCGATCTTTGAACTCGTTTCTTGGTTGCAGTTGCATATAGTCGGTTTCCGCGGCCGGACCAGGATATTGCAGCATCTTCAACAACACCTGGATGCGCGGAACTTCCTTTAGAGCTTCGGCGTTCCTTCGCTCCACTTTGTCGATACGTCCCAGGACATACCTTTCGAAAGCCTCTTTGAATCGGCCGAAGTCGCCTTCCCTGTGCTCCGCTGCGTACCAGCCATTCCCGTCAAACAGTCTCTGGTAGCGCTCGGAACGATTGGTGAGCACCAAGCGGGGAGTAATCGCAACTGAACCTAGTCCCAAGGGTTTGCCCATTCCGATTTTGTGGTGGTGGCCTTGCGGCAAGTCCAGCACCCAGAGCAAGGCGCCCAACTCCACGTCGGTCAGATTCTCAAAGTCTATCCGGAAACGAAACTTTACGCCTCCGGCAACAGGCCTGATCTGCGTATGCTGCTTGTCTCTCGCCCAATCGACTTGGCCTTGCTCAGCAAAGTATTCCGCTGTCGACCCCGTCTTCTTGTGCCAGTACAGCTTGTGGCCCCGGATGACGGTTCTGGTTGCCCCGTAGTGGGCCAGTTTGCGCTTGTCGTCCGGGTCGTGCTCCCCGTCTCTCGGCTGCACCAGGTAATGCTGAAAGGTGGTGGGTTTGGGCGTCGCAAGGACCTTAGGGGTAATCGGTTGCTCAGAGAGCCAAACATCACCCCCGTGGGGCTCACAGATGGCGTCGGTGAAGTAGACTCGTCCAGCGCGACCCGCTGTGCGCTCTCCCTCCGCCACGTACCCGAAGATGGCCTCAGCGAGATCTAGCACCTTCTTGCCACGGAGGCTTGCTGGTACAAGATCAAGGGGGCTACGATCGTAAGGTAGACGAAACATTTGAGCACGCCCGAAGAAGGTAAGCTTGCCGTTCTCTCTCAAGAAGAAAACCGGGTCTCCCTCGTCTTCGAGGTCACTACGAAGTGCCCCATCGCGGTCACGACAACCGCGTTTAGGCCTGTCCTTCGGGAAGGCCCTTTCCTGCCACTGGGTTATCTGATCCTCATCATGAAAACGTTGAATGAGTTTGCTCGGCACTGCAATTTCCTCGGCATCCTCCTGTGGCAGGAGAAAGATGAATTCTTTCTTTTTCTTCGGCACATCACCGGTGATGACCAACCTTCCTTCTTCCCACCCGTCTACCCGCGCGTACTCTACCTGCTTGACGAACGGTTGGTTTTTCGGTATCCAAACCCGGACATACTGGGAGGGCTGACCGCTCCACTTAGGGATTCGATTGGGAGGATCTCCGTCGTAGATTCTGGCTACACCGCCCAATGTCCGCCGATCAACGCGCGCGAAACTGCATTTCTTTATGTAGTACTCCTCACCACGTTTGCGCAGGAATCCACTTTCTACCTTGCCTACCATACGATTCCGGTAGTGTTTCCCAACGGCGGTCTCGTCAAGAGAACGAAAGAATAGGCACTGCTCCGTCACCCACTGGATCTTCCCGTAGGCAACAATCTCTACCAAACCACGTACCATGCCCCGCAGACTGCTACCCGGGATCACGGGGCGGTATGCGTCGTCCAGCTGGAAGAACCGGGCGTAGGTTCCTCTAGCCACGTCATTTCCCATCATTTCGCGAATGTTCTCCGCCCAGCGGGCGAAGAATTCCGGATCCAGCGCAGCGCGGGTATAAACGGGGGTAAGCGTTGTAAGAGTACATTCAATGTACCCCGTGTAACCGGTATAACGGTCGTGAGCGGGGATCTCATAGTCCACCGGAACAATCTGCTCAGGCAACGGCACAAAGTTGTAAGGTGCACGGGCGACCCTATCTTGTCTTGTAGGATTGCTGTGCGTAGGGTTCACGCTCCCGCCCCTTTCACGAAAAGTTCAACCAACCGACTCAGCTTGACGTACGCCTGGCCGCTCCCATCATAAACAATGTAGTGGCGGACCCGTAAGCGGAGGGGGTGTTCGGCCGTTCCGTTGTTTCCAAGAGTGGTGCCTCCGACTGCTACTGGAACAGCATGTCGCAAGCCCTGACGTCCCTCAGCCACGAGGGTGAATCCCTGATCCTGTCTTTCAGCTTTATTGCCCCAAAGCACGTAGATTTCGTCAATAGCCTCGTCAGCTTCCGAATCCTGCTCCTCTATGCGGCAGGCCCTGAACCCCTCTCTGTCTCGCCATACGCGCACCTCTGCTTCCCGTCCGAAGAGGCTTGCTTGTTGCAGGGTCTCCGCCCGTAACGGGGGGAAAACATGAGGGAATATTCGCTCCGATGTGACTAACGCGCCATGTCGGAGCTCCCCCCAGAGAACTCCGTCGTCGAAGTGGGCCAGGAACCAGGCCTTCGCGCCTACTTCGGGCTGGCCTTCAAACCAGGCCCTGGGATGCGACTTGAAGCCATCCGTACTGAGTTGGGACACGTAACTCCGAATCCGTTTGAGCTCTCTCATATTTCTCCCTCCGTAAAGGCACTTACGAATGACTCCAACTTAGCCCTGTCCCCCTCCACTCGAAGCAATCCGTCTTCCTCAATGAAATTCCAGACCTCGCCACCGTACTCGAGTGTGGCGCGTTTCCCCTTGACGCGCCCCCGTCCCACGCTGCTCTCCCCACCAAGCGGTAGGTCGCCGGTCCATAGATCTTTCAGCAGGAGTAGCAACAAGCCAACTTCTGCGTCAGAAGGGTCCTCCACCTTTACGCAAATCCTAACGGTGGTGTCTGAGGCCAATTTGCCGAAAACCGCTAGCTCGCTGAATAAGGCTCCAGGATACGACCCGCCCGTGAATCGGTCAATTTTTACGCGGGTGTGGACCAGGTCGAGCCCGTTCTCAATGACGGCTTCTTCTGTCCATAGCTTGCTTGCGGTCAGCTTCTTCTCCTGAGGTTCGTCCTTTTCACGCCGATATCCGAATAGGCTATCCGCAATTCTCTTTCCATCTTTACCCAGGGTGTTGGCAATACGCAAAGCCCTGCTCCGCAAGGCTCCGGCAATGCTTGTGCCGCTCAAAATCGGTACCTCTTTTCCATTCCTCTTCGAACGTAGGTGCGTAAAGTCAGGCGCCTCGGCTTCTCCGAATCTGGATCTTATAAGGAGCGAACCGTGCACCACGAAGGTTCCCTCCAAAGTGCAAATCGGGCGTTGCCTTTGGCCTTTCACATCGACGCCTAGGAGGGAGGCAATGTCTGAGCCGCTTTGTTTCCAAAGTGGTTTACCCTCTAGCATGACTTTCCGGGTTAGCCGGTAGGCAGAGACGAAAACACAGGTAGCACAAGGGTTTAGGGCCTCGGAATCCTGTTACTAACTGGCCAGCCGATGCATCGCCTCCAGGTTCAGGGTTTGGGCCAGCTTGCGCTG
>DYEQ01000021.1 GCA_020725645.1 Candidatus Fermentithermobacillaceae bacterium | reverse complement strand
GACGCCCAGCGTCTCGAGAATCTTCCTGGCCGTGGTTAGGGCTTGCTGCGCCTCCTTCTTGGACGCACAGGTTACCACCCAATCGTCAGCAAATCGCGTCAACTGGTACCCCCGTGCTCGCATCTCCCGGTCGAATGGCGTCAGGAGAATGTTGGCGAGCAAGGGTGAGACCACACCGCCCTGCGGTGTTCCTCGTTGGGTTGCATGCAGCTGTCCGTCTTCCAGGACCGGAGTCTTGAGCATTTGCTCAATCAGCGTCAGTACCCTTCCGTCCGATACCCGGCGCGCAACCAGCTGCATCAACCGCGCGTGGTCAACCGAGCCAAAGAAGTCCTTCAGATCGGCATCGACAACCCACACGCTCCCGGCCTGGAGCTCCCGCCAGATCTTGCGCATCGCATCGTGTGGCGATCGCTTCGGACGATACCCGAAGCTGCTGTCGTCAAAATCCGGCTCGAAGATGGGCACCAACCGTTGGGTCAGCGCCTGTTGTACCACGCGGTCTCTCACAGCCGGGATTCCCAAGGGACGGAGTTCCTTCTTGCCTGCCTTCGGGATATACACCCGTCGCAGGGGCTGCGGCCTGTACGTCTTGGTACGCAGCTCCTGCTGAAGCTGCTCCAGGTTCTCGTCCAGTACGAAGGTCTCCAAACTCTCCCGGTCCACGCCGGCTGCACCTCGGTTGCGTCGTACCGCCTCCCAGGCCAGTTCGAGGTTCTTCCTGCTGTACACCTTGTCCACTAGGGAGTGGACCTTCCTCTCTTGCCCGGCGTTGATCCAATGCGACAGTCTCCTCGGACGGTCAGTTCTGGGTTTTTCGCTCAAGGAACTTATCCACCTCACCGTCTGTACTCACTGCCGCAGTAGCTCTCCACCGATTCCTTGCAGGTGGCCTTCCCGGGGCCTCCCAGCCCCCCTTGCGGTCACGCAGGTTTTGCTGCCTGCGCTTGTGGTACTTCACCACCTTCCGACGACTTGCCGAGCATACCGGTCATTTCGCTCGTCGCTTATAGACCCGGCTCGCCTCGCTCCCTGACGCAAGGCTCTCGACAAGCCCTCCCTGGGTCACGTCCAGGACTTCCGCTCCGTGCCGCCCGCAAACACCTTGGTACGCAGGGTGGGTAAGAACGCCTTCGCCCCCATAGTGCGGGCTCGACCTTGCCCCTGCTTTGGCCGACCGGTTCATCATGGGTACGACCCTCGATTACAGCCCGGAGCTTCTCCTCAAGCCCTTCAGACTCCACGTCACCGTGGACGCCCTGCCCTCCAGGTCGCCTTACGGCTGAGATTGCCTGTAGGTACCTCCCCTTGGCCGTATCCGTTGTTTCCAACTTCGTGCCCGTTTAGGGTTCACCGTGGGACGAATCTCCCTGGCCCGCGAGGCATTACCCCCGCGTTCGGATATGGTCCTCCTTACCTGAGCACCAGAGGGACTTGAACCCTCCTGCCCTGGACGCTGCCAGGCACACACTATGG
>DYEQ01000093.1 GCA_020725645.1 Candidatus Fermentithermobacillaceae bacterium | reverse complement strand
CAGGGATTTTGCCCCACGTACGCCTGTAGTCCGAGGTAGCTCCAGACGGAGGTATGTGGTGCGGTAACCAACCCGCGAATATCAGAATGCCAACCGTCGACGATAGCCGGAGTCTCAGAAACACCTCTATGAGAAGATGGGTTGTCGTTCATATCAGACTTTTCACACGGGATGCGCTAATCTTCTTCATGCGGGGACCTCCTTTATCTACCAAACCTAGGATAGTCCCCGCACTCTTTTTCTGTCTACCTGTCTCGCATGTATCTGAACTTACTCACAACGCGGGGGCTTTTCGTCAGCCGGAATGAATCGCGGTTGTCGGCCGGGAACGAGCGGCCTACCGGCAAGGAGAAGTCCACTCGCGGGAAGAAAATACCTTACGACATGCCGATGCGTCGTCAGTCAATCCGTTCTAGCTTCCTCAAATCGGTAAAAAGGGTGGGTGTCAAGTGACCGACTTCAAGTTACCTGAAAAATACTTTAAATGGGCCTACGAGGATCGGGCCACCTTGGTCCGTAAGCTGGCTGCCGGCGAGAAGGTGAAGCCGGAGACCTTGTTCTTGAGCTTTACCCGCCACAACCCCGTGCTCATTTCCAACGGGCCCGCGGGATTGAACGGGTCTGTCAGGGGTGTGGGTTTCGTGCCAAAGGAAGAGTACCTGCAGGAGACGCTGGATGCTTACCTTCATCACATAAATTCGGGGTGGCGCGAAGGTTACTCGGAAGAGGGTCTGAAGCTCCTTGTCACCCACATTTGGTCTCCCGAAGCGAGGCCGCGCCTGGATTTCTCCATAATGGGTTCCCTGGAATTGGCGGGGAAGCACAGCTGGATTAACTTCCAGTCAAATAAAGCGGTAACGGTGCTTTTCTTCGAACCGCCGGTGGTAAGTTTCGAGGTACGCGGTGAGATCGAGATCTTCGAGGACGGTCCGTATCACCGGTTCCTCAATGCCCAGCACGACGTTTATCACAGACCCAATAAAGAAAAATGGGTGTCCCGGCCTGCGTACATCATCCACATCAAGGAAATTTACGACAATAGCGCCACGAGAGACGGTTTTGGTACGAGGTTATTGTAGCGATACAAGGAGCCCGATAACGCCAACTTTTTCGCCGAGAGCAATCGAAGCCGCCCAGGGCACTCATTGCCGCTGAAACTGTGAGAGTATATGCCAGATCTGGCAGCATGGATCTCTACTCATACAGAAGGTAGCTTCCAGCTTCACGAAGAACTGTCTATGACGGCGGAGAGATGTGCTCGCCGTACAGATTAAGTGTTCTGCATGAGGATACCGGAGAAAGCCCGAATCAAAGGAGGGGTTCTGTTTGGGCGGTCTGGACCTTAAGGCGTACGCGGGATTATTCAAGACCTATACCGAATTGCGGGTGCAGGAGAACAGGACTATCCAGATATCTTTCGTCAAAGGCAACAATACAGTGAACCTACGTTCGGCTACCAGTGGAGTCTCGGCGAGAGCTTATCAAAACGGCTCATGGGGGTTTGCTTCGAGCCCGGAGTTGACCCCGGATGCCATCGCCTCGGTGGTAAAAGAGGCCACGGAGAACGCTTTGTTTCTCGACTCAAGAGAACGCAAAGGAAAAGCTCCGTTACCGGTCGCTGCGGTTTCGTCGGATAACGACTTTTCCACGAAAAAGCCGAGACTGGGTCAGAAGGAGCTCGTGGATTTCGTCCGCCAGATCGACGATGAGATAGCTCGAAGATATCCGGGGCTGGCCAGCAGGAGCGTGATTTTGAGATGCCTGGACATGGAGAAGACGCTTCTGACATCGGACGGCTCGTATTCACATTCGATGATCCCGAGAAGCCAGATTCACGTCATGCTGTCCGTTGAAAAGGACGGCGCACCTGTGGAGCTGATGGAGAGCTACGGAGGTCTGGGGCAGTTTGAGGACGTCTTCGAATCTCCCTCTTCGCTGTGGGAAGGAATTGAGCGCCAGTACCAGCACCTTATGAAAAAGAGCGAGGGGGTTTTCGCCGAGGCGGGAGTCAAGACGTGCGTGCTCGATGCGGAGCTCGCGGGTATTCTCGCCCACGAAGCGATCGGGCACACCTGCGAAGCCGACCTCGTCATGGGCGGGTCGGTGGCGGGGGATTGGATCGGGAAGCAGGTGGCCAGTCCTCTGGTGACTCTCGTGGACTTCGCAAATACAGCTCTGGGTCAGACCTGTCCCGTGCCGGTTTACGTTGACGACGAGGGAACTAGGGCAGAAGACGCGGTTATCATCGAGAAGGGCGTGCTAAAGAGTTTTCTCCACAACAAAGAAAGTGCCCGGCATTTCGGGGTGCAGCCGAAGGGCAACGCCCGGGCGTTCCTCTTCTCAGATGAGCCTATCATACGCATGAGAAACACGGGTATCCTGCCCGGTACCAGTAAACTCGAGGATATGATCGCCTCGGTGGACGACGGCTACTATCTGATCAAGCCGTCGAACGGCCAGGCCGACCTGACCAGCGAATTCATGTTCGGCGTGACTCTCGGTTACGAGATTAGGGGTGGCAAACTCGGTAGAGCCATCAAAGACACAACCATATCAGGGGTAGCTTTCGACATGCTCAAGACCGTGAGTATGATCTCGAACGACATGAAATGGTTAGGCCACGGGATGTGCGGTAAAAAACAGAACATCCCTGTGGGAATGGGTGGTCCGGCCATAAAGTGTCAGGTGACGATAGGAGGTAGATAAGGATGACCGATCCCAGGCGATCTTCGGAGTATGGTTTGAATGCCCTTCTCAAGGCCGGCGCGGACAAAGCTCAGTGTCAAGTCACTCGAATCGAAAAGCACGAGTTGAACGTCATATCGGGAGAAATGAGCTTGTTGAGGACCACCTTTGACACACAGGTCAAGCTCATCGCTATAAAGGACGGGAAAAAAGGGAGCACCACCATCAACAAGTCCGACCCCGATTCCGTAAGTCGGGGAGCTGCCGAGGCCCTAGCCATCGCGGAAGCTTCCGTACCGGACGAGGCCAACGATATCGCCGAAGGCCAGCCGGCTGCGAGGTTCGTGAGCGGAAGCGAATCGCCCGACCGGGACAGTATGCACTATCGTATGAAAGAGCTCCTCGAGACTGCGAGGGAACGATACCCCACACTCCTTATGTTGCAGGCCTTCCTCGATTTCACGCGGGAAGACACATACGTGGTTAACTCCAACGGGGTCGATTTCTCCGCCGTCAAGGGCGTGTATCGCTGCACCGCGGTTTTTTCCGCTAAGGAAGAGGGGAAGGTCTCGTCGTTCAATGGCACGTCCGTGGCCATTAGGGACCTTGACACCCCCCTCATCGATTGCGGTTCCCTCCGGAGATTGATGCGGGAGACTACCGAACAGATCCATACCTGCCATGTCTCCGGAAAGTTCACCGGCGATGTGATCATTGCGCCGGACTGCCTTGGTGATATGCTTGCGTTCCTGGACGATTCCATACGAGACCGCGCGCTCATATCAGGGACGAGCGTTTATAGAGACAGTTTGGACCAGCTCGTCGCAAGTCCGGTGCTGAGTCTCCACTCCCGTCCCGTGTCCGGCGAGATATGCAACGGCTACTTTATAACGTCCGACGGGTATTCGGCCCAGAACAGCACCATAGTCGACCGCGGCCTCCTTAAGACCTTCCTTTTGAGCTTGTACGGCTCGAAAAAAACCGGAAAAGCGAGGGCGGTTAACGACGGGGGTGCGTACGTGGTGGATCCGGGTGAGACGACCCTCGATGAGATAGTGAAGTCGGTGGACCGGGGATTGCTCCTGGTCAGGTTCTCAGGGGGCAACCCCAACGAGAATGGCGATTTCTCCGGGGTCGCGAAGAACAGTTATTTCATCGAAAACGGCCAGGTGAAATACCCCATCAGCGAAACGATGATTTCGGGCAATCTGGCTGAATGTTACAGGAACATCCGGTCAGTGTCCCGGGAGCGTGTGAACTACGGCTATGCCGTGTTTCCATGGGTTGCGGTTTCGGGTGTGACGATTTTGGGGAAGTGAAGTTGGGTCCCGGGTACGGAACTTCAGACCCGGGAAATCGCCGCTTAAAGTGCGCAAGCATGACGGTATCGGGTGGCTGAAGGTTTAAACGCAGGAGGTTAGCTTAAATGGCTCAGTCGGGGTTTCACGGAATTCTGGGATTGGCGGTTGTTCGGGCGATCGGCGGCCGTTCCTCGAAGACCGGAGTTTCTCCGGTGGAAAAGGGCCAGACCCCGGAAGCCGAATTGAAAAGAGGTGTCGTCTTCGGCTATGTTCTGGGCAACATCCTGCCGGATGCGGACCTTTTGCCCTTGGCCATCACTTTTCTGTTCGACTCTCGTCTGGCGATGAGGATGCACCGGACGGCGACCCACAGCCTTGTGGTGATCGTTCCCCTCATGCTCTTGGGATTGCTGTTCTTGCGGGGACGGGGAAAAGGCATGGCTCTTGGGCTGGGTCTCGGTGCCATAACCCATTCGATGCTGGACATATTCGTGTGGTTTTCGTCGGTGGACCTGCTATGGCCCCTGGGAACCTGGAGCGTCCCCAGCGTGGTAAACCTGTGGAGCGGTGTGGAAGTCGGAAGGGTCGCCGGTAACTTCCTGGGCGCTCTGGATTACCTGGCGTTTGCCCTGTATTATGCGTTCCTGGCGAAGATGGCGCGGGCACGGGAAACGGACGCGGATTTCCTGCCCCAACTCAGGGTCTTCACCGTTCTGAACCTCGCCTTCTTTGCCGTCTACACCGTTCTGTCGTTTGTCCTTTCCAAAGGACTGTTCGAAATTGCCCATTATGCCATGTTCGTACTGGTCTTTTTCCCGATTGCGGTGTACACTACGGTCAAGATGCGAAGTACCATTGAGGCTATGGCGTAGGTTCACAGGTTTTTTGCTATTTTACCGGTGCGGTCCAACGGCGATGGGTTGGGTCTACCGGAAGGCTAAGCCTTCTGCTGTGGCGGACTATATCAACGGGGAAGAGGCCGAGTTTCTTTGACTGGTTATATTGAGATCATCGGGGCCGGTATAATATGGGCGACCACCGGCCCCTTTGTCCGGTACCTGAGGGATTTGGGATGGAGCCCGTGGGATATCGTCCTGGGTAGAGCTTTGTTTTCCACATTGTTCATGGGGCTATGGTTGCTGGTGAAATGGTACACCGGGTGCAGGATGCTCGCCCGCAGGCACACCTTCAGACCGGCGCCTGAAGCTCTCTTGCAGCGCGGATTTGCGCGGAGCGAGTTTACCCCGGGGAGCGCCGGAACAGACAGAGTGGCGGTGGGGGATGGTACTCCGGTTGAGCTTGTACCGGAGAAGCTCGTGCCCGACAGGGGCGACGTAATAACTTTCGTTCTTCTGGGCATGGTTGCCGTCATGCTGTCGCAGATCACTTACTTTTACGCCCTTTCGGTGACGACGGTAGCGGTTGCCGTTACCTTGAACTACACGGCTCCTTTCTTCGTCCTGGTCATCTCCCTGTTATTTCTCGGCGAGAAAATCACGAGAGAGAAAGTGATTGCGTTGGTCATGGCCTTTTCAGGGGTTGTTTTGATTTCGGGTCTCGGAGAGGAACGAGGTGCATTGGCCGTCTCGCCGACGGGATTTTTCGCTGGTCTTCTATCTGGAGCATCCTATGGAGCGCAGACGGTCGCTTACAAGAAACTCGGGCGGAAATACGGGCCTGTCTCTTTGAACTTTTGGACCATGGCCTTTGGTGGATCGCTCCTCTTTTGCGCTCTTTCCGTGTGGCGAGGCGGTCTCGGAGGATTCGTGAGTGACCTCCCGCCGGTTTGGCCGAAGAGCTTCCCTTACTTCGCGCTGATGGGTCTCGGGCCGGGGACAGCTGCTTTCATACTGTTTGCGGATGGCATCAACAAAGTGGAAGCGACCAGGGGTTCAATTGCAGCCCTCGCCGAGCCGCTGGCTGCATATGTTATAGGGTATTTCTTTCTTGGCGAGACCCTTTCTTTACGAGGGATCATGGGCGCCTTGTTTGTCGTGGGTGCCATTTGGGTTGTCAGCGCCTCTCAGGCGATCCGTACGAGGAAAGCAGTCCGCGTTTCAGAACGTTAGCTCTGTTTGATTCCTACAGTCTTGGCAGCCACTTCGCGAATAGGTGGCCGACGTGTGGAGCAGGCAGTCTCGTTTACACGCTGAGTGTCCCGGTTCAAGCTGTATATCCAGAGAATCAGTGTGTGCCTGGACCTTAAAACAGCTCGCCCGAGGGCGACGGGGATCTAGGGTGCGGCGCCGGACATCATCTGCAAGTTTCCATAACATCTGCTTCGCATGCTTCATATATTGTCCTGCCGTAAGCGGCACAGCCCCTGTCCGGGCCTAACTCGGATAGATCGACGCTGGTGTTAGCCATGCGACCGCGACCCGGCGGAGACTCGAAACTTAACGAGGCTGTTAACTGGGAGGTATCCAGATGTCTTCCAGCCGTGAGCTCTTCTTTGTAAATCCAGTTCCCGTGGGTGGTCACCAGCTCGGCAGGCGCCGACTTGGCGTCAATCATACCAACACCAGATTTCGGACCTGACCGCCGTGGGCCCACGAGAGTTGCGACAGACCGTGGCTTTTGGAGCCCGGAGAACGAGCGTGCACTAGCGGAACTGGGTGTAAAGCAAGTAAGCATGCCTTGTAGGGGTAAACAGAGCGTCAAACGTCGCAGACACGAACGGCAGTCCTGGTTCAGGCGTCTTCAACGCTGGGGTGCTGGCGAAGAAGCCACGATCAGCGTGCTCAAACGGCGGTACGGACTGGACCGGACTTTGTACCGTGGGGAAGAAGGCTCCCGGCGGTGGGTGGGTGGGGCAATCTGGGGCTACAATCTCCACCGGATAGCGCAACTGGCCTGAGCTCTGGAAAGAACGAGCGAACACGTATTGATCCTCATGGGTCAACAGCAGGGATAACAGACGGGCAACAGGCCTTTTTCAGCAGAAACTACCTAGTCGCCTCCCAAGTAGCTTTCTAACAACTTGATTGCCGAGTCCTCAAGAGAATTGGCGTCAACAAACCTGTTCCAGGCATCAACTACCTGTTTGGCCAGGTTCCGACCCCATTCGCTATCACCAGGGTAAAGGAGGAGCACATCACTGACATCGTCTTCGGAGAGAGCATCAACCACAGACCCCGTAGCCAGGGCCTTCATTTGAGCTTGCACGGGCTGACAAGTGCAGGCTAAGTAGAGCAGTCCTACATGTATGCCCGGCTGCGGAATGATCCTAATGACGTGTCCGCTCGCGGCCCACCCCGCTCGGTCCCTAGTTACCACACCGCAGTCCGCCAAGTTCTCCTCGGCCCGGCCGTCCGCGGTAAGGACAAGTGTGTTGTGCTCAAGCAAGTAGTCATCGGGCCTCCGGAACGAGGCCGGGCTTATGAATTTCAAGCCTACGGGACGATACTGGGCTACCTGGCGTCCCGAAAGAATGGGTATCCCGTACTGTGGGTTTTCGACATATACCGTTTTGTAACGCCCTGGGGGGCGAAAGACCTTACCTACCTCAGATAGGTGTGCTGCCATCCCGGTCGAGCGGATCGCTTCACGATAGGCCTGGTACAGAGGTGCATGCGGCTCAACATCTAACCTTCTCTTAAGTTGCGAAGCATTCAACTGGAAGCGCCGCCGATAGGCACTAAGCGGAAGCGCTTCCACAGCTGCGCGAAGCCCGCTCAGCCGAAGGAATTCCTGTTCCGCCTGAAGAAGACTGGGACGAGCCTGCTCCCGGAGTTCCATAGCCTTTACGAAGGCGTTTACTACCGTCCGACGAGTCCGCTCGTCAGCCATCGGTACTGGAATGTTGCGGACGTCCTTCGGGTGTATATGGTCGACTACTGATCCCCAACCACCGCCTCTCAACAGGTGCCGACCTGTGGCGGTGCTTAAGAATGCAAAAACGTAGAACAAGTCATCGTTTAGGGGACTAGTTACACGAATCATGTCACCACTAACAGCAAATTTGGCCAAGAACTCATCTACCATCACCACCGGCCCCAGGTTGCGGCCAGAACAAGTGACAAGTAGCCACCCGCGCTTGACCTCACAAAGGTGAAAGAACTTGTTCTGTAGTCGGCTGAGCAGTGTGGTTGAGCGAGGAATATACCGCAGCGTATCCCAAGGGGCTAGGTAAGGTTTACCATAATTGGGATGCGTGGCCGGAACGATGTCAAATGTACAGTTAGGCTTCTCTCTTGACAAATGAGTTTCCAGGGTGTTTCCTGGAATTGGAGGGGGAAGCAGTAATGGATCCGGAAATGAAGGTCGCGCAGCAGAGGTTGAGCGTGCTGGAGCTAGCAAAAGCGCTCGGTAATGTGAGCGAGGCGTGCCGCCGTCGCGGGATGACGAGGACGATGTTTTACGAATACAAGCGGCGGTTCGAACTGTACGGCATTGAAGGACTGAAGGACCTTCCGCCAGTACATAAGACGCATCCTCAGACCACGCCACCTGAGGTTCAGGAAAAGATCGTCGCGTTGAGCCTGGAGAACCCAACCTGGGGATGCCACCGGCTGAGCGCGATGCTCAAACTTCAGGGGATAAGCGTAAGCGGGCCTACGATACAGAATATCCTGGCCAAGAACGGGCTGGCCACGACGTACGATAGGCTTCTGAAACTCGAGGAGAAGTATCTGTCCAGAGCCATCGAACTTACGCCGGAGCAGGTAGTTCTGATAGAAAAAGCAAATCCGTGTTTTAAGGAGCGTCACGTTGAGACCAGCCGTCCCGGGGAGCTTTTAGCCCAAGACACATTCTACGTGGGGCAACTCAAGGGCGTAGGGAAGGCCGAACGCCGAATGCAATGCCAAAGGTCATTTTGAAAGCTCGTCACTATGGCAGCAAGCGCCTTTTCTGGAAACTGGGGTGGCTCAAATTTCGGTGGGAAAGTGGCTCAATTTTCAGTGGGAATCTGCAGGCGCGAGTACTGCGGGACTGAGACACATCCGTATGAGTTGTACCTTGCCTTTAACGACATAGAACATCGCAAAACGAGGGTAAGGAGACCCCAGACCAACGGCTTCGTGGAACGATTCAACAGAACGGTGCTGGAGGAGTTCTTCAGGCAGAAGTTCTACGAGAGCGTAGAGGCGCTGCAGGCGGACCTGGACGAGTGGTTAAGATGGTACAACAACGAGCGTCCGCACCGCGGCTACAGGAACATGGGCAGGACGCCAATGGAGAGCATCAGGCAGTATCTGTCAAAGATGGGTTCTCAGGAGACATCAAGTGTCAACAAAGAAGCTTAACCGTACATGTCAAAGCGTGGGCTACCCAAACAGCATCATCGCCTATTAGCTCGCCGAGTCGCACAACACGCCAGGGACCTTGGCAAACCCGTTGCCACGCAAGGCTGCGCTCAGCGAGATAGAACTTTGGATCAAGCCTCAGCGAAGAGGATATCGCAGAGGACTTGATTGTTGATAGCCTCATGATACCCTAAACGCCTGCCTGGGTTCTGTCATTGACGCAAGCCACTTGTGATAAGCTTCTGCAATATCTTCTAGTTCGTCATCCACGATCGGCTCGAGAACCTTCAATTTCTGCACCTCGCCTCCGACTGTGTGAGTAACTTCTTTTTCGGCCAGGACCAAGCTTCCATCCGGATTCCGCTTGTACGTGGTTTTGCCTCGCTTGTCGTGGCCAACAGAGTCAGCAATAGCCATGAATATCGGGTAGTCCCGGTCAGGTTCTCCAGGTGCCTTACGCCGCAACAGCACCATACTCGTTTGAGTATCATTGCCAGGCATAAACAGGTTTCGGTGCATGTCGACGACAGCCAAGATCTAGGCTTTGGAAAGAAGCCACTGCCTAAGGTAGCCCAGACCGGGGTTGTTCAGAAGCCCGTTTGGCATGACAATGGCCATGCGTCCTGTCCCAGGCTTCAGCCACTGCAAGCATCTCTCTACGAAAAGAATCTCCGGCGGGACAGCTGCCTGAAACAACCGTGACCCATCTCGGGCTTTCTTGATCCCCCACTTCCCGTCCTCCGATAGTTCCCACTGTGCTGCCAGATCGTACTGCGCGAGAATTGCTGGATCATCGATAAGGATCTGACTCCCGAACGGAGGATTGGTAAACAGAACGTCAATGGATCCGAGGGGAACCCTTTCCCGCACCTCATCACTCCAACGATGCGGATGTTCTAGAGAGTTACACTGGTATAGGTTGCCAGAGCCATCGTTGTTCATGACCATGTTCATCTTGGCGGCTCGCACGAGGTTCGGGTTCAGGTCGAGTCCGAAAACTTTCTGCGAGAGGTATTCTGCCTTTTTCCGGTAAAGCTCCTCCATCTCGTACTGAGTGCCCGTGAAGGGGTCTCGCCACTTGGCACGTTCGGTTTCCTCCAAGATACGCAGAGCATGGTTCATGGCTATGACCAAGAAGCCGCCGGTGCCACAAGCTGGGTCCAGCAACCTTTCGTGTGGTCTAGGATCTAACATTCTAACAGCCATACGGCACGCGTTTCGCGGGGTGAAGAATTCCCCTCGGTCACCGCGGAGATTGCTGCCTACGATCTCCTCATAAGCAACTCCCTTTACGTCCACTGGGGAACTGAGTAGTGAATATTGTTGCAACTCGGAAACCACGTACGCGGTGACTCTCGCGTCCAGCTCAATGTCGTCGTTCGGCTTAAAAATGGTCGGGTACTTTTTCACTACTTCCTTGAATAACCGCTGTATTCGAGCCTTGACCTTGCTCTGGCCATTCATGGAGGCTCGCTCTGATTGAGACACGTAAAACTCTAACGTTTCGCTGGAGGACCGTTCATCTTCGATCTTGCAGAAGATGAGCTTGAGTAGTTCCCAAAATGCTTCTGGTTTTTGGAGCCCCTGGTTTCCGGCTATGTAGTTGTGGCAACGGCGGAAGGCAAAAAGTAGGTTATGCCCAGTAGCAACTCGGAGCATGGCACGCGTCGGTGCTTCTACACGCTTCACACCGTTGGGGGGTATGTCGATGGCATCCAAGAAAGTGTACTGCCGCCCATCGAACACTTTTTGGTAGCAGGCGCGGAAGTCGCCGTTGGTCCACATACCATAACTGCAGTTGGCACATGCGGACATATAGGACTTAAGCTGTTCCACTCCGTGGATCTTGTCCTCTGGTTTAGTGCCTTGCTTCTTCGTCTCAACAATGATTGCAATGTTCTCTTGTTGATGGGGCACGTGCGAGGGGAAGACAGCTAGATCGACCCGCAGCGTCTTCGACCCAATCTTTATGGGAAATTCAACGGCAATCTGGCTCCGGTCGTACCCGTATTCGAGTACCAAGCTCATGGCAATGTTCTGCCGTACGTACTCCTCCGGTGTATCGTCAAGAAGCTTGCCGGTTACGAAGTCAACCAGCTTCCCCTCTGGGATAGCTTGGAGGGCCGTAATTGCTTCAACAACGTCCAACTCCTTCCGCGCCCTACCCATCCGTTAAACTCCCTTTCCTGCTATATGCGGGTTGAACCCTCCACCCAGCCTTGCTCGACTCCGTCTGTCAGGTGCATTGCACCCGGTTTTTCGGACACGGGTTTGACTATACATTCGCTCTGGATCAGTTCGCCACCTGCCTCTCAGAAGAGGATTTTCTGCAAAACCTCCAACGGGGTTCTGTCGCAGCCTGTTTTCCCGCATCACCCTCCACTTCGAGGCGAAAACGTGTCCTTCACCCCAGGAGGGGGGTTCTGAAAGCACCTCCCTGATCACGTTGAGCAGCTCATTGTCCCCGATGACGCCTTTCGGGCCCCTCTTCCCACCACTGCCCTTTCCTGACTTGCAGCCGACCGTACATCCTCTTTCGGTTAACCTGCTGCCTTTTGCCTACAACAGGGTCTCTCCAACATCTCCCATTCTGCAAGCCAATGCTACCAGCAAGGATGTCTTCAATATCCTTTACCAACCTCAAGCCGTAGTCCGCTAAATATGAACCAAGCACAACAGGATAGGCTCCCATTAGCAGCGAACTCTCCCCCTAGGGTCCCTTGACACCATTGATGCGGTTTCGCAATACAAGAAGCCATTGAAATGCGAGACTCCCCGGTCAAGGCCCCTCCTCAAGCTGCTAACGGCCCGGTTATCCCCTTCAAAACTCGCAACTCAACGATATGCAGTAATCAACCATGTTCGAACGCAACCGGAAATCCTTCGCTCGACGTGAGCGGATACGGCAACGACTTGGGGCTAGCTCTGTGACAGCTATGCGTACTCATCCCGGACTTCTAACCAGTCCTGTAACTGCAAGAGCGCCGCAGTGACAAAATCAAAAACAAACAACGCGTCTTGCTGCGTGGGTGACCATCCTGGTATCTCCTCCACAAGCACTTCGTCATTCACCGCCACAAGAACATCGGGTACGATTCTTTGAAACCGACTGTACGCCGTCATGTCTATGCCGAACTGTGCTAACTCAAGCGGTCTTACCAGCCGGGTGAATTCCCTTTGGTTCCGCAGTGAGGTTAGTTGATAATCAACTTCTCTCGCAAAACTGATCCAGGATTCCCGAATGCCTTTTTCAGTCGCTTTACGGGCGACTTCTTTTGCAGCGCTCGTCACTGCATAACTGAAGCTATTGACTAGGCGGTCATTCCACGACCAGTGATTGCGAACGCGCGTGCAGAAGTGCTTCCAGTAAAGGGCGAAACTGATTGCTGCCTCTCTCACCGCTAGTCGAGGATCGTTTCGTGCAATGGCTCGCTCCGAGTTTATCAGGTGCTCACGGGCCTGTTCATCCGCCACCAAAGATACTAATGAACATTCTTCGAGTTCCTTCCCTAGAACTTCACGGATAGAATCACGGATGAACGCCTCCACTTGACCAACGAACTGGCGAACATCCTCAGGCGAAGGAACAATACCATCGTGCTGTACCCGGTCGCGAACTCGTCGTAAGCGCTCAATTGGCTGTCTATGGGGTTTTAGAGCCTTGTGTTGTTCACTAAGTTCTTCAAGCATCTTGGGCAACGACCAGCTTCTTTCTACCGCTGTACCCAATTCAGATAGAAGGGTCACGACTATGATTTCCACAGCATGGTCAAGAGAAAGAACACATCTCATTCGAGCAGTGGGTAGATTCTGTTTGGAATGCTGAAGAGCATCAGCAAGCATCTGACGTCCCAAACAGATTCTGAGTATCAAAGGCTCTTCTCGCGGACCCACGTGACACACTTCCTGGAGACGCTTTTATTTAGATCACATCTAGGGCCTGTCAGCTACTACGCGACCTGGACCGCAAGTGGGTTGACGGGACCTGTTTCCATATTTTCTTGATTCACACTCGGTTTTCCTCCGTAATGAGACGTGCTCCCGATACCCACACTGCCCGACGCCAGCTCCGTGGATCGGGAAATGATCGAAAACTCTGTACCACGCGGCTCTCAGACCAGAGACTACATTCTCGGAACGGATAACTCGACGGAGGGAGGTATCTGCAATGTCCGAAGAGTACCGAAAGTACCTTGTAACAACCGGAGTGACCGCAGCAACTGTTCGCGGCTACCTCTGCGACGTACGGTCCTTCGCCCGGTGGTTCTCCGAAACCCTCGGCGAGGACTTCTCGCCGTCCGCGGTCACCCCTGTCGACGTGCGCGAATACTTCGCCGCGATGCGTGACCAGAAACCTGCAACCCTGGCGAGGAAGCTCAGGGCGCTCAACAGCTTCTTCCGCTGGACCGCATCAACCGGATTGGTGAAATCGAACCCGGTGTCGGGCATCAAAGCTCCCCGCGAGCAGCGCAGGCCGCCGAAGGCGTTGTCGGAGCAGGAGCTCTACAGGCTCAAGAGGGCAGTCTACCGGGCGGGCAAACCCAGAGACATCGCCATGTTCGAGCTTCTCAGCAACGCTGGTCTTCGTGTGGGCGAGCTGTGCGCCCTGCGGGTCGGGGATGTGTCACTCTCGGAGCGGAAGGGAAAGGTGATTGTTCGCAGAGGCAAGGGGAACAAGTACAGGGAGGTTCCCTTGAACATCGAAACCCGCAAAGCTCTCGCGGCCTATCTCTCGACGCGCCCAGGTGCCGGTCCGGAGGAACCTCTCCTGGTCGGCCAGCGCGGTGCCATGATGCCTTCAGGCGTTTGGCGTGCCCTGCAGAGCTACGCCAGAGAAGCCGGGGTGGCTGCGTCCCCTCACGTGCTGAGGCACACCTTCGCCACCCGTCTCCTGCGGAAAGCGGGGGCCGATCTGCCGACGGTCAGAGACTTGCTTGGTCACGAGAAGCTGGAGACTACGGCTATTTACACAAAACCGAGGGAGGAGGATATGGAAGCGGCGGTCGAGCGCCTGGTCTGAGAAAAAGAGAACGCCTCCCCTGTCTGGTCGCCACCGGCGCCGTTGATAGGGAGGCATTTGCCCTATTCGAGGTACCGAGTGGCAATTCCTGCCATGCAGCCGCGAATTGCTCTCGTTTGGTCCAATGTCAGCCCACATGCCTAAACCCCGTGGTTTAGCAGTTCCAACCTACCACAAGGCGGAACACGCTGCCCGGACAGCCGAAGCTATCTAGGCTTTCGCCGACGAGTTCAATAGGTCTCGAACCATGGCGTGTGCGGGACGTAGAACGCCGCTCCGTGAGGCGTTGTAGGACTCTCCCGCGACCGCAGGTGCTAGGCTAGCCTTGGGCGAATACACAATCAAACCCGTGCCCGAAGAAACTGCGTGCAACGTAAACTGCGCGAAGAGGTTCTTGAAGGAGAGAGAACTATGGGTGCGTCTAAAGACCACCGCCTTGATGTAGACTATCTTCTCCATCAGGACCTTATCACCGATTTCATTCCTCGCATAGGGAAAGATTCATGGCAGATCGTTTACGCGTTTGACGACAGACGTCCCGATAGGTTTGCTGTCGTCTCAGCGCTATTGGAGCCTCAGACCGCGAAAGGGGCGTTGGACAAAGATAGCTGGGACTTACGAAGGGGTGATGGCCTTCCGGGCTTCAGTCAGTGCTGGCAAGACGGAAAGGAAACCACGACGTATCACCGTTTCGGAGACAAGGGGATTCGCCCCCTGGTGGTATACAGGCACTTTGACGGCGCCTGGCCTTCCTACTTGGAGTTGTGCGAAGAGTTTCGTCATTTCCACAACCTCGCAGAAGATCATCAACGCCACATTCTTCTGGACTTCGATGAGTCAGGCTACGAGGTAGAAGTGGTTCGAATGACCAACCACGAAACGAAAGTTAACTGGAAGTATCTCTTACAGTTTCTTGCCGCTACGCAGTTATATCTTGCCATATACTTCGACTCTGTACGCTACTCTCTGATTCCCCTGCAGGATATCCCCGAACAAGACCGACGGTTAGAGTATCGAGACGAAAAGTCTCGGTACTCTAGGCAAGTTAGCACGTGCAACTTCCGACAGTCCTACCGGACTTTTTGTCGCCTGCTGGGCAAGGTGATTGTTGCACCCCCACCCATTGAGAAGTGCGGCAAGTGGCCATTTGAGGAGAGGGAGACGGAACCCGAGGTATCCTTCATTATCGACATTGGGCCTGATGGCGAGTCTAGAGAATTCACATCCAATCCAGATAAGCTTTCCGATTATTTCGGTGCCAATCCGGGGGCGCCTCACTATCTGACTCCAGTTTATTTCAGAAAGGAGGTTTTGCAGAAATACTACGCTGAGCCCGAGCGATACTCTGTCGAGGATGGTTATCTCAGATGCCTCGGGCTATGGGGCATACGGATTGACAACAACCATCCGACTCACGTTACCGCATTCCTTGGCGACCTTGGCCGTGACCTTCCTTACCGTGAGCGATTGCACTGGAAACAGTTCAATGTCCCTCCGCCTGCAGATGCAGGTATTAGTGAGACCTGCTTCCGGCGAAGCTTCCTCTCACAGTTTGTTGAGCCGGAAAGTGCGGACCTGGTCTTTCGCCAAGAGTACCAACGATTGAATGGCGCTTGGTGCACGAAGATGGGATGGCCTCTTTTTCTCGAACCTGGGCCGGGAGATGAACACATCCTGCAGACTGTCCATATTCCTGTTACCAACTCACAACGCGAACTAGACGAGCAGACTCTCGCACTTGCGAAGTTGCTTGTAGACTTCTTGAACGAGAAGCAACTAGCCAAGGGACTGCCTGAAAAGCACCCCGATGAAAAAGGCATCAGTAAACTGGAACGCTTCCTGGAAAGCAAGAGCTTTGTGGGTACAGAGGAAGTGATCCAGTTTCTCCGTGACCTCCAGAATCTCCGTTCGATGGGTGTTGCACACCGTAAAGGTACTAATTACCAGAAGCAGCTAGCTCGGCTTGACTTGACCGGAAAGACTGGCCCCGATGTGATGCAGACCCTCCTACGAAAGGCGGTGGCCGTACTAAACACGTTACAAGAGTTCTTGAATCAGAATGGCCAACGCGATCCGGAAACACGAGCAGAATAGGGGCCGTTTTTTGTTCTGCGCTGAAGCTCCAATAACCGAATTGACAACACCCAGTGCCAGTTTCCATATTCCCACGGAATAGAAAGAGGGGGACGTGCCTGACCGGGAGGTATTGCCGATGGTCATAATCGACCGTTTCGAGGGTGAGTCGGCTGTTCTCGAGTTTCAGGGCAAGATCTTCAGTTTCCCACGCGCCCTTCTTCCTGCAATAGCACGGGAAGGGGATGTGCTCAAGATATCGGCCGACGTCGTGTCTGTCAAGCGATTGTGGGTGAGAAGCCGTCCCCCCATATTCTGGCATTAGGTTATGGCAGGATCTGGTAAGGCGATATGCCTGAGGACCCTGGATAACCCGCCTGACCGGCTGGTTCCCGCGCCGAGGAGCGGCATTCCGCCTCGGTTGGCTTCGTAAATGTCTGTGGTCACTTTGGATGCGATCTGCTTCGTCGTCTGCGCAACCTTCTCGTCGTTGAGAAGGTTATGTAGCCGGCTCACATGCTCTGCATACCGGT
>DYEQ01000002.1 GCA_020725645.1 Candidatus Fermentithermobacillaceae bacterium | reverse complement strand
TCCGCTATCCACTGCCGCCACTGTTGCCGTCGTTGCTGCTGAGTCTTGGTCATCCCGGTGAACCTCCCCGATTCACGCAAGTTCGGGGAGATTATCCTTCACTCCGCAGCACAAGGACAGGTGGGGGCAGTTTGACGCTACGACATGATTACCGACGGTGATGCCAGCTCTAAACCCGCGCCGCATCTCGTCGTAGGTGGCCGGACAGCCTGGCGATGCCGACAGGGGCAGAGTTTTCTAAGAGCACCCTTATGATGTCCATTGCTCTCGAGTTCAAGCCTACGCCCATGCGGTATCCCCTCTGCTTCAAGAGGTCAATACCACTTCACAAGGGACCTGCCAGCCGAATTCCTCGACAACGCCTTAAAACAGATTCCACGTCACTATTAGAAACTGCTCCCGCGGCGGTTCCGCGCAGGTGTTCCATGGTGGCGACCAGGATTCCTGCAGGAGATGGCACAATATCTGTCAGTCAGATAGTAACAAAAGTGGATCAGATAGAGCCGCCCCGTCCTACCAACGGGTGGCATCGTGCAGATTTGGAACCCCCGAGACCCCTGCACTGTGGTTACCTCCCGTGTTGCGTCTAGAGCTGGTCGCGCAGCAGTTCCGTGTCGTTCAACCAGCGACTGAAAGCTGCAGCAGTTGCGTTCCAGCTTGTCTCTTCGAGATGTCACCACCGGCCGGGTAACACCTGTACCTGGCCGGTGGTGTGACGCAGGACATTTTCGAGAATCTAGCCCCTGCGACGGTCACTTATTCTGACTAGCCAGGCTGGTCCTGCGCTCAAAGATGTCCAGGAACTTCTCTACGAGGTTGAGCTCCGATGAGACTGCCATAAGCACGTCCTCAGCATGAACAAGCAGTAGAGTAACCGGGACAGACTCGCCCGAGGCTTCCTGCTTGACCAGCTCTAGATGCTTAGCATGCACGTCTGTCAACATCTCTCGAGCCTCGCAGAGTTTGAGCTGCGCCCTCTCGACCGAGTCGGCTTCCACCAAATCTAGTGCTTCGTAGACTGTGGACCTGACCATAGCAGCTCCTGCAACTATCTCAAACGCGGCTTTCGTTACCTCTTCTTTGTTCAAACTCCTCACCTATCCGCTGCCCTTAATGTGTTCCCGGGGGCAAGATCACCTGCATCGCTTCCCGGTATTTCCGCACGTTCGTCCTGATGACATCGGGGTTGATTCCCCGAGCCAAAGCGGTCCAGTAAACCAGCATTTGGAGGGGATACGCCAGAACTACCGGAGTGATGCACTCGTCCACGTGAATACCACCCGGGACCCGAATGGTTTGGACACCATCCGTCCCGATAGGGTCATCCATGGTCACTTCGACGACCGGGCACCCTATAGTCGCGGCAGCCTTCATGTACGCACCTACCTTCTGTCGGCTTGGCCCGTGCGACGAGAGGAGCACGACCGCGGTCGTCTCATCGAGACCAACGAGCGGTCCGTGCATCGCCTCTTCGATTGCGAGGCCCTGAGCGGGAATGAGAGCAGCCTCGGTGAACTTGAGCGCGATCTCTTGGGCTAACTGGCTGTTGGGACCGCCTCCGATCACAGCCACGCGGCTGACATTCTTAAGACGGTTAGCGAGCTCCCGGATGCTCGTCTCCAAACCATCCTTAACTGCCTGCAGCGAGTCGGGCACCCGCCTGAGGTCGTCCCAGATCTCGGGCTTTCCAGCCAGATGAGCGGCGATCATGTAACCCTTGAAGAGCGCTGCCAAGTAGCTCCAAGTCTTAGGCAAGGCTGGGTCACGGCCCCCAGGTGCCAGGATCACGAAATCGACGCTGGAGGCCAGCGGGGAGTCGGGCACATCGGTTAGACTCACCGTCGGAATGCCCATTTGTTTGGCGTACTCAACTGCCTCCACATCCACTTTCGTGTGCCCTGAATGAGACACGGCGATAGCCATAGCTCGCGAATCCGACGGGATCTTGCGATACCGGCCGAACTCGAAGGCGTCGAACGAATCGGCATCGATTTCGGCCCAGCGATTCAGAGCGTAAGCTATGCCAATCCCTGCAAAGTAGGACGTGCCGCAGCCGAACAGGTATACTCGTCTGATCCCATCAGCACGGATCTTCTTACACACGGCTTCCGCCTGCCTGAACGCCTCACCTTCGAGGCAACCGCGAATTCGGTCGGGCCCAGCTTGAATGCTATCCCACATCATGTACGGGTGCCCCGTTCGTCCGGCTGCTGCTCCGAATAGGTCGTGTCTGTTGTGATTGCCTGACAACGTTCGATACCTCCTACTTACGGGCTATATGGTCTGCTCTAATTGACCTGACTGTGCCTCTTCCTTGAGAACCTGCCGCTCGTAAATCCTCCAGAACGGATAATACACAAGGGCAGGCAGGATCCAACCGGTGACGAATCCCCACGGGATTGCCCTCCAGTCAAGGGTGCCGAGGTACCAGATCAGGGGCCCGGGAAGGAATCCCATGAACAGCACCCGTGCGGGGGCCACAAGCCCTAGCTGGGTTACGAGATACGCCGTCCCAATACGGAGAATCGGCTCAATGAAGCAAAACGGAATCAGCCAGATGGGATTAAGAATTAGAGGGAGGCCGAACAGCAACGGCTCGTTGATATGGAACAGCGCAGGGATTAACGAGACTCGTCCGAGCATGCGAAGTCTCTTCGAGCGCGAGAATAAGCAGAATATGGCGAGTGGGAAGGTCGATCCGGTACCACCCGTCTTGTTGCCGGCCCACCAGGCAAGTGTCTGAACGAAAGGCATGGTTTTGCCTGCAGCGTAGGCTGCGGCGTTGGCCAAGGTGTTGTTGGTGAGGAATGGGAAGTACACCGGCACGAGTGCTGAGAACGGGTGGATGCCTACGAACCATACCCAGCTATTCAGAATCCCGTCCATCACCAGTGCGCCCCATAGGCTGTCGACCAGAACCGCCGCTTTTTGGAACAATGTGAATAGTGCCGCACCGACGTTTACCCCAGCGACGGTTGAGACCAACCATAGCGGCAGCAGGATTATTACTTGGGGAATTAGCGTAACGAAGAAACCTGCTACCGCGGGAGGAACCCCTTGCGGTGCCTTCAGGTGTATGCCGCGTGAGAGCGTCCATCTGTAGAGTTCAACCGCATAGAAGGAAGTGATAATAGCCAGGAACATGCCGGCCACTCCGAGGAATTGAAGCGGTGCGGTGTCCCCAACGCGGGGAAGTGCTACAAACAGGAAAGCCATGGTGCCGATTAATCCGCACGTAAGCGGGTTCAATTCGTAGCTCTTCCCCAAGTTATACGAGAGAGCGAAGGCAAGATATACCGAGATCAAGCCGTACGTTAGGTTGACCCCGACACTGAGAAATGCGGCATACGGAGCAGTCAGGTTCGAGATCCCGGGTACGTCTCTTAGTACCATGAAGAAAGCTCCGATGACGATGAAGGAGATGATCCCCAGAAAAGACTCCCGGATCGCAACTACGTGCCGGAGGGAGCCGAATTTGGCAGCTGCCGGGGCAACACGATTCTCCATGAACCTCTCAAACCAGCTTTGTTTCTTCTCCATAGTTTCCGCCCCTTTCTTGGTACTATTCATCCGATCTGTCCCGCTCTTTGCCGAGAACGGCTAGAATCTTATCTAGAACCTTGTCTCCGTCAAACATCGCGTACTCCGAGGGCTCAAGAACGATTACCTGCACCCCATGGGCAGAAGCTGCTTCGCGGATCTTGGGCATCTGGTACTTAACGTGGGGTCCCAAGATTATGACGTCGTAACCTGCATAGTCGGCCAGCCTCATTTGGTCAATGCTAAGCGTCCTGATGTCAATCTGGATGTTCCGCGCCGTTGCTGCTGCTTTCACTTTCTGACTCATCTGCGAGATGGACATACCCACACCGCAGGCAGCAAGAGCCTTTATCCTGTCCAAGCGATCCATCCTCCTTTCCGTCAGTGTTGACTCGGGCTACCGGAGTGGCGAAAAGGCCATCCGCCGGTACGTGTGTCGACGGCCACGGACAGCAATGGAGACGTTGAGAATGTTTTCGGGAGGTATTAAGCACTCGTTGAAGCCAGAGTCGCCTAGCTCGTATATGTCGGCGCCTGCCATCTTTGCCCACAGAGCGATTTGCCGCAAGGTGTCGACATCCGAGCCCTCCTGAGACGTGTGGATGCCGAGACTTACTAATCTACCTTTCCGGTGGATGAACTCGGCGAGCTCAGCAACGTGGTCTACAGTCCAGCCCGGAAATGTCCCTGGCGCGGGTAGCCCAATTACGTCTACGCCGATATCCAGTGCTGCCTCAATCTCATCGCGCGGGAATAGTGACGTTGTGAAGCTGCCGACCGCTCCGATGATCCCGGGTCCGTGCGGTCGTGCGTACTCGACAATCACCTCCCTTCCTACAGCGCGTCGAACTGTTTCAACCGTTTTGAGTGCTGACTCTGGTGGCGCCCACCCCCCCAAATAGATGAAGTCGGCACCTTGCTCGACGGCCCGGTGCACCCTTTCCTCAGTAGCCTCTATATTGCCGTAGTGATTGCGTAAACCCGAGTCTTCAGTAGCGAAGCTCAGAAGAACTCCCACAGGGCGACCTATGAGTTCCCGAACGTCTCGCAACGTCCGACCTCGACCCATGAGAACCTGGACGTCTCTGGTGATTTCATCATGTTTCGGATCCACTGAAGGCAATCCAGGGACGTATGGGTTGAGCGGGTCATAAGTGTCCAAGAGAATCAGATCTGCGCCGAAGGCAGCGGCGACCTCAGCGTTCGTGACACCATCCACAAGGTTTGCCGACCGTGTTCGGGCCGAGACCATGATGATCCGTCCTTCGGACATCCGGATGGCCTGCAGAAGGTCACGTCCGTTCATTGAAAGGATCTCTCTTGGACTGGCCGTCAATAGCCTCTTTGGCATCTGCCATTCCCTCCAAATGTGAAATTCTAAAGGGGTTACCTTGCTACCCGGAGCAGCTGTTTCGTCGCATTTCCGCAGATAACCTGCCAGAAACATTGCAGGTTTCAGCACAACGAAATGTGACAAAGCTGCAATGTCCTACTGTCAGTGAAGAGCAGCTAAGTAGGGCGGTTCAGATTGTTGCCGATGAGCGAGGTACTGATGCGCGGACTGCTACGGCATGAGATCGCAGAGCCAGGATTACCTCACCTGGCGTGCTGCATCCTGCGACTTCGCTACCAGCTCCATGCTGGAGGCACACAAGTACGTCCTGTGCGAGAGCGAATGACGAGGGGGCTGAAGGACAGCTTAGGGCTATGACGACGTTGACGGGATCGTTTTGCACCGAGCCGAACCAGACTGGCCGTGCAAGCGTGACTACGCTCAGGCCCGGACGCAACGCACCGTGCTCTGCCGGTGCATGCGGTACTGCTACTCCTGGTACGAGAACGAAGTAGGCACCAAAGCGTTTGTACAGATCAATCATCGCCTCTACATAGTCCTGGTTCACCAAGTCGTTGTCACGAAGGAGCTGTCCTGCAATACGGATTGCCTCCTCCGGCGATGAGGCTGGCGCCCCGAGTCTGACAAGTTCGGGCCGCAGGACTTCCAGAAGGCTTGCTTCTGCCGCAACCGGTACTGCCATCACGCTGCGGGCACGGTTGGCCCTCACCCTGCGGAGAAGTTCCTGTTCATTCGTTGAGCACTTGGCATAGAGAACGCTTGTGATCTTCGCGACGTCTCGTGTTGTTAAAAAAGGGGTTACAACCACGACGGGAACAGGTCCAGACTTAAGAGGTACCGTTGACACTATGAGGTCCACATCGCGCGAGGAAGCTTCCTCCCACAGGAGCTGCTCATCAAACGCGGACATCGGGCTCAGCTCGGCGTCGGGGAACTCGCTTGCGAGCCTCGCCAGAAGCATCCGTGCAGCTCCTTGCCCGGAAGCGCATACCACAAGGCCTCGCCATGCCTGCTTCCGCTGTGCAAGCCTTTCGAGCGCTGCCCCGAGGTGCAACGTAACCCAACCCGCTTCGTCTTCAGGCATTGCAACACCCAGGAGGTCAGATACGCATTCAAGTGCAGAACGCGCCGCTGCGTGTACGATTGGAAACCTCTGTCGTACCTCCTCAAGCAAAGGATTCCGGGACGTCACGCCGGCACGGAGTTTTTCGAGTGAAGCATAGAGATGACCTACCAGACCAGCCCGAAGTTCCACATCGCCCATTAAATCGACTCCGAGGCTCTTGCTGGCTTGCTCTACGATCACTCTTGCCAGCCACCCCAATTCTTCCTGTGATAAGCAGATGCCGACCAGTCCCGGAGATTCAGGTCCGTCTGCCATGCCCGGGGCGAGGTACATGGCGATCCCGGAAATCTCCTCTTCGGGGAGGTGGACCGGCATAATCTCGCCCAGAACCTTTGCGATCCAATTTGCCACAGCCCACTCCGGGCGACGTTTGAGCCTGGTCAGTTGTTCCGGACAAGTGCGCACTATCGCCCCGCGGCTCACCCTTGTTAGAGCTACAAGGAGGTGCGCGGACAGGGCCGCCATTACACTGGACGGAAGACTTAACCTAAACAGGTGCCTCGCTGTGTTGAGCACCGTATTGATCTTGGTAATAGCTTCGTGGTCTCGGAGCTGCTCCAGAAGCGGTCCAAGTACTGAGCGCGATACCCTGGCAGGTGCGTCTTGACTGTCGAGACCAGCATCTTCTCGATCAAGATCGAGCCACTCGAGAAACTCCAACATGAGGGACCTGCATGCCGTCTCGTCGCCCTGGAGTGAAAGCTGCCCGCGACCAGAGATCAAATCTACCCCCTTGGCTTTCAGTTCCGACCGAAGGTGAGCTACGTCGTCGTACACAGTTCGTTTGCTGACGCCAAGAGTTCGAGCAAGCATTTCGATTGACACAGGCCAGGTAGAAAAGAGGGTCCATCCTAGGATAACCCGCCTTCTTTCCTCCGGCCGTGCAATAACAACGGGCTGTCCTCCCCGGACTGAGCTGATTTCCTGGAGTGCATCGTGCACCTTAGCCGGGGAGCCCTCGACCCAAACGCCTACTTTCGGCCTCCGCCTGAGTCGTACGCCCCTGAGCTTCAGCCACACATCTATCAAGTCGAGGTCGTACCGGATGGCTCGCTGGCTAGTACATAGCCTCCTCGAAAGCTCTCTCACAGGTACTGGTGTACCGCAAAGCTCGAGCAGAGACTCGGTTATACGTGCTGCACGAGACGTCAGGGTTATCAAACCATTACCCCCTTATCGTGGGATTCAACCCGAGATGCGGTAGGTCCTGCAGTGCACCCGGTTTTTGGACACGGGTTTGAGTGTACATTCGTCGTGGGTCAGTCAGCTGCCTCCTTGGTGTGGAGAAGTTCTTCCAGTGCCTCAAGCGGTGTCTTATAGTTCAAGCGTGCTATGATCCAGGACGTCTTGAACTCCCGGACAAAGGCCTCGATTGCACTGGCTGCCTGAGCCACGTTTTTGAGCTTGTTGGGCCAGACGACCTGCTCAGATTGGCAACGCCCCGACACCATAAGAGTTGAACAGCCGAATCTGAAGTTCTGGGCGTCAAACATGCAGTACACGTGAGGAGCAGACGTTTATGGTTAGACACGCCGTCTCTGAAGTTCTGGGTCAAACCGAGCCGTGATTCGAGTGCTCTAGCAAAGGGGGCCCTTTCAGAATGCTGACCCCCGAGCTCGTCTTCCCATGTCGTGTAAAGAGGGATGCGCCCCTCGCACGGAGAACGATCAGCCACACCGATGCCGTAAGGAGGAACCGGCCGTGAGCACCCTTCACGTTGCCATATGCGGAAACCTTCTGCCCGGAGTCAAAGACGAAGACAATCCATTTGTATACCTCCGGGACGAGAGAATCCAGGACGTCGTTATGTACGTGGCCCGGCACTTCCCCCAGCGTAACGAACTCTACCGCAAATTCGAAGATGCTGCCCAGCGCATCGATAACCTATTCCGGGTGGGTGCCCTGCGTGAGGAGGAGCACAAGGTGTTCCTGAACTTCACCCTGTTCACCCGCGAGGACCACCGGATTCTCTATGATGTGGCAGCTCGCTACGGAGACCAACTGGCCCAAGCCCTTGCCAAGCGCAAGCACGAGATCCTCGACCTCGTTGGCGTGTATCGCAGGACTGGCGCCTCACTGGAAAAGGTCGCATTCATCGCCATTGGTTGCTTCCTCCTGGACTGGAGCAGTCTCGAGAAGCTTTCTGGCTGGGGGTATATGTATCCCGCCAGACAACAGACCGGAGGTACTTTCACTGTCACCGCCGAGGAGACAGTCGAACTGGATCTTCGGGCCATTTACTGGGGAGGACATTCCGAGGACTACGAAGGCCTCATATTCCTCTCCTTTGGCGACCACGCCGTTAGCCGCAGGGCCGCGTTCCCCGACATCCTCTGGCAGGACCCTTTCAAAGTGCGCGCCGAGTATGAATCGCCCGAGGCCCACGGTGTCCTGTCCGCATACCTGCAACCCCTGAAAAAGGACCTGGCGCAAGCTCTGCGAGCCCTCGCTGGTGAAGAGGTGAATCTATCTCCTCCCGTGGAAGCCTGTAAGAGATGGTTGGAACGACTGGGTTACGCCCAGGACGACATCCTCTCGGTGCCGTACTTCGACGAAGAAGACCGAGCCTGGCTGGAACCGCTTTCGCACCTTGTGTTCACTGAGGTCCGTGCCTGGTGCGAAGAGTACTACACAAAGCTGAAAGAAGCCCTGGCTGACTCCACGCCGGTCCGGCACGGCGTTGAGTATCGGGAGGTTTTCAGGCAGGTATGGCACTGGGTCTTCGGCATTGCCAACCGGAGCCTCGCGCAAAGAGGACTCATTTACGACACCTACGAGCCCGGCAGCAGTACGCCCGGATACCTCCCTGCTGCTGCTAAGCGAGAGGTATTGCAGCTCTAGGCAGGGCATACTGAAGACTCAACACGAGACCCAGCGGCCGGTTCTTACCGGATCACGCCGTCAAATAGCAGCCCCCGTCGTCCTTCTTCTCCTCCTGGTCTTCCTTACCGGGTTTACCCAGACTCTTTTCCAGGTACTCTTTGACGGACTTCTTGATGCTGGCCGGGATCTCTTTTTCAACCGGGAAGACGGCTGAGTTTACCATCTCATCGGTGAATTCGAGAATAAACCGGCCCAACATTTCCAGGTGCTTTGCGTCGATATGCTCCAAACTGTCACCTGGTGAATGTAGATGAAAAGCTCCACCTCCGCCCCGGGCAAAAGTGACGGACGGTACCTCCTTATCGCCCAGAGGAATGCAGTCTCCTGAGTAAATAGACTGCCTTACGTTCAGCCCAATTCCCTTTACCTTTCCCATAACATCCAGGTAATGCATGATTTTGTCGGGGGCCATGACCGAAGCGGAGTTTGTTCCTATAATTCCGCCTGCTACGTCGATGTTCACCATGAATTTATGGTCCTTCATCTCATCTTTGCGTTTTTCTACGTAAGCTTGACTTCCTATAAGCCCCAATTCCTCACTGCCGAACCAGACGAATCGCACGGTTCTTTTAGGCGGGTGTGCCGCAAAGTATCGAGCCATCTCCATTATGGTGGCCGAGCCAGCCCCGTTGTCGTGGGCCCCCTGAGTGAGGGGAACGCTATCGAAATGAGCCCCTACCAGGATTATCTCGTCCGGTGCTTCGGTGCCTCGGATCTCAGCAATGATATTCCTCGACTTAGCACGGGATTCTTCTTGTGTTACGGTGAGCTTCACCTTGGTAGCCCCGTTCTTAAGCAAGGCCAAACCGTCCTCATAACGGATGAATGCCGAGGGCAGTTTTCCGAACCGTTCGAAGTAGTCTGGGGGAGTCGAAATATGCATGAAGTCCCTCGCCGGAGGCAGAATAATGATGGCACCCAGTGCTCCCTTTTCCCTGGCTTTCTTGAAGGACTCCAGACCTAGGTGCCCCGACGAAAGCAGTATTTTGCCCTCGATACATTGAAGGAAGTCGGGGCTTCCGCTTTCCACGTACTTGACCTCTCCAATCAGACCTTCAACAGGAGTGTTTCCGCTCAAGCCCACGGCAGAAGCTTGAACAGCTGCACGATATGGCTCGAGAACCTCAACCGATGCTTGAGCGTTAGCATAGGTCCATACATCGAATTCTTCGATTTCGCCCTTGAGTCCGATTGCAGCTAGTTCTCCGAGGATGAGGTTTGCTGCTCTTTCCTCATCCCGCGAACCACCAAGCCTTGGGAAGGAGATCTTTTTCAGAAAGGTGAAGGCTCTCTCACCGTCAAAGGCTTTCTTCCCGTCGAGGTCTGCCTCGCTGTCGAAGTCAACCTCTCTGTCAGGATTCCTTTTGCCATTAGAATCTCGCTTACTGTCAGGTTCCTTTTTGCTCTCAAACGTTGACGAAGCGGACTCCCGTGCCTGATTCTTCCGAGTTTGTTCGGCGGCCACTCGGTCCAGCTCCTTTCTGAACAGCAGGATTGTATACCAAAAAGATCTTCTTATCCCCAGCCGGCATTTCCTTCGGACATTTGTGTTTGACTCGCTGCACACCAAGGTACCGGTGACTGGACTTGAGAAGCTTACAGCATGCCCGCTGACCGGAGCGCCTTTCTCACCGGCACGGCCACGCGGGCCGCGAGAAGAGCCTTGACCACGTCGACCGGGATAAATGGGACAGCTCCCACCAGGAGAGCCTCTTTGAAGGAGAGGTTCATGACCAGGCTGAGCTGCACGAGGCCGAAGAGGTACGTTATTATCAGGCAAAGGAGCATTCCTCCGGCGGAGCGTAGGTATCCGCGCTCATCTTCCGCTCCCCGTTCCACGACAAACCCGAGCACGTATACCCCCGCCACAAAGCCCACGAGGTAGCCCCCGCTGGGCCCCAGAAGCACGCTTGCGCCGCTCATACCTCTGGCGAAGACGGGAAGTCCGAGGACACCCAGGAGGACGTACGAAAGGACGGAAATCACACCCAGTTTCCTGCCCAGCACGGCCCCGGTCAAGAATACTCCGAGCATCTGACCTGTGAAGGGGACCGGAGAAAACGGAACCGGAACCGCGATCTGGGCCAAAACCCCTGTGAGTGCCGCACAAAGCGCTGCGAGAACCAGTGATCTGGTCTTCATTAAGGACCCCTGCCCGTTTAATACATTTCTCTCGATTTTGGAATAGGCTTGTGCCTCGTAAAAGGCGTTCTCTTCGAATCCGAACCTATCCTTCTTCCTAAACCCCGGCGGTCCCGCTCCGTTTTCCCTATTTCCTTTTGATCTAGGGATATACTGTTTATGGAGAGAAACCGGCAACAAAGATTCGGAGGCGATCTCTGTGGGAGACATTCTGTCTCACTCTTTGGAAATCCTGATCGAGTCCGCGACCCATACCGCATCCATGCTTCCGGTGCTTTTTGCCGCATACCTCTTCGTGGAATTTGTGGCGCACGGGCGGAGACTCGAATCTCTCCGAAGACTGTCCAGCCATCCAATCGCCGGAGCCATCGCAGCTTCTGCTCTGGGCCTCTTACCCCAATGCGGATTCGCGAGCGCGGCGACGGTCATGTATCTGGACGGCCTCATCTCCCGGGGAACTCTCATCGCCAGTTATATCGCCACCTCCGACGAAGCACTACCCATATTACTCTCGAGGAAAGAGTCCATCGGCTGGGTGGTCCCCTTGCTGCTCACGAAATTCGTGTGGGGCGCGGTAGCCGGCGTCGCTCTGAATCTAGCGGGGCAGGCGAGCAAAACGGTTCACCGGCGCACGACCGACGACCCCAACGGCGCAGTGGAACAGGTACAAGCGCGGGCCGTTCCCACTGCCTGCCAGAAACCGGCACATTCCCGGAAAGATGTGTTTGTCCACGCCCTCGCCCGCACTGTAAGGGTAGGTCTCATGATCCTCGCCTTTTCCCTGATCTTCCACATCGTAGGGCACCTGGGTCAGGAAAAGCTTACGCATGTTTTGGTAGTAACCGGATGGTGGCAGAATCTCATCGCTGCTCTAGTAGGACTTTTTCCATCCTGCGCCACATCGGTGGCGATAGCAGATGGCTTTCAGCGCGGGATGCTCTCGTTTTCCGCAACTGTCGCGGGACTCTCATCTAACGCCGGAGTAGCCCTGGCCGTCTTGTTCAAAGAGTCCAAGAACAAGGCAGACCCCGTGGGAGTCGCAATCTTGCTGGTAGTAGCGGGATTCCTCGCCGGAATGCTGGTGAGCGTCCTTGGAACTGTGTTATGACGTCCTCCCCTTAATGGTCGGGGGTAACCCCCATTCCTCACGGACGCAACCTCATACGTAAACAATGACAGAAGGGAGAGGGGGAAGCCAAGTTACCCCCACCCCTGGGGAAGTAACCTCATGCCCCGCTAACTTTCTAACGCCTTTCCTAATGCCTTAGAGATCGCCCGCCTGTGAAAGTCGCCTCACCCGCACGGACGAAGCCAGTCCCCAGCCCAGAGCCGCTTCCAGCATCCCGACCCGGACCACCACCGGTCCTCTCAAGGGATGGGCCGCCACCACAGTAATTCGGGTGCCGGGAGTTATGCCCAGCTCGAGGAGACGCATCTGCGCTCGCCTTCCCTTACGTATGGATATAACCTCGGCCGTGTCGCCGGGTTTCAGGTCCGTGAGACTCAATTCGGCCTTTGCCCACATATCGCCCTCCGTGCTCATGGAAGTACCACATTTAAGACGAGCCCGACCCCCAGCGAGACACCCAGGGCCAGCATCAAAATGAAAAGTGCAGTCCTCAACCCCATTTCCTTGACTAGCAGAACCGAAACGGGCGTACACGGCATGGACAGCGAGACCATGCTTACCGCGATCGTAGCTTCCCTCGAGGTCAACGGCAGGTTCAACAACACCATCGGAGCGAGATACCTCTGAACTATCGTCATTGCCACCGCAGCGAACACCTCGCCCCTCACTCCGAACAGCCGGGAGGTTACGGGGCCCAGGGCCGAAAGAAAGCTCAGGTATCCCCCGGATACCAGATAACGGAGGACCACGCTCACGCCCGCAAGGAGGGGAAGAACGTGAAGGAAGAACTCGCTCATCCTCATCCGGCTCTTCCGCCACACGTTGGAAAGGGACGGCCATCTCAGCGGAGGTACCTCTAACACGAACTCCCCTTCGCCTTCGCCTTCGCCACGTAACAGTCTCCCCATAGTTAGACCGGTAGCGGTGAACACCGCGCCAGCCACACCGTACACCACAAGGAGGTTTGCGTTAAATACCTGGGACACACTTGTGATGATGGCCAAGCTGGCGGCGCACGGCACGGCCATGGAAAGGAGCGTTAACACGATGAAGCGGGACCGCCTGTCGGGCAGACTTCTCGTAGCCAGAACCGCCGGAGCCCGGCACCCAAATCCCAGGATCAAGGGAACCACAGCTTGACCCGGCACCCCGAGGAACGAGGTGAGCCGGTGCAACGTCACCGCCATCCTGGGCAAAAGTCCGGTGTCTTCGAGAAACCCCATGAGCATGTAGATGGTGAACATCGCCGGAAATACAACTGAAAAGGGGAGTATGAGCCCTTCTGGTAAAGATGTGAGAAGAAGACCGGCAAAACTACCCTCAGGAAAACGCGCAGCCAGCGATGTTATCCACTGAAGAAGCGGACTTGTCGCCATGATCACCAGTCTATCGAAAAGGTCCATCACGAATGCGACGAGCTTGTAAGAAAAGCAGGCAGTCAGTCCGGTGACGACGACGCCCACCGTTGGTATGTCCAGCCAGTCCTCTATCGTCCGGCCCCGAATCCCCCCCGGCACGGTCCTCGTAATCCCGCCGGAGGTCACTTGGAAAGCGATGGCCCGGGCTTGGGCCGTGCGTTCCAGGCACGTGGGAAACGAAGGGTGCTCTTTGTCCCGAGCCGGGCAAAAGGCGCACGACCGGTAGCACCGGGAGCAAACGGCCCCCGCCCCCACCTGCCGCTGAAGACTCTCCACCAGCGTACGGAGCTCCGGATAGACCTCAAACAGATCCTCGTCCACGCGGTCGTGCTCCATGAGATGGATCGCCAGAACGCGGGAGGCGTGAGACCTTCGCCTTCCCTTCACCTCCGGGATGACTTTCTCGATCTCCCGCTCCAGGTGCGCTATTACTTCCTCCACCTGGTCTGAAAACCTGATGGGTTTGCCCATCCGGCCTCGCCCGATGCTCGAGACAAGCTCCCCAAGCCCCTCACCTTTTGTGGCGACAAGAGGCACGACCGGAACCCCGAGGATATCCTCGAGCTTCTTTACATCTATCTCGAGCCCGGCAGATTTCGCTCTGTCGACCTGGTTCAAGGCCGCTATCAGCGGTATCCCCAGATCCAAAAGTTGAAGGGTCAGATAGAGGTTCCTCGCGAGGTTCGTCGCATCGACGACGTTGATGATGAGGTCTACCCCGCCTTCGAGCAGCACCCGCTGAGTCACCCTCTGATCCTCCGTATCCGAATGGAGGCTGTATGTCCCGGGCGTGTCTATGACCTTTATACGTCTTCCAGCATATACCAGGGTTCCCTCGGTGATTTCGACGGTGGTGCCGGGATAGTTCGAGACGAAGGCTTTGGTCCCGGTAAGGGCGTTCATTACCACGCTCTTTCCCACGTTCGGCTGCCCAACCAGGGCGATCGTCCGGGGCAACCGGGCCGGCCTCATAGCAGCATCATCTGTTGCGACTTCCACCGTTCTCCACCCCCTCCTGTCACCGAACCGGCAATGGTTTTGTCACACCCACTGCAGCTTTCTATTTCCAATAAGCATCCTTTCATGACAGGGCACACTGACCGGCCGCTCCTGTCCCCTTAGGGTTCCCGCCGGTGCCGGTAGCTCAAAGTTAGGCCTACCTAACTCACCTCCTATTATAGATTTCCTGTTAGCAAACGCAACTGGTCCAAGAAAAGAAGGGGCACCCGAAGAAATGCTCTACACCCCGGGGACGTTCTCTCGAAGAGAGGGTGTACTGGTTAAAGGCATGTACGGACAACTGAGCATCTACCCCCTGGCTTCCGAGGGAGAAGTTTAGAGAAAAAACCTCGACCAGGAGGTTCAGAATCGAAGCACCAGATTCACAATCGGTTCGGAATCAGAACAAGAGATTGAAGTCATCTGCGGCCGATATACCGTTTACCACATACGCAATGCACCCTCTTTGGGCGGATTCATCTTCTTCAAGAGGTCATGTACGGCGTTGCTGCCCCTCGCCAGAACCACTGCGGAAAGCACTATCCGTCATACAGGATAGGACACCTCTGAGCAGAAAGCTTTCGAGACATCCTATGCGGTTCGGTGAGGTCGAGCTCAGATTAGCCCAAGCTCCCCCAAAATGGAGCGGATCTCCACCTTTTCCGCATCCCCCAACGGCAAGATAGGCCTCCGGGGCGGACCGCCGTAATACCCGATCATATCCAGCGCCGCCTTGAGGCCGGCCACCCCGAACCTGGAGGTGACAGCGGCGTTGAGCCGCAGGATCTTCTTTTGAAGTACCGAAGCTTCCTCGAATCTGCCGGCAAGCGCCAGTTCGTAAATCTCCGCACAGATGTCAGGGATTACGTTGGCGGCAGCTAGAGTCCCGCCCCGAGCTCCCAGAACAAGCGAAGGCAAGAGGAAACTCGCCGACCCGGCGAATACCGAAAAGTCGGATGGTGCGTTGGCGATGATCTCCGCTATCTGGACTATGTTCCCGCTTGAATCCTTGATGCCGGTAATGTTGGGGTGCCGGGAAAAACGCGTCACGAGAGACGACGGTAGATTCAGCCCGGTGTTGGACGGCATGTTGTAGATGAGCACCGGCACAGGCGAGGCATCCGCCACTTCCTGATAAAACCTTTCGAGGGCTTCTGCGTTCATGGATGCTTTGAAATAGTGGGGTGATATGACGAGCACAGCCTCGACCCCGGTATCCGCACACCGCCTCGTCAAACGAATGGTGGCCCGCGTGCTTTCGCAACCCGTTCCCGCGATCACCGCCTTGTCAGCCGGGAAATGACGCCTGCAGAAGGAAACGAGATTCACCTTTTCATCCTCTTCGAGGAAAGGTGCCTCGCCGTTGGAGCCCAGGACCACTATACCTGCGAGCCTGGTTCGGGCCCACCGCTGGAGATTCGACTCGAGCTTGTCGTATGCTATCTCCTCATTTACAAACGGGGTGGGAATCGGGGCGAATATCCCGGACAGTTTCCGCGCAGCCGGTTGCGGACGATTCGTGTCGCCACGCCCCGATCCGGCATGCACCTGTTTCGCGTTCATCATTCGGCTATCTTCGTAGGTATGAACCGGCATGGTAACTGAGTTCCTCCTTACAACGATTATCCTTGACGGCCATGGTGGCACACGACGACCACCCGTCTCGCGTCAGCTTTCTGAAATCGCTACCTCTGCCAACACGACGATTGACCTGATGCGCGACCCGGCATTCCCAGACGCGCGAATGCGGAATTTACACCGTGATGTGCTGCCACTTCCCGCTGTTCCACCGCCAGAACATGAGGACAGCTCTGATGGTCCAGTCGAAGGCCATCGCAAGCCAAGCGCCCAGAAGTCCCCATTTAAACACGGTAACGAAGAGCAGGGCAAGCCCGACGCGGACGCCCCATGCACCGATGATCGTGTAAATGAGAATGGATCGAGTATCTCCGGCGCCCCTCAAAGCACCGCCCAGAACGAAACCGATAGATTCGGGGAATTGCACGTATCCCATGACCCTCATGGTCATATAGGCGAACGGAAAGACTCGAACGTCATCGGTGAATATCTTCATGAACGCCGTCGGAAACAGTGCAAAGAGAACCCCCATAGTCCCCATGACCAAAAGCGCCATTTTCCAGCACTCCCACGCCGACACCGCCGCAGCCCGGGGCTGCTTAGCGCCCAGGTTCTGACCTACCATCGTGGATGCCGCCGTAGCGAATCCGAAAGCTGGCATGAACGAGATGGATTCCGCATTCAAGCTGACGGCGTGTGCAGCGTAGGCAATCATCCCCAGAGAGGCTACGGTGCGAGCGTAAACGAGTTGCGCTCCCGACATGACCATCCTCTCGGCCGCAGCCGGAAGCCCTATGCGGAATATCCTCTGCACGAGTGGCCAATCGATTCGGACGGCCTCCCTAGGATTACGCCAGGAGAGACGCACGACGCTCCTCGCCCGAGACATCACCAGGACCAGAGCGAGAAAGGCGAGGAACCGCGAGCTGCTGGTGGCAATGGCGGCGCCTCGTTCCTCCAGCCTGGGCATACCGAGTTTGCCCCAGATCAACACCCAGTTCAAACCCACATTCAGTACGTTGGAAGCGGCGTTGACCACCATGGGCGTCACTGTATCTCCAGCACCTCTCAAAGAGCCCGCTGCGATGAACGATGCCAGCATGAATGGTGCGCCGGGGATAAGCCACCGGAAGTACGCCGCTCCCCTTCTAAGAGCTTCTCCCTCGGCACCCATGAGCGAGATCACCTTTGGAGCAAAAAACCAACCGGGGACGCTCAGCACAAGGGCAAGGAGGGACCCAATCAAGAGGGATTGCCGGGCGGTGTCCGAAGCGGTCGAACGGTCCCCCGCTCCGACCGATCTCGCCACCAGAACCGTGTTTCCCACGGCAATGCCTCCGAAGATGCCGGACACAAGCATCATCGGTTGGAAGCTCAGCGAAATCCCGGCTACGACCTCCGCACCGAGGCGTCCGACCATAGCTGCATCTACTACCTGGACGAACATGGAAAGAATCTGCTCCACGATGACGGGCCCGGCCAGGGATAAAATCGCGCGACGCACAAGACCCTTCGACTCCATTTGCTCGGGTCGTAACACTGCCTTTGATCTGTAAACGACCTCCGAATTCCGCTCCTCGGCCATGCCGAAACAGTTCCTCCTAATAGGTCAAGACGAAACTCTTGTATGTTTCGTCATGCGAAAGAAAATCCCTTTTTCCCGTTGGAACAGGAAATAGTATCAAACCTAGCGGAACGCGCATCCGAAAATGAAGCAGCCGGCTGCTTACAGCACACGGACCGCGTGATTGGCTTAAGCAGCCGGCCCTCATGCCGTGAAACTTACTTTTTTTCGATGCTCTTGATCACCCAGATGCCCTGGTCTCCCTGCTTCTGGGGCTGGCCCAGCACGACGACGTAAGTCTTACCCTTGTACTCCACCGTGACCGTGGCCTTGCCGGATTCCTTCGAGACCAGTTTGTACTCGAGATTGGAGAGAAGCCCCTTGGCGCCCGACTCTCTCTTCGCGACTTCCAGAGGGTCTTTGCGCCAGGATTCTTGACCCTTATCTACCCTGTCCTGTAGCGCCTTGGCCCTTTCTTCGCTGGTGAAGAAGTCGCCGGTACGTACGGACCGCGTCAAAGGCTCCATGGTCTCAAAATGACCTGCCAGCGTCTCGATCTTCTTGCCTTCCACCAGAATCTGGACCTTTTGAATCTCCGGAAGCTCCGTCAGCGAGTTGACCAGGGAAAGAAGGGTCATCGCCTCTCCGGCGCTTCCTCCCCAGTGCTTGGTCTGGAGTTCCTTTGAAAAGTTCACCAGCGCCAGTCCATCCGTCACTTGAATTGAGAGGAGCTTAGCTTCCGGCGGAAGCGTCTTCCTGAGAAGAGGATCCGCGGGTCCCTTCAACAACTCCTGAACGACCAGGGTGTAAAGGGGCGGCCTTTGGGACGGATCGCTCGGAACCTCCACCGCCCGGCGCTCTGGAAGGACTTCCATCGCCTGGTCATCCCCGAAGTACAGGGTGAGGGTGACCGTGTCTTTGGACGGTACCGGGCTTACGGGCTGTGTCGGCGTACCGCCTGAAGCTGCAGGCATACAGCCCGCGAGCATTAGAGCCGCCAGCATCAGGGACACGGCGACGCCGCCCATCCAGGCGAACCTGGCCTTGAAACCACGCCGCATTGCGGTTTTTTGCATCGTAAATTGACCTCCCTTTTCGATTTGGCACCATTATGTCCGGGCGATTTTTCGATGCTGCTTCCCGATGTATCGATTTTGTAACTATCGATCTTTTTCTTAAGCCCGACATTCGTAATCGGCATTCCTCGCTCTTTAAACAAAGCACTGATATCGATAAAACACGTCGTCACCGTTTCTCCCGTTCCATCAGAAAGACCCTTATCTCTACGCCTTCTATCTGGGCAAGGGGATTTATCAGACTGAGAGCATTGTTAGACCGCTCAGTACCATAAGGTGGGTCGTTCAGAATAAAGAGGTACTTCAAGCTGGTAACCTCCTTACGCTTGCTCAGTGTTTGGATCCAGGGTGGAAATGCCCAACTCCCGGGCCAGTTTATTCATCTTCTCGTCGGACGAGACTAATATGGCACTTGGCCCAAGCAGCTGGACTGTAGCTAGCTGGAGGGCATCCACGGTGGTCACGTATTGCCGAATGAGAATTCGTACCGCGGCATCGATGTGCGCCGGCGATGCGCCGGTCACTGATACACGGCCCGATTCTACATCGGATATGGAGGAACACAACAACCGGTGTTGCTCAAGGGTCAGAAGTTTATCGACCGAGTACAGGCGCTGGATATTGGAGTAGGTTTCGATAAGTCCGACAGCAGATATATACCTAGAACAGGGCTTCTCGAAAATGCTGTCCACAACATCAGAGCCCTTTTCATTCAAGTACCGTCTGAGGAAAGCGCTCGTATCCAGGAAATACGTGGTCACGATTTCTCCCGCTCCTCCCGAATCCGACTAGTCAGGTCGACAGGCAGCCGCGGTATCTTCTCCCTAACAGCACGCGCACCTATCTGAACCCGGGAAGCCGGGTCACCGTATCCCAGTTCGCTCAGCATTCTCGCGGCAAAGAGCCGCATTTGCTCGCTGTCGCTCAGATCGTTCTTCTTTGTCAGCACCACCGAGTCGCCTTTTATCACGGCCTCGAGATGGTCACCCTCGCGAACCATCATGATGTCACGAATCCGCTTGGGAAGGGTTATCTGCCCCTTGGAACTCACCTTGATGTCCCACTTGGCGTCCTCCATTGCCCCTACCTCCTTACATCTTACCGCAACCCTCGAAACGTACGACGTTCCTCCAGGTGACTCGAAAGGTCGAGCCCTTTCCCGGTTCGCTTTCCACGGTTACGACGCCTCCGGACTTGTTGCACGCTTCCTTTACGATGGCGAGTCCCAGGCCCGTACCTCCCGTCGTCCGCCTTCTGGCCTGGTCAACCCGGTAAAACCTCTCAAATATCCTCGGGATGTGCTCAGGAGCGATGCCGGGGCCGGTATCGGTCACTTCAAAAACAAGGTCGCTTGTCTGAGGGAGGTCGCCTCCAGGCGCGTGCTCATTTCTTTGCAAAAGCCCGCGTTCTCCTGAGAAGCTCCAGCCTTCCGCCACGAGAGTTACCTTCACGCGCCCCCCCGCCGGAGTGAACTTGAGCGCGTTATCTATCAGGTTTGACACCACCAGCCGCACGAGAACCGGGTCAAGGGAAATCCATGCCTGACCCGGGATACGAACATCTTTATCCAGCGCCAGGTTTTTCTCCTTAATGAGGACGGTCCTGTCGGCCAGGGCCTCGCCGACGATCCCTATCAGGTCTTTTCTCTTACATCCCTTCGTCTCAGCAGGCTTCGCCGTCACCCGGAGGAGGTCGAGGATCCCTTCGGAAACCCTCGATAGCGACCTGACTCCCGACTCCAGGTCATCGAGGAGCTCAGGCAATTCTTCGGGAGCTGGGGGCTTTAGTTTCATGGACTCCAGCAGGACCGACATGGAAGTCAGGGGCGACCTCAGTTCATGAGCGGCCGCCACCAGGAACTGTTCGTGACCGGCGATGGTTTTTTCCACTTCTTCGGCCATGAAGTTAAAGGCTTCTCCCAGCGTCCTGGTCTCGAGGGGGCCCCTGGGTTCCACTCTCACATCCAGGCGCCCCGCTGCTACGCGGCGGGCATTGCGTGCCAGTTCCAGCACAGGTCCGGCCACCAAATTCGAAATGGCCCAAGCAACCAAAAGCGCGGCTGCGGAAGCCAGAACGCCCCCTGTGAGTACCATCGTCATGATACTTCTGTACTGGGCTACTACGTCGCCGAGATCTTGGGCGATGAACACAGCTCCTCCGCGCTCGTCCCAGGAAGACGGTACGGCTACGTACATGACGAAGCTTCCATCCGGGAGGTAGTACGTGTTGGATGATTCCCTCCCTTGAAGAGATTCTCTTACCTCCGGCAAGCCCAGGACCTTGCCCAGCATTTCGGGATCAGCTGCCGAATCTTCCAGGACCCGCCCGCCGCCGTCCAGCACAAGCACCCGCCCCTGAAGTGGGATGCCTCCGATGGCGCTGAGCCTGGCCACAGAGGGGCCGCCCCTCGCCCGAATCGCAGATGCTATGAGATGGGCCTGGGCGTAAAGATATGCTCGTCTGGAACCGATCGTCGTGGCCTCGAGGATTTTCGACAGCGATACCATGAGAAGAGCGAGGGTAACCCATATGACCAGCAGGTAACCTAGAAGAAGGTGCCATCTCATTCCCAGCGGTCTTCTGCGGGAAAACGCGCCCGGCAGTCTCGAGAGAGTCCTGAGCATTCGAGGCCTCCGTTTATCCATATTAGCTACGATAATAGCCGGAACCTGCTTAGCGCCCCTTTCTTCGCTTGGGCAGTGTGCCCCGTTTGTGTGTCAACTACAGTAATAACCGAAACCTCGCTTCGTCAGGATGTACCGGGGCTTTTTGGGATCGTCTTCGAGTTTGTCTCTCAGGCGCGATACCTGAATATCCACCACCCGGGAGTCTCCGAGAAATTCATAACCCCAGCAAATCTCCAGAAGTTTTTCCCTGCTGAAAACCACTCCCCTGTTCTTAAACAGCACCGACAGGATTTCAAACTCCTTCGGGGTGAGGAAGATTTCCCGGGTTCCCTTCCATACCCTCTTGCCGGTAAGGTCTACCAGAATATCCCCGACCCTGATTTGAGACTTCTTCGTCCGCGAGGCCCGCCGGGTAACCGCCTTTATCCTGGCCTCCAGCTCTCTCACGCTGAAGGGTTTGGAAACGTAATCGTCCGCCCCCATCTCGAGGCCGACGACTCGATCTACGTATTCCGACCTCGCCGTAAGCATTATGACGGGCAGGTCCGGATATCTCTCCCTGATTTCTTTGAGGACCGACAGACCGTCCTTGCCGGGAAGCATGATATCCAGAACCACGAGATCGGGGTCGTCTTCTTCCACTTTTGAGATGACCTCCGATCCATTGGTGCACGTCATCACCTCGTAGCCGGCGGAGGTGAGAGTGCGTTTCAGCCCCTTTAGGAGCACTTCATCGTCGTCGGCCAGAAGAAGTCGCAAGGACCACACCGCTCCTTAATCTTTCATTCCCCTATCTCTCATCCTGTTATCTCAAATTGAGATACTCAGCTATGTTAGCCCTTTCCACCACGACGGGTCGTATTTTCCCGGTCAGCGAAGTCAAGAGAGACGTGACGCCCGGACCGTGACCGGACACAAACGAGTTGCTGTGGACGACGATACCGACGATGACAGCTCCCCTCCGGTAGCTTCTCCCGTAGTAGGAGGAGGAATCCTTTATGGCGACGATATCCCCCAGACGAATCCGGTCGAGTCCCAGTTCCCTAAGCCTTTCCTGTTCCATGGACGTGATGTCGTAATCCCCGGTCTCCGCAGACGATGCCCCGAGCCCGCTCCCCATGAACTCGGGGGGAATTTCCGCGGTGACGGGTACCTCCAGCACTCCGTCTTTCTCAACGATGCCCATCTCGTGAAGGAGCCCCGGATCAAGATTCATGCACTTAACGTCCGGATAGTCGGTGAGTTCCAGTCCCTGTCCGAAAGCTTTGACCATAACCTTGTCGCCGATCTGGAGTTTTTCCAGGGTCTCACGGTCGAAGTGAATTAAGACGTGCTCGATGCCACCGTGCTTTCCGGTGACGGTTCCTCTGGCGCCTTTGGCATCGCCCGATACGACGATAGCGGTATTGCCTATGCAGGACAGAGTGTTGTAACCGGCGTTCGGCTGCTCCTCTTTATTTTTAGTGCTTACCCCCGGCTCGACGTGGTCTCCAGCCCAGCCGAAGGCGGGGTCGCCCACCTTTACGTTATAAGTGACGCCCCCCGTCCCCGGCAGCACCCGGGTGACGCCGTCGTACCCGACGCGGGGCCTCGCCCCCGGGTGGGAAATCTCTCCCATAACCGATAGCATGACCAGCTTGTCTTCGTTGGTTCTCAGCACCTTATAGGCCTCCTTCAGCGTAAGCCCGAGTCGATCCTATTGTACGACAAAATGCAGGACGCTCGTGTTGACACCGGTGCGTCTATGGAGATTAGCCGCAAAGCTGTCGTATCAATCCAGACGGGTATCGTATGGGCGCGTCCGCTTCGTCCCCAGTGACTAGGATATCCAGGATCGGGGCCTGCAGGCACCGACCAGTCGTCTCACCTCGACATCTTCTCCATCTCAGAAGCGAAAAGCTGGGAAAACTCGCGCTCCCTGCTTCAGCCTGAGCACCTTCTACTCTGCGATGGTCCTCCGAACACCTCTTCGCGCGACGGCCATCTTGATTCCCCTCAAAAACCGGTAAAGCCACGGAATGTACCGGCGAATGCCTTCGCGAAAGCGACGAACAGCTAAAGCTCGTCTTTCCCCAAAAGTCACGAGCCAGCTCCACCTGAAAAAGGCCGAGAGGGTCAGTTTGTCCAAGAGAGCGACGAGCATTCGCCCCAGCCAGGGGATGGCACCGGCCAGCCGGTATAGTGCGACCAGGAGGCTAAAGTACGTATGTACGAGAGCGACCTCCCGTTTTGGGAAGTCCGGCTGGTCGAGAAAGGTTCGAGCCCGGTAATCCATGTGGGGAGGTGCGTAGCCTTTCTTGACCGAAAGGTCGTACAGGTCGGTGCCGGGGTAAGGTGAAAAGACGCTCACGACGACGCTGGTGGGACGACAAACGGCGTTCATCTTTATGGTGGCCAACACCTTCTTCCGGTCTTCCCCGGGGAGCCCCACCATGTTGTAAGCTACCGTAGCTATCCCCATTTCCCGGCAAGCGCGGAAAATCTCTGTCAACCGCTCATCGCTTATGCGACGGCCCAGAATCACACGGCGAACTTCCTCATCGCCCGATTCTATGCCCATGTAGATTACCCGGCATCCGGCACGAGCGAGAATCGCCAAACTTTGCCGGGTTACCAGATCCGGACGTTGGTTGCAGCTGAAGGGGAGTGCGATTTCCCGTCCATAAAGTTCGCAGAACTCCTCCAACCAGATGCGCCCGAGGCCGAAGACGTTATCGAGAAAACGGATCTCCCTAACTCCCGGAAACCACTCCCGCAAGCGACGCAGGTATTCTATGGAGTTTTGAGGGCTCCGACACCGCGCGTACCGGCTGGAATTGGGGTAAACCGCCCGCTGTCTGTGGTTCGAGCAGTATCCGCACCGGAAGGGGCAGCCGCGGGAGAGCATAGCGGTGGCTACGCCGGTGCGCGTCGGTATGAGGCTTGTCGGGTCAAAAAGGTCGAAATCGGGGATGGGAAGCTCATCGGGGTTTTCAACCAATGGGCGGACCGGGTTCCGGACCGGGCCCGAGGCCGTGTTAAACCACAAGCTTTCGACATGTACCGGATCTTTACCTCCCGACAAGGCACCGGCCAGATCCACTATCGCCCAGTCACCTTCGCCGAGGCAAATGGAATCCACTCCCGGCACTTCGATACACTCTTCCGGCGCCAGGGTAGGATGGTACCCGCCCCATATGACATAGGCCCCGGACGCTTCTTTCACCCAGCGGGTGTATTCCTGACAATACGGAAACGCGCTGGACCGAACGGTAAACGCGACCACGGCCGGGTTATGCCGCCTCAAAATCGCCGTGAACTCGTCCCGGTCGGGAGGGGCTGTGAGATGCATAAGCGAGGGATGATGGCCCGCGGCGCGTAAAGATGCCGACATCGCGGCCAGACCTTCGGCGTACCACCCGCCCGTCTCTACGTCGTACGTTCCGGGACGACCGGTTCGTTCCTGAGCCACGAAGTCGGGGTAGACGAATAAGACCGGAATCCCCAAATTCCGTACCTCCAATGAGAGCACAAGCACAAATGGCCGCCGCACGGACGATTAAGGCGAGACCGAAACATCCTCATCTTTTGAGGGACCAGTATGGCCCGTCCCGTCTATTGACTCCGTCACTTGCTGCTTAGTTCCCCGCAGGTTAGTGCGCCAAACGACAAGCCCCGCCCATGTGCCAGGAAAGAGTCCGCTTAGTGAAATGAACCAAATCACACACCCGAAAGCAAACCAATCCAATCAAACAGAAAAGGCCGGCGTAGTATCCCACTTTTCCTCCCGCAAAAGGCGGCCCCGCTCTCACCATTACATCTGCGATGAGCAGTTCCTGACGGCGAAACCGGCTTACGGTCTTCGCCTCGAACCTGCAGTTCCGCGAAACTGCGCATGACGAGTACCACGAGTCCGCCTTGACGATGGCCACGCCGTTTTCAGCAGCTCGAAGGACGGCGCGGGTGTAGTGCTTGGAAGCTACGCTTTGCCAATCGCTGGACGGGACGGCTATCAGGTTGGCCCCCATGTTGGCGAGGGTCCTGGTCACTAGGGACCAGAGCTACCCAGGCAAGCATCCACCAATCCACCGGCGGGAAGCTCAGCGAGAGAAAAACACCGGAAACGATGGCGAGGATGATTCCCAAGAGGTTGCGGGAGGCCATTTCCCACAGCTCATCCTGGTACTGGATGCGCATGCGCATCACCACCATGACCGGTCCCAAAAACACGCTGCACCACGCTGTTCAGTTCTCTGCTGACGCCCGCACTGGGCAGCCGGGTTGAGGTTCAAAGCCAAACCATGGTAATATCGACCTTGACGAGGCAATTCGGGAAACTTGCTGGGTTCGAGCAGACACACATTCACGTCACCTGGCAACTGCGATTCCAACAAACTAAGGATTGCCTCAGGACACATATTACTACGTTTCGTGGTGGAAGTGATATCCATAATGTCCGTGGTAATACGAAACGCGCAGCGCACTGATGCTTCGGATTTTTCCAATCTCGTCTTGTTGTCCGGGCCGTCGTTTTTACCGGCGGTTTTCGGACCCAAAACAGCTGACGTTTTGGCAACTCTGTTCCGGCAGAACCGGAACGTATTCAGCTACGAATTCACAAGATTTGCCGTTGTGAACGGGAAAAACGCGGGCATGCTCCTGGGGTACGCCGGCCATCAAAAGAACAGGGTAACCCTTCATACAGGGCGACTTCTCGTCGAGTATTTCCGGACGCGTTTCTTTTCGGCCCTCCCCCACCTGCTTAAAGCCGAGAAGGTCCTCACATCACCCCGGAAGGGCGATTTTTATGTTTCGAATGTCGCCGTTTATCCCGAGTTCAGAAGCAGGGGCGTCGCGACCGCGCTTCTTCTCGACGCGGAAAAGAGAGCCATAGATGCAAAAGCTAACCGGCTTGTGCTGGATGTCGAGGCCGAAAACTCCCCCGCTTTGAACCTGTACCGGAAGCTCGGTTTTCAAGAAGAGGGGCATCTAAGGTCGGTCCGGATACGAGGCACCGAATTCCACTTCCTCAAAATGGCAAGACCGGTGAACCTATAATTGGAGATCAGTGAGCACCATGTCTAAACCTGGTATGTCTCGAGGCAGTATGCCGAGACCAGCGAATTGATTTTGGAATCTGCGACTGAAGGAGAAACTCATCGGCGGATGGAACGCGACTTGAGTCATCCAGACATGCTGAAGTCCACCCTCAGCCCGGACGACTATAGACGCGTCTACAGCATCCTGGATACGCCGCCGCTGGATTTCGATTGCGGAGAGCTTTGCGGAAAAAGATGCTGCCAGGAGTACCAACCCGGGGTCGGCATGTACCTCCTCCCCGGCGAGGAAAAACTGTTTACCGGACAGGAACCGTGGCTGAAGTGGGGTTTCAAGCGGGCGGAGGACCAGGACTTCCCGCCGGACTGGAAAGGCAACGTGGCCTTCGTGGAATGCAATTCCAACTGCCCGAGAGAAAAGAGACCGATTCAGTGCCGGACCTTCCCCCTCATGCCCTACATCGACCCCCGTGGAAACCTCAGTGTCCGGTTAGACGTCCTCAACGGACCCTTCCTGTGCCCGCTGGTAAGGTATCCCCGGAAGTATCCACTGCGAGCGGAATTCCGCCGAAGAGTTCTCCAAGCGTGGAAGATCCTGACAGCGGATCCGCTCATCCGCAGCGATGTCCTTTGGCAATCACGTAACCTCGACCGGGATCTCCATTCCCCGTGGAGAAGACTTCTCGCACATGTAACCATATTCATGCATTTCTGTGTCAAAGATTCGAAGGTCCAAATGTAAGACCCTGAGAACAGACTGAGCTGCCCCGAGCGCTCGGGGTGACCACGTGGGGCGATATTGAACAACTTACCTCATCTTTTCGCTATGCGAAGTGAAGGAGTCTAACCCGTCTTTCAAGAAAAGGATTGTGGGCGAAGAGCGCCAAAAGCTTGTCTATATGTTTGCTTAACTGAGGAGGCTAGTATGGGCATCAATATGACACCCAACAACATCCCCGACATCGAATACATCACCGGTGAATTAGTAACTCTCTGCAAAATCCCAAGCCCCAGCGGGGATACCAAGGAAGCGGTCGGCTGGGTCAAGGCCCAGTTCGAACAGCTGGGATACAAATCCATCGTCACGAATAAAGGAGCTCTTCTCGTAACCATCCCCGGCAGGAAGGAGGGCAACGAGCGGGCCCTGTCGGCTCACGTGGACACGTTGGGTGCGATGGTTTTCGAGGTGAAAAGCAACGGCAGGCTGAAGCTGAGTCTCATCGGTGGATCTCCCTGGCCCAGCCTCGAAGGCGAGCACGTGGTCATCAAGGCCAGCAACGGCAGGAGATATACCGGAACGATCCTGGTAGCCAAGGCAGCTTCTCACGTATGGGGCCAGGAGACCAGCAAAATCGAACGGAACGCTGACAATATGGAAGTGCGCATCGATGAGAAAGTCAAAAACAAGGATGACGTCATGAGCCTGGGTATCCGGCCGGGCGACTTCGTCGTGTTGGACCCGCGGACCGAGGTAACGCCGTCCGGGTTCATCAAGTCAAGGCACCTCGATGACAAAGCTTCGGTTGCGGTCTTACTGGGATGTGCCAAGTACCTGGCCGACAAGAAGCTCGCGCCGGCGTACACGACCCACTTTTTCATCAGTAACTACGAGGAAGTAGGCCACGGCGCGTCCTCCGGCATCCCGGAAACGGTCAGGGAGTTCGTCGCGGTGGATATGGGGTGCGTTGGTGACGGGCTCCTGGGGACCGAATATACGGTCTCTATCTGCGCCAAGGACGGGGGCGGACCCTACGACTACGAGCTCCGAAAGCACCTGGAAGACCTGTGCGAGAAGCACAACATCCCTTATGTGGTGGACGTCTTCCCGTATTACGGGTCCGATGCCGGTGCCGTGCTCAGGTCAGGCCACGATGTAAGGTGCGCTTGCATAGGTCCGGGCGTGGACGCTTCCCATTCCCACGAGCGAACTCACAAGGAGGGCCTGCTCGCCACGGCCAGGCTCGCAACGGCATATGTGTTAAGCGAATAGGGGACGACTCGGCGCTAAACCGTGTTTACCGGTGCCGCTGCCGGTCCCAGGTGAGGGTCCCCGGAATACCTGTTGTACGGCCAGCGTTGTCTCGAAAGATATCCAAAGCGGTTGGGAGCGATTCGGGCTTTCCCAGGGATATACCGCATGTCTTATCACGGATGAAGCATTACACAGCATTTTCATTGATAAGCCGGACGACCTCCTCTACGGCTCGAGGAACGGCAGCTTCCACTGGCGGGGTGAGTCCGATTTTACCCGGAGTTGCATCACCCACCTCCACGCCGACGAAGAGGATGTCCCGGGGCATATCGTCTGGTTCGGCGAGGCGACCGAGTTCAAGAGCCTCGGTAATGCCCAAGCCGTGAAGAGACCATCCCCGGTCAACCTTAGGGATGGTCTCTTCCGCCCGGCCCGTGATGATCGTTCCCGGCGCGGAACCTGATGCAACCGCATCTACTACGATGGCGAGATCCTTACCTCTTATGATATCGAGAAGGCTCAGCCCCGGGGTTCCCGCATCCACCAGGAGCACGTTTTTCCCGCATACATCCGGCCGTTCGCACAGTACCCGTTCAAGACTCTTCGCAATCCTGGAGCCTACCCCGTCATCTCCCGCCAACTGATTCCCGCAGCACACGATGACCACGTCCATGCGTCCTGCCGTTACTCCCTTACGATGTTGAGTCTGAGGAAATGCACCGAGCACGAGATACACGGGTCGTAATTGCGGACCACCATCTCGCACTTCAGGGTGGCCTCCTCATGGGGCAGGTCAAGCACACTGGGGACGAACCTCCGGAGGTCTTCCTCCATGTTGTTTACATTGTGAGCAGTGGGAGAGACTATGTCCGCCGCCTCTACAAGACCCTGGTCGTTCACCTTATAACTGTGGTACAGGACGCCTCGAGGGGCTTCGGTGACGGCGAAACCCCGCCCCGGTTTTATGGCGTACCCGCCGTCCTCGGGGACCAGCTCATCGAGGTCGTCGATGACCCGTATGGACTCTTCTATTGCGTGGACCAGCTCGATAGCTCTAGCAAGTGCGCTGTGGAACGGGTTGAAACTGGGGAACCGAACCCCCGACGCCTTCATAGCTTCTTTGGCCCGAGGGGATAATCTGTCGGCATTGAGGTTCACCCTCGCGAGGGGCCCGACAAGAAAAGAGCCGCGCCCTACGATGTACGAGTGAAGGGCATTGGAGTGAGGAATCTGCTTTTCCTTAATATGGCTCCTGTATTCCCACGCGGGGATATCCAGCCCCTTTGTGGAAACGAGCCTGCCTTCATTTATCGCGTATCCCTCTTCACTCCTCAAAGCAACGTGCTCCGCGTCCCATGAGAAATCCGGGACTTCCAGCGAGGCACACAGCCGGACCGTCTCGAGGGCATCATCCACGGCATCTTCCAGGCGCCTCTGAACGGTGCGCAATTCTTCGACCGGAGGCAAGCTCGTAAAACCGTTGATAACGGCGGTGACGGGATGAACCTCCCGACCTCCCAGCAGCACGGTGAGGTCGTTCCCTAGCCGCTTCAATTTCAAGGCTCTCTTCACCGCATCCATGTGATCCTGGGCCATGGCCAGGACGCTTTCGTACCCCAAGAAATCGGGAAGAGCGAGCATATAGATATGCAACGTGTGGCTCTGAATCCACTGGCTAAGCGCCAGGAGCTTCCTCAGTCTCTTCGTCTGCAAACTGGGTTTTATCCCGAAAGCATCCTCCAGAGCTTGAATGGCCGTTGTCTGATGGGAAACCGGGCAAATCCCACAGATACGCGAAACGATTCCCGGGACCTCGTCGTACTTTCGTCCCACGAGAAATCCTTGAAAGAACCGGGGAGGCTCGAATATCCTGAGTTTTAAATCCACGATCCTTCCATCTTTGACCCTTATATCCAGAGCCCCTTCTCCCTCGACCCTGGCCAGGTAATCGACCTTGATATCCCCTGCAGTCATACGGCATCAGCTCCTCTGGAAAACTCCTGGGTGAGTCCGGCGAACTTCCGGAACCGGCGGACGATGTCGCTCCTGTGAAGCCCGTATTCGGAAAACGTGCGGGCCAGCGACTCCGCATTGGCATCGTTGGCGGGCCCGCGGCACCCGTCGCACGCCTTGCCCCGGGACGGGCATAAAGCACCACAGCCCGCGGTAGTTACAGGTCCCATACACGGTTCCCGCCTGATTATGGAGATGCACTCGTACTCGTTGAGCTTGCATTCCACGCACACGCTGTGCGGTCTCAGGTAGGGTCTCGTGCCCAAGAGCGTTCCCTTTATGAACTCCACGAGTTCCTCCTTGTTTATGGGGCATCCCTTAAGATACGCATCGATCTGGACGTACTCGTCTATCCCGTAAGCTTTGATCGAATGCACCAGTGCGGGGTTCTCGTAAACCCGGGAGACGATCACCCGCTCCGGCGTCCAATTCTTGATCGAAGGCAAACCGCCGTAACACGCGCACGATCCCAGCGCGACGAGCACTCGACATTCTTGCCTGGCCTTTTTGAGCTTTTCTATCTCTTCGCCGCACGTGACGGCCCCTTCGACGAACCCTATGTCGTACGGCCCGGGCTCGTACCGCCTCCGGGCCATCGGGAAATAGCTGAACTCTATAGCTCCCACGACATCCAGGAGCACGGGTTCGAGGTTGAGAAACTCCAGCTGGCACCCGGCACAAGAGCTCAGCTTATACACGCTTACCTTGGGCTTGGTACTCACCTGCCAACACCTCCCAACACTTCCTCGGGAAGTGCCGCCAGCTCTTCGTACGCAAATACTGGGCCGTCCTTGCATGTAAACCTCGGGCCGATCTGGCACCTCCCGCACTTGCCCACTCCGCAGTGCATCCGGCGTTCCATGGAGACGTAGATGCGGTCGGGAGAGAAGCCCATATGGAGGAGCCCACGTACCACGAACTTCATCATGATCTCCGGGCCGCAGGTCAGCACCACGGTATTGCTGGGCTGGCTGAACATCTCGGAAAAGAGGGTGGTCACAACGCCCACTTTGTGGTCCCATTTGACTCCGGGCGGGACCATGTCCACGGCAAGTCTCAGATTCACATGCTTCGACCAGTCGGGAAATTCCCTGACGAAAAGCATATCTCCGGGAGTGCGGGCACCGTAGAGGACCTCCACTTCCTTAAACCTGTCCCGCTGCCTCATTACTTCCCGGATTACAGGTCGAAGGGGTGCAAGGCCAATTCCGCCGGCGACTATCAGGAGATTTCGACCGTACAAGAGGCGGAGCGGCCACCCGGTCCCGTATGCCCCGCGGATTCCCACGACGTCCCCGGGCCTTTTCTTCGCCAGGGCGTTGGTGACGTTTCCCACGTGTCTCACGGTGTGTTGGAAGAAACCCGTATCGCCCGGACCGGAACTTATGGAGATCGGCGCCTCGCCGATGCCGAAGACGGTAATCATGTTGAATTGCCCCGGTTCAAAACCCCAGGTTTCCCTCGTTTCTGATTCTTTAAAGCGGAACGTATAAGTGGTGGTGTCGGAGGTCTCTTTGACAACCTCCGTGATCACCGCCATCTCGGGTTTGAACGGATTGATCATCTATCTCCCCCCGGTTTTCGTTCTTTACCTCTCGGACTCCACTGACTCCGCCAGTCTCGAAACCACGTCGGTGATATCTATCCGCTTGACGCAGGCGCCGATGCAACGACCGCAACCAACGCAGCCCAGGGTTCCGAACTGCGGCTCGTAGTAGAGGAGTTTGTGGTATATCCGCTGCTTGATCCGGGCGTCCCGGTCCCGCCTGAAGTTCTGACCTAAAGCTACCTGGGCATACTCCAGAAGCATGCAGGAATCCCACTCCCGCTGCCTCCTACCCGTTTTAAGGTCGAGGTCCATCTTATCCACCACGTTGTAGCAAAAGCACGTGGGGCAAACCATGGTGCACGATCCGCACGCGAGGCACTCCCGCATCAGTTCCTCCCAGATGGGGTGCCTGAAGTTCTCCTCCAGAAGTTCTTGAATCCCCTGGGTGACCATTCGCTTTCTAAACCTCTGCCTCGCCTGGGAAAGCCGCTTTTCCTTTTCCACCAGCACGACCCGGGGCGCAGGCGGGACATCCAGGCCGGAGAGAAGTTTTCTGCCTTTAGCCGTGCCGACCTCCACGAGATATCGCCCGCCTAGGTCCGTCAGAAGAAGGTCGTATCCGCTCCGGAGGGCAGGTCCGGTTCCCATGGATAGGCAAAAGCAGTCCTCCCCGATTTCCGTGCAGTTCTTAGCTACGATGATGGTGTTCTCCCTGTTACGGAGGTAGTAAGGGTCGGGGTACTCGACGCCGTAAACCTTGTCGAGGATGGCAATGGCGTGCATATCACAGGGGTGGATCCCCCATACCACTTTCTCCTCGCCGGATTCCGCTTCGGCCAGGGTGCCTTCTTCCGCGTCGAATGAGAACAGCACCTGAAAAGGCTGATGGAATACCTTCTTAGGGGGCAAAATCGTCGTTACGTACGCCATGTCCAGCACGCGAGGATCTTTTACGGGGGCAAATACGTGCTCCGAACCCCTGCGTACCGGCCCGATAACCTTGTATTGAGCCGTCACCAGTTTCAGAAGCTCTTGCCATAGCTCGCCGGACAGGACTACCATGTCGGGCACGGACGAGGTCTTGGTAACCGCCACGGCATCTCACCTTCTTTCCGAGTTTGGGAACTCGATATTTGTGAGGGCAAGCACAAACCGGGCTCAAAAAACACCGCCTTGAGGCGGCTTGCTACCCGGAGCTCACATAAGCGCTCGTTCAGCATAACACTATCGTCCAGATGCTCTGATCAAACAGGCCCAAATTAACCATTTAGCTATAGCTCGTTAGAGCTATCCCGGTAAGACGACCCTGAACTGATGATGCCCTGCTGCAACGCGTAGGAGGCTGCTTGCGCTCTGTTTTTGGACTGTAGCTTGCTGAGGATACTGCGGAGGTGGTTCTTGACGGTGTTCTCGCTTATGAATAACGCCTCGGAAATCTCGCGATTCGTGGCGCCCTGGGCGACGAGCTTCAGAACCTCCTTCTCCCTCGCTGTCAAGGCCGGTGACGGACTGCCCGTCGACCGTTGGGTGGGGCCTCGTGCCAAAGCTCGCATCATCTTTCCGGCCATTACGGGGGAAATCGCCGGTTCGCCGCGACAGACATCCGACAACATCTTGAAGAAGACCTGGGGCTCGACGCTTTTCAAAATGTATCCGTCGGCCCCCGCCTTTAAAGCTTCGAAACAGTCCTGCTCGTTTTCGGACACTGTCAGAAAGATCACTTTTATCCCGGGAAACTCGCTCTTTATCGAAGATGCAGCTTGAATACCATCCAACCGCGGCAGGTAGATTTCCATGACCACCACGTCCGGCAGAAGCTCCTTCACTCGTTGCAGAGCTTCCTCACCGTTGGACGCTTCGCCCACGACATCCAAGTCACCCATTTTTTCGGCCAGAGCTGAAATCCCCTTCCTGATCAGCGCTTGAGGGTCAACCAGGAGGATTCTGACACCCACGGAAATCGTCCCTCCTTTCGATCCCGGCGCCTTGCGGTCGTCGCGTCTTGGTACCGGTAAGTGCAGTCTCGATCGGTCCGTCGCACCCTGGTCCCGATAACTGTCCGTGCACCTGGCATTCAAGGAAGTACAAGATGAAACCCGGTCGAAGAGGTGTCCGAACTGACTGGGCTCGCTATTCCGCCCCCGTTCACCGCGGGCGGAGTAATTATCCTTCATATACCACGGAACCCTCGGGGATTCCTCCAGATCTCGGAAAGTTCCACAGGGAGTACATAGCCATCTTCGTTTCAACAGCGGTACAATATTGATAGTTTTGTGTACGAAAGACTGGCACGGAGGAGCGGGCGATTTTCCTGTGCGATACGAGCCCCAGGACCCGACGGTTGATAACAAAGGAAAAGGACCCGCTTCCGTACACCCATAGTCGAAGGGAAGGTGAGATGTTGAGGCCGATCGTAGGCGCTCTCACCATCGGCCAGTCGCCCAGACCCGACGTAGTGCCTGAGATTGAAAACATGATCGGGCCGGACCTCGAGTTCGTCGAAGCCGGCGCGTTGGACGATCTAACTCTGGAGGAACTGACCAAGGCGGCTCCCCGCCCGGGGGATAGAGTTTTAGTCACGAGGATGAGGGATGGCACTCCGGTGAAAGTGACAGATGCGTTTGTGAAACCGCGTCTTGAGCAAAAGATGAAGTATCTTGCCTCCCGGGGCGCAAGCATCATAGCGCTCCTGTGCACCGGAGATTTCCCGGACCTTCACATCCCCGCTGCGAACCAGGGCAAAGCTCCCGCCCTTCTCGTCCCCGGAAGGATCCTCTTCCATATGGTCAGCGCCGTGGCGGGCCAGTCGCCCCTGGGGGTCATCATACCCGATGAGAGCCAGATCCCGGAGGCGGAAGTTAAATGGCGAAGAGCAAGCAGCAACGTTTTCGTAACCGCCGCCTCCCCTTACGGGGATAGGCAGGCTCTTCTCGACTCCGCCCGCAAGCTTCGATGCCTCGGCGCCGGGTTGATTGTGATGGATTGCATTGGTTTTACCCTGGAGATGAAGTCCATTGTGCGAAGGGAAACGGGAGTACCGGTGATCTTGGCCCGCTCCGCGCTGGCGCGGGTGTTGGAGGAACTGTTAGCACGTTAGCTATTAGTATGGTGGTTCCACAAAGGCCGCACCGCGTTCTCGACCACGTGGACCTTAGGTTTTGAAAAAACCCGCGTTAAGAACCCGTGCGATTTTGCCCGGAAAAGATCGGGGAGGCGTTTGTACAGGTGCGTAAGTATCTTACCCTAACGATTATAGTAGTCCTTTTCGCAGCTAATTTCGTGTTCCTGTTCTCATCCGGCGTGATCTGGGCGTTGTTCGAACCGAATCTGGCCCTTTCGGTGCTGGAAACCGAAGAGATTCGCCGGGGTCTCGCCGAAGAAATCGTCGCCCTGGCCGAACTCCCCGGGGAGTTGCAGAAACCCGTTTCGGAATCGCTATATCGGGCCCTTTCCCCCCAAACGCTCAGGCCCGTGTTGAAAAAAGCTTTGCCCGCTTTCAAATCTTATCTTTCATCCTACGGTCGCTTGAAAACCGGCTTGTGGCTGGACATCACCCCGATCAAGGAATCCCTTATCCAAGAGCTGAAAAGGAGCTCGCCGGCGGCGGACGAGCATCTTATCGCAGCCATACCGGACCAGGTCGACGTCTCGGATTATCTTTACCTCGTTTTGCCCGTGGACGTCTTCCAAACTTACCGCGCAACCGGGACAACGCCCCGAATCGCCGGGGTCCTCCTAGTGCTGATGACCATCACCTACCTTCTCCTCCACCATTTCTCCGGCACAGCTTTCAAAAAAGCCGGCAAAGTGCTGGGCCTATCCTCTGCAATTGGGGCGGCGTTCGCCTACGTCCTGCCCGAGTCTGTCAGGACTGCGGCGCTATCGCGGGTTCTTGCCGGCATCGACCTTCCCGAAGCTGTGAACGCAGCTGTCCTTGAGACGGGACCAACGCTTCTGGTTGGGAAGCTAGCTACGAACGCCATTCTTATGCTCGTTCCCGCTTGCGGGCTCTACGTCGTGGGACGGTTACGTCTCCCCGAGAAACTCGTGCGGAAAGAGTTCCTGAGACTTATCACCGGTAAATTCCTGAGTGTTCTCGGGCGAACTCGGTCCGCTGGAGCGCCGGCCACCGGTCGCGGCGAAAGGCCCTCTACTGGAACCGGCGGAGCTACGAGCCCGGAGGCGGTGACTTCGAGTGTCGCGACTGCGAATGTCGTGACTCCGGAGGCCGCTACTCCGAACATCGGTGCTTCGCGCGTATCGTCCCAAGGCGGAAGGGCTCCCGCCCCCGAAGCTGGCGGTCTTACCGGGTGGATGCGGAGACTGGCGGGAAGTCTTCGAGAGGACACGATGGAATTTGAGCAACTGAGGCTCACCCCGGAGTATCGCACACAACTCCGAAAAGGCCGGATGGCGTCCGTCGCCGGCCACGTCTTGGTCTACGCGCTTCTCCTGGCGGCGATTCCCCTATTCTTCAACCCTAAGCTTCAAAAACCGTTCCCTCCTTACGGATCGGACCAGATCGACAAAGTCGTCCGCCTGTACGATTGTGAATTATACTTTTCCGGCACAAGCGCCTTCGACTACCTGGAGAAGCTCGTCCACGATAACCCGGAACGCAAGGTCGACACAGGCGAAGGCGTCAAGTCAGCTCTATGGGTCCAGGAAGAGTTCGCCCGCATGGGCTTGAAAACGCGTATTGAGGAATTCAGCTTCGCGCTTAAACGCCCAAAGCGTGCGGGTGAAGAGCGGTCTCTTCTGGGGACGACCGTGGGGGACCTCGCAGTATACGCAAAGGGCATAAACGTGGTCGCCGAAAGCCCCGGCAAGGTTAAGGATGTCATCTTAATCGGAGCTCACCGCGATACGGCGGGAAGATATCCCGGCGCCGAAGACAACGGGTCCGGTACCGCGAGCATGCTTGAACTCGCCCGCATACTCACGCCCGGGGACCACTTTTACACGTACGTTTTCGTCTCCTTCGACGGCGAGGAAGTGGGGCTCAAAGGTTCAGAAGCTTTCGTTAGCATGAACCGGCAAATGCCGGTCAAACTTGCGATCATCCTCGACATGACGGGCTTCAAGGGTGCGGATACGGTGGGATTCTACCCAACCGCCACGGCTAAAGGGCAGACCCCGCTTTGGACCGTTGTACTTGCCAATGAAGTCCTGACTTCGCCCCCCTTCGGACTCAGTCCATTCTACTGGGACGCAGGCGCCGTCGAAACGGACAGTTCGGTACTACTATACTGGCAGGCTAGAGTGAAGAAAACGGCTGGGCGGATACCCACGGACTCCGAACCCTTCGTCAACAGCAACATACCGGCCATCGGCATCATGGCAGCCCGAACCGGCACCCCTCCAGGCTCTCTACACGGCAGGATCATACACGGCGACGAAGACGTGTTGGACCAGGTAAGTCCCGGGACGCTGGAACTCACCGGTCGGTTCGTAGAGCAATACGTGAAAAGCTTGGAATCTACTGCCAAAGCTCTAATCGAAACTGGAGCGGCAAAACAGATAGACCCTAGCAGCTTTCTCGGTATAGGCGATTTGAACTCGAACTCGTACGTGATTACCCCGGGGTCGATTCTTCCTCCCGGACCGTTCCGGGCCTTTGCGATTTACGTCGTTTTCCTCGCCCTTTTTCTGCTGGCCCTGACGCTTACCCGCGGGCGGACAGATTTCAGCCGTACCGGCCGCTTTGCCCTGATGGAGCTGCCATGGCTGTTTGGTCTGGCCGTTCTCGCGTGGGTTTCGGCGCTCATCCCCGGTTTTTTGAGCTCTCCTGCCGCCTCTTCGCTGCCGTTCTTTCTGATTCACGCCTGCTGGTTCGTTATCACAATGGGCGGAACGGCGCTTCTGACCTTCCTGAGGGGAAGATTCCTTAGGGAAACGGGCCTGCCGTACAGCTGGGTCACCATCCAGCAGAAAAGGTTCCTCAACTTCCTGTATTGCGTTCTGTTGTTGGCGATGATCCCGGCTTCCAACCCGTTTATCGCTTTCGAAACCATGCTTCTACCGTTGTTTTTCTTCGGAAGAATCAATCATGACTCGGACCAATCTCGCGCCGTATGGACTCTGGGGCTCGGGTTCTGGTTGTTCTGGAAGTTTGTTGGCTCCGGCAATTGGCTCAAGGGGTTCATCTATAACGCGCCGGTGATGCCTGCGACGAGCTCTTTGTTTCTGAGTGCGTTTTCATGGATGATCACGGTTTTGTACGTGATAAGTACGCCCCCGTCCAGTCAACCCGTTGTTGTGCAGGCAAAGCTTGAGGACGAATGAGCTGTTGATGGGCGGAAGTGAGCGGGTTAGCCGGATCTCACCGGGAAAGCGACGGAAAACCTCGGCGGCGGCGTCGTCGACGTGTGGAAGTGCGACGACGCCGCTCATAATCTGTCGTGCCGAGGTAACCGGACGCGGCACCAGCTATCGCCCTTTTACGACACCCTCACTGCAGTTCCCGTGGCGATCACCAGCATCATCCCGTTTTGCAGGATTTCGTGATCGATCTTCACTCCCACCACGGCGTTGGCGCCCAGCCTCGCGGCTCGCCTGCGCAGTTCGTCTATACAGACCTCCCGGGCTTCCAGGAGCTTCTCCTCGTAGGCCGCAGTCCTCGCTCCGAACAGGTCCGCAACGGACGCAATGAAATCCCTGACGAAGTCGGTACCGAGTGCTACCTCCCCCGCCACCACGCCGAGGTATTCATCGATTTTGTGGCCGTCGATTGCCGGTGTTGTGGTTACGATCATGTCCGTCATGACCCTGAACCCCCCATTGGTTTTCAGTTGTTTTTCGTCCCCTTTACTCCGTCTCAAACTCACTGCTCCTAAACTTTAGGGTCTTGCAGTTCTCTGACACAGTCCTTACGACTTGCTCAGGAATTTCATCCCGGGCTTTCACCGAAATCTCAAGGATAACCTCAACCTCTGCATCCACCAAGCTAGTAAAATGATGAATCACTTCGGTCGCAATAGCCGACACATCTCGTTGGAGCCTGATGCTTCGCCCATCCATGACCACAGAACATCTCTGGCCGTACTTGAGGCCGAGATAGCGCCTTTGCGGCTCCTCATAATCTTCGACGCACGCCAGGACAGGCATGCTTTCTGCGTCGCAATCAGAATATGCTTTGACTTAGGAAATCTGTGGGAGGCGGTGCCTTCTTTGAGAACTAAGACTGTAAGCCCTGGGAATTTCCGTAACGGTCCAGGAGCTGTTTCCGCGAAATCCAGACTTCCGGGCGTTCAAAGCGCCAAAATCCCTTGCCTCTCAAACTGGCGGGATTGAACGTCAATATGAGCCCCGTTGCGTACAGGTTATCGAAGAACCGGTGGAAGCGGCCGAACAAGCTCGGTGTCCCGGTCGTCGCGGACATCTCGAATCCAAACCGCTGGGCAAGTCGCGCCACCTTAGCTTCGCCATCCTGGCCTTTCACGCCCAGTCGCGCCCTGAACGCCTTCACATGCTCAAACTCGTGGGATGCTTGAACGTAATCGGCCAAAAGCCGTAAGGATTTAACGACCAGGCGCTGAAATTCAAGGCCCCACGTCATATCGGGTCCATACCGGCTTATCTTGGGGATTCGTTCGTTCCACAGATGGATTTCTCCAACGGGGTCATCCAGTTCTACTTTGGTGCCGTCGGACAGCCGGATTTCTCTGTTGGCACGCCCTATCGCTATCCGCAGCACGCAATCGGGAGCACCGGTGAACTCTCTAATCCCGTAGCGCTTCCTCAGGATGCGGTCAATTCGCAGTACCACCGCTGCGATCGGTCCCCGCAACGCTCGGCTCCACCTCCTCGCCGGCATCCAGACCGGACGCCCACGAACAGGCCACCATTTTCCCGTGTTCCTCCAGGATATACTCCCGGCCCCTCCACACAATACGTCTGCCGACGAGGCCCGCCAACCAGACCAAGGAACTCAGTATCTCCCGAAGGGGAAGCAACAACAGGTACTTTCGTCCCTCCTGGTCCCCGGCATACTCTGAAACGAGCCAGGCGGAAGCCAACCTTAAGATCAGGGACAACAGGAGAATCTGCTGGCTCTGGGGAGAAAAGCCGCTGACCAGAGCAAAGGCTCCCGCAAGAGGAGTAGATAAAGTGAGAAGGATGCCGGGATACTCCCGGGGCCGGCTCACCCGGTTACATCTGGCCCACCGAACCTCCCTGTTCCACTGGTCCGTGAATGTCGTGCGACCGAGAACGCTTACCGTAACGTAATTCGAAAGCATCGTCTTGAGCCCCAGGGTCGCGATGCGGGAGCCCAGCTGGAAATCGTCGGCAAGGTAATCCGCGATGGCCCGGAACCCCCCGATTCGCATGAGATCGCGGCGCCTGACGACGACGGTTGCTCCGAGGGCGAACGAAAGCCCCAGTTTCCACGCGATTATGACGGAGGGAAGGAAGATCACGCTCATGTGGAGAGCCTCCATCTTCGCAGGCAACGAAATGGCGTCTTCGCCGCGATACGGGCATGTCACCAAACCGACATCTGGTTCGGCTAACGGGGCAACCACCCGTCGCAAATAGTCGGGCCCCACCCTTATATCGCTGTCGCTAAGCACGAGAACGTCGTGACTGGCTTCCCGCTCCATATAGGAGAGGAGGCTGATCTTCTGGTTAGCTCCAAGCGGCCTGCCCACAACGAGTTTTATCCTTCGCTCGGGAAAGGTCCGCTGCAAGCCCCGGATGATGCGGACCGCGGGGTCGGAACGAGACGCTACGCCGAAGATGATCTCGAAGTCGGGGTAATCCTGCCGGCAAAAACTCGCGAAATTCTCAAAGGCGCGGTGGTCGAGTCCGCACACGGGCTTCAGAATGGACACAGGCGGAGCGTAGCTACTTGAAATGTCCCCCTCAGATTTCCTGTCCGGCTTGAAGAAAGTCCGTACTGCCCAGCACGCCAAGACCCAGTAAACCCAAGAGAAATAAGTCATCCAGAGAAGAAGGACTTCCATCACGGCTTACTCACTCTCCCCTAGAGTTTAATACGAGAGACCGCCTACGAACCGTATGGAAGCGCTCCAGACAGATTATATTACAAGTCCCGCGGGGAAGCCCGGTGGGTTTGGCAAGCTCCTGGCTCCTTCAGACAAGGTCCCCTTGGGCGTGACAACTTCCGACGGGAACCTCTTCGGAGATTATTGAACCACCTTGCGACCATGTGGTAATATATGGTAGATCGTGTTGCTTTTGGGAGGATGTCTGTGCCTAACCGCCTATTTGTTCAAATTCCTTCGGACCTTGTGTCGGATGAAGAACTTTCCGCTTTGGCTAAGTCTCTCTATCTGATCATATCACTTTACAACACCTGTTCCATGAGGCAATTGAGCGCTGCCTCCGGCCTGAGCAGGGAAGCCGTACGATACCTTGTTAATGAGCTGGCGCAGGCCGGCTGGGCAAAAGTCGGAGGCAAACGTAACCTCAGGAGGATAACTCCCTCTGTTCCGGAGAAGACTCAACGAACCATGATCGCTCGGCTTAAAGAGCACCGCTCCTACGCAGCAGCCGTGGGAGAATATCTTATGAAGCGCCTGTTAGACGTGCTTGTGGATTCCGACGATTACGTTGACAACGCTCGTCCCTGGTTTCTTCAAAACCCCAATACCAACCAATTCATGGAGTACGACAGGTTCTACGCGACTGCAGGTGTAGCATTTGAGTTCAACGGCCCGCAACATTATGGAACCACAGAGATTTTCCGGGACGCGGAAGAAGTTGACGAAATAATGCAAAGAGACAAAATGAAGGCCGACCTGAGCGATAGCCGCAACATAATCTTGGTCAACGTTACAGAAGACGACCTTAGCCTCGAGAAAATGAGCAAGAAGATTCCAGAAAGACTCCCTAAGGCCAATTACCACCCTGATTGCCTCTACGTACGCACTCTGGAGGATATCTGCGGGGAATACGTGGCAAACTGCAGGAAGCGTCGTGCGCGAGAACTAGCCAAACGTAAGAACGTGGTAACCGATGACCAATAGACTAATATACCTGAGCTCATCCCCAGATGCCTGAGGTCATCCCAGGATACCTGAGGCAATCTCGACATACCTGAAGCCATCTCAACATACCCGACGTCATCTCGCGCCCGGTCAGATTTACTGTACCAACTTTCCATATCGCTTCATTACCAGAATAACGAGAACTGCTCTAATCACAGTCTGATGGGTACCGGTCGAACGAGTAACCGAAGAAAGTCTTGGTGCCAAGCTCGTTGGCGCTGAGTACTGAGAACCTACGGCTAGTGCAAACTGCGGTGGCACTGCGTAGCCCAAAGAGCGCGCCAGTGCAAACCTGGTTGACACCGAGCACTCCAAAACCTAACATAATGCAAACCACGTTGGCACCGGATACCCCAAAAACTACGCCAGTGCAAACCTGGTTCGCACTGAGGGCCGAAAACCGTGCGGTAGTGCCAACTACGTTGGCACCGTGTGGGCCAAGAGATCCGCCAGTGCAAACCTAGTTGCAACTGGGGACTCCAGAGCCTACCACAGTGCGAACGACGTTGGCACTGTATAACCCAAAGAACCCGCCAGTGCAAACCTCGTTGGCACTGAGGACTCCAAAACCTACCCCAGTGCAAACCACGCTGGCACCGGGCACCCCGTAAACCGCGCCAGTGCAAACCTAGTTACCACTGGGCACTTCAAAACCTGCCGCAGTGCAAACCTAGTTGGCACTCTGAAAATTCGAAGCGGGAAGTCAGCATGACTCATCTCAAAAACATCTCTCCGGCTGCTTTCGCGATTTGACCAATTTCGTGCCCCGCTTCGGAATATATAGGTGAACCGTTTGATAGGGTGGCAGGGCCCTCGCTGTCCGAAAGCGGTTTTTCTGGTTCCAGAATGGGAGGGATACTTGTGAAAAAACCGGCAAACCCGCGCCAGCGCCGAAACACAACGGGCAAAGATGGAAGATTGAGTTCGCTCACCTTAAATGTCCGGCTGAGTCACGCTTTGATTCCACCGCATACTCCGGAAACCCTCTGGGCGTTGATAGAACTGGAGGCACCGCCCGCACCTTGCGGGAAAAAGAAAAGACTTCCCATCAACATCGGGCTTGTCCTGGATAGAAGCGGTTCCATGAGCGGCAAACCCCTAGAGTACGTAAAGAAAGCTGCCCGGTTCGTCGTGGACCACATGGGGCCGAAAGACAGGTTTTCCCTGACGATATTCGATGACCAGGTCGAAACCATCGTTCCGCAAACCGGGGTCACCAAAAAAGAGCTCGTTAGATCCCTAATAGACGGAATACAGTCAGGAGGCAGCACAAACCTATCCGGGGGATTCCTCCGAGGATGTCAGGAAGTGATGAAGGAGACCCGTTCAGGTCAATCCAACAGGGTCGTCCTTCTTACCGATGGAATGGCCAATGTAGGGATTACCGACCCCGCGCTTTTGGCCGCGAAGGCGAAAAGTGTGGCGGAAAAGGGCCTATCGGTGTCCGCGGTAGGTGTGGGCCGGGAGTTCAACGAGGACCTGCTGATCGCCATGTGTGAAGCTGGTCGCGGAAACTACTATTATGTGAAAAACGCCGATGAAATCCCGGCCGTTTTCGCCAAGGAACTACGCGGTCTTTTAAAAACAACGGCACAGGACGTGAGGGTGACACTCCGGTCGGAAGCAGGTAAGATCGCCGGGATAATCGGATACGAGCAGCAAGTCGTGCCGGGCTCGACCGCCGAGGCGGTGGTCTTGAATCTACCCGATATGTACGAAAACGAAAAGCGGATTCTCGTCGTAGAAATCTTCCTCCCTCCCCTGCCCCACGGCCGGCCCGACATCTTCGGCGTGACCGTAGATTACGCCGATAATTTGCGTCGTCTGGATTCGGTGAACATAGGAGTATCGGTCTCTCTGCCCGTGGCCGAAGGTCCCGATGAATTATATCAACCCGACATCACCATTACAAAGGTCGTGGAGCTAACGCGTACCGCTGTGGCGAAGGACCGCGCTGTGACGGCGCTAGACAACGGTAATTGGGAAGAGAGCCGCAGCATCCTTCAGGAGAGGCTCGATACTCTGCAGAAACTCGCGGAAACGAGACCGGATCCGGATATCGTTTCCGAGGTCCGGAACCTCGAATCCTTGCTTTCCCGGACGGAGCCCCACCGACCTCTCGGCGACATGAGTTATGCATCAGAGCTTCGCAAAGAGCTGAGGTACCAAAGCTACTTGGGAAGGCGGAAAACGAGGGCAGATGACCAGGGCAACTGCAACTGATATGAACGAGGACGCAAGGGCCCCGCGTTACAGCTGGAGGTACGTGTGCTTCAAATCCAGATGACGACCGGGGGTTTAAACCCTTTGCGAGGAGTGCCAGCGCGGAAAGGATTACTCCGATGCAAATCAGGATGACGAGTAGGCGGTTTAACAAACGAATAGCTGGCAAGTAGCCAGCAAGAAGAGGCCAGCGTAGCGGATATATCGCAAGCCAAGGAGCCCTGTTACGCTTCCCCGGTAGCACGGGCGAGGAGAATTGCAACGATGCTCTTGGCATCGTCCAGTGGAGAATCCCCACGGACCACCATATCATACAGGTGGTCGAAGGGGATTCTCTCGACTTGGATGTCTTCCTCGTCCCCTTTTTCGGGCGCATAGACCAGGTTTTTCGCCAGGAAAACGGTCATGCGCTCGGTGGAATATCCGATGGCCGGCCGGTAAGAAACCATTTCTTTAAGGAATCCGGCATCGTAGCCTGTTTCCTCCCGAAGCTCACGTTTAGCAGCTGCCAAAGGAGTCTCCCCTTTTCCGACGACTCCGGCGGGGATCTCCAGCGTCTCCCTGCCCACCGCATAACGGAACTGCCGCACCAGAATGACGTTTCCTTCATCATCCAGCGGAAGGACGGACACAACCCCCGGGCGCTCGAGTATCTCCCTTGTGGTCGTCCTTCCGGATGAAGTCACAACGGTGTCAACCCTGAGCGCCATAATCTTGCCGTCGTAAATACGCTGGGTGGATATATATTTTTCCAAAGTGAGTTCACCTTCTGCATTTCCGGACCGATTTCGGTCGTTGTGTATTTCGGTCGTTATGTTACCGCAAGACCGCGGCCTCATCCAGGCTATGCGTTCCGATCACCCGGCAGGATATTCCAGCCGCGCCGTCGTAAACTCAGTTGGGCCGGCAAGGCAGTCATACCGTAGGCGCCGGCACGCCCCTGGAATCGAGTATTTGGTGCCCATCCTCTGGCAACCGGAGGCGTTAATCATGGCGCGGATGATTCCGGACTTGTGCCCGCAGGACATCGAAAACGACGGAGAACGAGCTTTCTACATAGCGGCGAAGAGCCTCCCCGGGGAATATGTGGTTTGCTACTCCTTTAAATACCGCTTACCCTCGAAAACCTTTGACCGACCCGAAACCGGTTCTCTCACATCCGCAGGCACCCCGCCGGGTCAGGACCACTATACAGAGGTTGCCGTACGGGAGGCGGACCTCGTAATCGCCCACCCCGCTCTGGGCTACGTTACGGTGGAAGTCAAACAGGGACACGTAATGTATAACAATGTCTGGTACGAGCTGAAGTCCGGCACCCCCGCAGGGCCGGTCTCGACCCCCCTGGCGAAAGATCCTGCAGACCAGGCTTTAAAAGCGATGCATGCCGTGAAGGATCTCTACCGGGAAAGAACATGCCGGGCCTTCCCTTTGCGCTACCAGTACGCGATATGCTTTCCCGAATGTAGCAGGGTCTCGGGGCAGCTCCCCGCCCAAATCCGCGAAGAGAACATCATCCTGTCGGGAGATCTCGACAACCTGGACGCCGCGGTACGACGCATGTTCCCCGCAGCACGTTCAGGACACGCGCCGGGGTGGAGGGCCCAGCGCCCGGGACAGCCTCTCACCGAAACAGAACGCACCTCCGCCAGGCTTTCGACGACCTCGTCGGTAAAGTGCTCGCTCCGAGTTTCAAAGTTTACGAGCGGCTTGAAGACCGCATCTCCCGCTTCGAAAAATATGCCAGCGAGCCAAAGTTCGGGAAGCAAGTCCACCACCTTAGGGTTTTCATCACGTTCGGTCCACCGGGCACGAATGCCTCCTCGGAGACGCACCAGCAAACCCAGTGGTGATCGGGTGGCGACAATGGTTCACATCCGCCAACCGGAGAACGAGCCACGGGTTACAGCCCATGTGCTGAGAAATTTTCGTGACGTTTCCTGCGCAGGTTCTGTAACCACCGGGCGCACGTTTACATAACATGTGACGAAACCACCCATCCCCACCGCCGAAAGGAGGAAACAAGATGGGCATGGGCTTCGGTGCAGGCGGCCCCTGGGGTACCTGGGCTTTCATCATCTTCCTCATCCTCATCCTGCTCGTTTTTGGGATCAACTAGCAAGGTGAGCGGGACGGAAGACAGGTCCACGAGGAGAGGGCAGCCCGTTGAGGGCTGCCCATCTTTTATCCTAGCTAAACAACCCTTTGTGACAGGGAATTAGGCACCAAGTCCGAGCCACTTTAGGAAGATGAACTGGAACCTTCCGATAGCGGCGGATATTCGTCCCATTACGGTATTGCCGAAAGCCGCCCCGAAAGCTGCCATCATAAAGTACCTGCCAAGCTTCGGGACAAAGGTAGCTTTCCCCTTGAACTCGTACGTCAAGAAGAAGTAGCTCAAAGAAAACACGGTGCCAAGGAAAATGACCACCTTGTCGAAACTTCGAAGGTTAACGAAGGTGGCGGCGACCTGAGCGACGATCTGGCTCTCGATTGCGCCCCGCATGGCCACGCCCGCGCTCGTCCCCATCATCAGTGCCAGAGGCCACCTGTTCACCCACGAAACGGCAGAAAAGTACCTGGTGTACAACAGCACTCCAAATATCATCGGCACGATCAGCAGGTATTTGCCACCGGTAAAGGGCGCCCAACCGGATGACTTAAAAGTCTGCACTCCTACCACAACCGCGTGCCCTGTGGCAGCTCCGATGAAAATGTGTTCGACTATGCTGTACGCTATGTTGTCCTTATACAGTATCGAGTATATGGCGATTGCGAAGAGCGCTCCTATCCACACTCCGATCTCAGGAGAGATATTCACCGCTTTTCACCTCCATTCGACCGCCGGCGAGCAAACACCATACCGACGTTACCGAGTAACACGAACAGGACGATGAGAACGTGGCCCATGGATTGAGCATCCATGCCCCTCGTGGCGTCACCCTTGATTCCCACGAGCTTCTCGTACTCGGCAGCTGCCCTGAGTCCGGACAGAACTCCCCTGACCTGACCTGCGTCGAGGTAGGGCATGTTGTTAGCGGCCAGGACGCCAGTGCAGCCTATGACGAAAGGCGTCCCGTGCGCCATCACGGACTGCCTCACCCATTCATGCGTCCCCGTTCCACCCGTCGGACCGTCGTTCAGCGTCATGGCCATGGAGAAATCGGCCATGCTCTTGATCTGCTGCATTAACGGTAAAGAGGATACGTCGTTCCCGTACCAGTCCTTGGTGAATATCGAGGACGGATCCTTGGCAAACGCCGCTAACGTGGACTCCCCTCCCGCATAGTATCCGAGATTCACGTAATCCAGCCCGTATTCGTACCCCAGGTCTTTCAATACCCTGAGACATTCGTCGGCGAACATCGGCCCGACCGGGAAGGATGCGACGGTCACAACTTTAATCCTCTTTGCCGCAAACTGCCGGAAGAGCGCCTTAGCTTGCGGACTCAGTTCTATCTCGTCGCCGGGCTCGTAATCGAAGCCGATGAGCACTACGGACCCTGCGGGCAAGCTCTCCACGAACTCGTAAGTCTTCCGAACAGGAGGAGTGATGCTGACTTCGAGCCCCAGCGGCCATATCGTGGGTATCGCGATGGCAAGTGCCATGAGGAGATAGAACACCCGCTTATCGAGGTTTTGAAGCTTTTCGAGGATGCCCATCTATCTCCCCCCTATTCCACGCCGTAGGTATGCCTGTCAAGACCGGTGATGATCCTGAGGGATACCGCGATGAAGCCGATAGCACCTGCGATCATAACGCCTCTCTGCCCGCCTACGTTCAACACCTGCATGATCCAGGTGGTCCATTTAGGCGCAAAGGGGAGTATCTTCTCACCGAGAGGCACCTTTCCCAGCATTACGATGCAACCCGTCACAAGAAGGATCCCAGCCTCAAGCGTTCTGGCCCTAAACGCCCTGTAAGCTGCCGTACCGATGTAGAAGGCCAAGAGCGAGAATATGGCGCTTCCGGTCGGGACGATGATGTAGTCGAAAATGAACTTGTACGGCTTGGATGACTGTCCCGCCGTAAGGCCGATGAATATCGTGACCAAAAAAGTGATCAACAGAAGCACGCTGGTCGCGTTTTTCACCGGGTTTTGCTGTACGCGTCTTAAGTGCACCCTCAGCACGTTTACAGCACCGAGGCCCAACGCGAACACTGCGACCAGCGCCACCCAAGCCCGCGTTTCCTGCGCAGCTTTGTTGACGATACCCCACTTAAAGAAATAGTCCAAAACCTGCAGGACCCCGCAGACAAATGCGATGGTCACGGGTACAGACCTCTTGAAGAACACACCCCTCACCTCCTTACTTCGCCAGCAAATTCGTAAGGAAATTCGAACCGAACGTGGTCAAAACCGCTCCTACGATGATGAGCCCGATGCAGATAGCTTTGATGAAGTCCTCGCCGCGCAGGCTGCCCAGGTGCGCCTTGTTGTCGGCAAAGTGAGCTCCTGCGGCAAACATCTCATCGCCCAGGATGACGTAGTCGCATGCAGCTACGAAGAATGGAATCTGGTACGCGTTGGTGGTTCCGGCGATCTGGATGGCCCCTACCGTATTTCCGGCCTCCGCGAGGATAAGCGACTCGGCGGCGAACTGCCCGATCATGATGTTGGACGCAACTTTCTCCCTCATGAGCACGCCTACCACACCGCTGGCGTATGCCCACTGATCAGGTGAAATGAAACGACAATCTTCGGGCCGGAAACTATCGGCCTTTCCAGCTTCGAGATACGCTTGCCTTTCCACCTGCTCTGTCACGGCGTAGGTTTCCGGCTGGGATACGGTGACTATCAGCCTGGCATCATACTCGGCAGCTTTCCTGGCGATGTATGAAAGCGCCTCCAGCCCGGCGAACGTAGCAGCCACCAGACCGCCGAAACCCGGCGTGAAGTGCAGGGGCTTCCCCATCTCCGTCGCCCTGCCGATAGCTTCGTCGATGGCGTCAAACCCTGCGATAGGGCGGATGCGGATGTTCGCACCCCGCATCGCCTGCCTGATCCACCAGCCGATCAATCCGCAAGCTACCATAAGGGCGAAGAAATCGAAGATCCTCTTGGCAACGAACAACCTGGTTCACCTCCCATCTTTGTCTCCCGGATACAACCGGGCACGTGGTAAATTCAAACGATATTCCTATATAGATTCGCTATCGCAAGGAGCATGTCCTTCTTGGTCCGCTCGTTGTACGAGCTTTTCGATGCTGATCTCTGCTTTTGTCTGCGCTTAAGCGGCTCCCGGCGCCCGGCGCCTGGTCCAGCTTGCGGCGCTACCCATGAGACATGAGAGTAGATGCTTACAGGTGCTTAAAAAAGCTGACGCAGGGCTCCGGAGCCCTGCGTCGTCTCACTCCAGGAAGGCTCGCCTGAATCTTCAGGCAAACGTGAGCTTCCGACATCAGCCGCGCTTTATGTCCACTCCGCCCATAACCGCCCGCGCGGCAATCACCAGCTTCTTTGTAGAACCGGGAGCGCCGGGGAAGGTGCTGTCGATGCTGGCGACGATACCTCCAGCGTCCTCTCTGAAGAACTCGATTCCGCCCAGGACCGCCGTACCCCGGCACTCGACCGCGACATCCGCCGGTACGATAAGCTCCACAGCACCCATGAGGGCGAACAGGTCCAATCTGATCTCTCCTTCTGGGATATCCGCGACCGTGGCGTCAATCTCGACAGAACCCAAGACAGCGGCGAAGCTCCCGCTTTCCAGCTTCCATCCCCTTTGCTTCCGTTCGACGCCGCTCATAATGGCCCAGTGTGTCCCGCCGGGGAAAGTCCCGCTCGATACCAGGTTCCATCCGATGAGGATGAGGAGAATTGGAAGGAGAGCTTTCCATATGACTGACCAGTCGAAGTAATAAAGATCCGTCGTCCGGAGAAGCAAGAGAACGCCTATAATTAGGAGGACTCCGGCGTTGGCGAAGTCGCTCCGGCGGCCGCTTCCCGTCCGCCTGCTTCCTTCGATCAGCAGGTCAAGCCCCCAGATGATGAAGAGCACTGGCCAGTACGTGCTCACGATGTAGCCGATGGTCACCGATATTACGCCCACGTTGTTTAACAGCCAGACTATGCCCAAAGCGACCAGGATAAGACCGAAAATGACTTGTCTTCTGGAACCCACGTAGAAAACCTCCTTTCCGGTAATGACCCCAGAGCCTGCTGAGTTTCGCCGGTCATCTGGCAACTAGACTTGCACTATGTCTGGGAGCAGCCGCCTCGACGCTTGAACGATAACAGCTCGACCCCCTGTTCTAGACTTGCACCCAGCTGCTACTGGAGCAAGCTACCCTTTGAACATTACGCCCATTTTGCGCTGGCGTCACAGCTGAATATCCGCTCACTTTCTTAAGGGACGAGAAGTTATCCAAACTTGGCTCCATGAACGAATGGTGAGGATGGATGAATGTTGCAACGGGCTTCGGGGTTCTCCCCTCGCTCTCGGGCTTGGTTTGTGGTATATTCCTGTCCAAAGCCATGACGGGGACGTGCCTGGAGAAGAAGGCTCTAGAGAGCTGCCGGCTGGTGCGAGGCAGTCGCCGGACGATTCAGGCGAGCACCCCTGAGCTGCGGGTTGAAAGGCGCCCCAAGCGCTAGTGCCCTGTCTCCAGGTCGGCTTCCGGTAGACCGGTTCAATGGAGTCGTCAACTCCGAGCCTAATCCCGGAGGCCAGGAAATGGAGCGGGTGTTGCGAAAGGGACTGAGTATGCCCAGCCGGTCGCCCACGTTACGGGAAAGGAGGCCCGCCGGGTTATCCGGCAGGTAAATCACGGTGGCACCACGAGAGCAGGTTTCCTCGTCCGTGAGGAAATCTGCTCTGTTGTTTTCGTGGATTCCCTCGGAATGCCACGGGAACATATGCCATGGTTGTGCAAAACTGCGCGAAGGAGGCGTTTACTGTGTTTGACATCGCGATTTTGAGAAAGGATCGTCCCGCGGTAGAAGAGATGCTTAAGAAAAGGGGAGCTACGGCACCTCTCGATGAAATCCTTTCCCTCGATGAAGAGAGAGGTACGTTGGTGCGGAAGATTAACCGGCTGAGGGAAGAGAGGAACCGGCTCTCCGAGGCCACCAGGACGTGCCGGGACCCGGATGAGCGTCAATCCCTCATCGAGAAGAACCGCCTGATAAGGGAGCAAGTCTCCGCCATGGAGGAAAAACTCAGGGACGTCGAGGTAAGACTCGATTCCCTGCTGTACACCGTCCCCAACATGCTCGCGCCCGATGTACCTCCCGGAGAGGACGAATCCGGAAACATGGAGGTAAGACGGTGGGGCACCCCTAGAACCTTCCCCTTCGAGCCCAGGGACCATGCCGACCTGGGAGAATCCCTGGGTCTCATCGACACAGGCCGCGGAGCTAAAGTCTGGGGAACCCGAACCTACTTTCTGGCACGGGAAGCCGTATTCCTCGAATTCGCGCTGGTGAGATTCGCCCTGGACTTTTTGACGGCTGAAGGGTTCATACCGGTAATCGCTCCCGTGATAGTGCGGGAAGACGTCCTCTATGGCTCGGGCCACTATCCTTTCTTCCGTGACCAGATCTACCGAATAGAAGGGGAAAACCTTGGGTTGGTCGGAACTTCCGAAATCCCCTTGGCCGCCCTGCACGCCGGAGAAATCCTGGACGAGGCCGATCTACCCTTGAAATACGCGGGCTTTTCCCCATGCTACCGGACGGAAGTGGGGTCCGGCGGTAAGGATGTGCGAGGCCTCATGAGAACGCACCATTTTGACAAGGTGGAAATGTTCGTCTACGACAAACCCGAAACATCCGATGCGACTCACGAGTGGATGGTCTCGCTCCAGGAGCGCATCTATCAAACGCTGGGGATCCCGTATCGCGTCGTAAAGATGTGCGCCGGCGACCTGGGGCCCATCGCTTACAGGAAGTACGATCTCGAGTTCTGGCGCCCGGCGGAAAAAACCTACAGGGAGATAACGTCATGCAGCACCTGCACGGACTACCAGGCGAGGGGGCTCAACGTCAGGTACAGGCCGGCCGGCGGAGGTAAGCTCGCCTACGCCCATACCCTGAACGGCACAGCTATCGCAATCGGCCGGACCATCGCGGCGATCATGGAGAACTACCAGGAAAGCGACGGAAGCGTGGTAGTGCCGGAAGCTCTGAGAAAATACATGCCAGGGGGAATGGAGCGAATCTCCCGTAAAGCTTAGAGTTTGCAAAGCCGCATGAACCCGTGGGGCTATTATCCCGTCGACTCATTCAGGCAGGGAGTCGGGGCCTCGTTTCCACGGCTAAAATCAGGTGCTCGCTGAGTAATTCTTTCGCTTACCGGGTGGACACGTCCAACCGGTCACCCCTGATGACGATCTCCACGGTACCGTGGAGGTCCGTCCTGTATACCCTTACACCGGCCCTTTCAAGCCGGTCGAGGACGGTTTTTGACGGGTGGCCGTAGGGGTTTGGGCCTACGGAGATGACCGCAATGGATGGTCGCGAAACTCTGATGAACTCGCCGGTGGTGGACGAGGAACTCCCGTGATGACCCACTTTCAACACATCGGCATCGGGGATGAGGCCTGCCTGGAGCATATCGTCTTCAGCCTGCGCTTCCGCATCCCCCATAAAAAGAAGAACCCTTTCCCCGAAGGTCACGCATATCACCGCCGAACGATCGTTGAGATCCTCGTAAGATTTCGCCGGTCCGAGGAACTCTGCCTTGAACTCCTTCGCCTCGAGGATGACCTTCCCCGCGCGCGCCTCGGTAACGGTAAGTCCCTTGGACCGGATCGCCAGAAGCAGCTCTTCGTAGGCTTCGGTGGTATGAGTGGTCCTCGGCATGTACACTTTCCCCACTTCGAATGCCTCGAGCAGCGCCTTGCCTCCGCCTATGTGGTCTTCGTGAGGATGAGTGAACACGAGGTGATCGATTTTTCTCACGCCAACTTCCTTGAGGAAGTCAACCACTTCGTCAGCTGCTCCGCCCGGACCGGCATCGACAAGCAGGGTAAACTCCCGGTCGTCACCGGTTCTGGCTATGATGAGGCAGGAGTCCCCTTGGCCTACGTCGATGAAGAACGCTTTCAGTTCCGGCTGTTTGCCGGCAGGCGGTTTACCCGAGTCCCCCCAATCGCCCGGCCTTGCTGGAGGGCTGGGCGCAAGGGTGCACGAGAACGAGAATATGGACGCAGCCAGCAGGACAACTAGCAAAACAAGGGCAGTTCGTGCCGCTTTCGATATGAGCCTCCGCTTCGTCACAGGAATCATCCCCGTTCAGGTTCGACTCTGCCTGCCCCGTCCGGGATATTCTAATTTCGCCACTCTACGTTCCCGGGGAGGTTGCAGCATGCCCGGAACGGAACAGCGAAAGCCCGGGAGTGGTGGCCTTGTTTCTCCCCGGCACCTATCAGCTTTAGCCGCTGGAGGTCCGCTCTACTCCCTAAAGAGCTTCTCCTCGAGTTGCCTCACCCGCTGGCGCCGTTCGGCGGTCCGGGCCGCGTCCACTTCCGAGGCTATGCGGATCACGTCACCTTCCTTCGCTCCGCCGGGAAGCAACCGCCTGGGAAAGTTAAAAACGACCCTGTTCCACTCCATGACGGCCCAGTCTCCCTCGAAACGGTCGATGACGCAGTACTGCGCCGTCGCGTGCTCATCGTGCTCCCCCATAACGAGCCCTCCGTCTCCGCGTTCTCTTCGCCTGGCCAATTTGGTCTTTTGGGCTAAGATCAGAACTCGAGTTCTTCCCACCGGCTTGTCGCCGGTTTCGTTCTCAGAGCGTTGGAGACACCTCTGTTTTTCCGGCCAGCCGAACCCACCACCCGGTTAAACCCGCCGTTCAGTTTAACACATCATCCGTTGGCCAGAGCGAGAAGAGCTCTCGAATACACCTTGACGAGGAAAAGCAGGTCGCCGATTAAGATATGCTCGTCAGGCTGATGAGCGGTTTCGAGCCTGCCCGGCCTCACCGGACCGTACGCCACCCCTCCCGGGATGACTTTGGCGTAAGTACCGCCCCCGATGGTGATCGGCGGCGACTGGTCACCGCTCTCCTCCCTATAAATCCTGAGCAGGGTCTGCACCAAAAAGGAATTAGGGTCGGTGTAGTGAGGCTTTCCGAGCCCGACTACCTCCGCCTCAACACCTTCAGGCCGCCGGACCGCGAGAACTCTGGACCTCAAAAGATCGCCGGAAACCCGCACGGGATATCGGATGTTGTAGATCCCCCAGACCCGCCGCAGCTGGCCGCCTTGACCGTGGCTTGCCGCACCGCCTAAACTCGCATCGCCTCCGGGCGGGCCGCCTCGTCCGGTGCTACCCGGATCCGGGTGGCCTTCTCTCGCGCCGCTTCCCGGTCCGCTCTCTCGCGGCGTACCTTCAGCCGGGCCACCAGCGACGTCCCCGACCTCCTCGGTCCCGACCACGCCGAGGTTGCAGGAAAGCTTCCCCGTGATGTCGTCTTCGCACTGAATATCAAGTCCGCGCCCGTAGATGTCTGCCGCGTTCGCCATGAATCTGATCGCGGCGTGGTTCTGGACGATTGGACCCAGCGAACCGATGAGATACAGCACCGCAGCTACGGCGTTGGTGCCCTCCCACGGGACCGAAGCGTGGCACGCCTTGCCTGAAGCTCGTATGATAATGCGTCCCGGTTCCTGCGAAAACTCGAAAGTCAGGGGCCCCGGTCCCCCGACGACCTCGGCGACCTTCGAGACCCCTTCCTTAAGCCTTTGCAGCACCAGACCCTGTTCGCTCTCGGCCCCCGGACTCATGCGGAGAACGGCTCCCGCCCTGTCCGGCACTATGTTCGCCGCTTCGCCCCCGGAAATCTCTTCGAGGAGACAGAGGATGCGACATTTTTCCACACCTGCCCGGCTGTCTTTGCCCAGGAGAGCCCGGACGCGGACGTTCATCGTGCCTTTTTCGGCGTAGACCAGGGGGAAGCACGCATCCGGGGAAAAACCGTATTTCGGCGGGGGCTCGACCTCAAAATAGTGTTTCACGCACCTGAACCCGGACTCTTCGTTGCCGCCGACCACGTGCCGGACGCGGCGCCGCAACGGAGTGCCGCTTTCCTTCAGGGCCCTAAGGGCGTACAAGCACGCGACGGTCGGTCCCTTGTTGTCCTGAGCTCCCCGGCCGAAGACTTTTCCGTCCGCCACTTCCCCCAACGGATTTCGGGTCCATCCCGAACCGATGGGGACCACGTCCACGTGGGTGAGAGCCATCACAACTTCGGAACCGGACCCGGTTTCCGAATGTACGGCGTAGCCGTCGACGTTCTTGACATCGAGACCGAAGGCCGACGCCTTGTCCGTTACGAAACGGAGAGCGCGATCGACTTCGGGGCCGAAGGGCGCCCCCTCGGTTCCCTCTGACCCCACACTCGGGATCTTCAAAAGATCCAGAAGCGTCCCGACGATCTCGTTTCGCCTTTCCGCGATGTACCGATCTAGATAGCTCCGGTATTCGTCTTCCGTCACCCGAAACATCTCCTCATAAGTTATTCCGTCTGACGCCTTTACCAGGCGCCTCAACCCGGCTGCTCACCCGAACCGGAATAAGCCCCAAAGAGACCGACAGGTTTGAGGTCCGCCAGGGGTGAATTCCGCAAGTGTTACCGTTCGTACACGAGCTTCCCCCGAATGAACACCCTCTCCACCTTCGACCTTATTTTAAACGGATGGTCGCTCCAAAGCACGATGTCGCCGTCCTTGCCCGCTTCCAAACTGCCGACCCTGTCGGCTACCCCGAGGCTTTCCGCCGGGTTGATGGTGCCCGCCTTGAGGGCTTCCTCTTCCGGCATTCCGCTGGCCCAAGCAATGGCCAGGGCCACCGAGTAAAACTGAATCGGGTGGAACGGGTGATCGGAGATGATGCTCACCTTGCACCCGGCCTTTTGAAGGACCGCGGGAGTTTTGGCCGAGAGATTTCTGAGCTCCACTTTCGACCTGGTCGAGGGGAATGGCCCCACGTGAACTCTGGCGCCGAGCGTGCCAAGAAATTCCGCGATGGTGGCACCGTCGGTGCAATGTTCTATGCTGAAGTCCAGGTCAAATTCCCGAGCTACCCTTACCGCCGTGGCGATGTCGTCCGCCCTGTGAGCGTGAAACCTCATGGGCATCTCCTTTTTCAGGACGC